>JANMMT010000055.1:0-12816 GCA_031373545.1 Hyphomicrobiales bacterium
CTGGGTGGGGACAGCGCGGGCGCGCTGCGCGCAGGGTGCGCGGTGGAACTCGTGCACTGCTACAGCCTGGTGCACGACGATCTTCCCGCCATGGATGACGACGACATGCGACGCGGCAAACCGACCGTGCACAAGCTCCATGATGATGCCATGGGCGTGCTGGTGGGCGACGCGCTGCTGACACTGGCCTTCGATGTGCTGGCGGACCGCCGCACCGCGCCCAGCGCCGCGCGGCGTTTGAGGCTGGTGCGCGAACTGGCCCAGGGCAGCGGCCTCGGCGGCATGGTGGGCGGGCAGATGCTCGACCTGGCGGCAGAGGGGCGCTACCCCGCGGCGCACCTGCCTGCGGGGGAGGCGGGAGTCGTGCTGATCCAATCCATGAAGACAGGGGCGCTGATCCGCGCAGCCTGCCGCATGGGAGCTGTGCTGGGCAGCGCCAATGCGGCAACGATGCGCGCGGTCGATGCTTATGCCGTCGCGCTGGGACTGGCTTTTCAGATCAAGGATGACCTCCTCGATGTCGAAAGCGATGCCGCAACGCTGGGCAAGGCAGCCGGCAAGGATGCCGAAGCGGGCAAGGCCACATTCGTCAGTCTGCTGGGCGTCGCAGGAGCCAAGGCACGCCTTGATGCCGCCACGCGGGAGGGGGAGCGCGCGCTCGCGGGGATCGGCCCGCAAGCGGGATGGCTCCACGCGTTGCTGGGGTTCAACCACGCCCGCAAGAGCTGATTCGCGTCTGAATTTGAACGCAATGCACAGGCCAATGGCGGATCGCATGCGGCGTGATATAATCGGCATTCAAGTGGATGATTGATCCGCGAACGGGGATGGAATGCGTCGGGTTCTGATCGGATTGGCCGTCGTTTCTGCTGCTGCCCTAGCTGTCTGGTATGGTCTGGCGCAAAGCGCCTCGCGCGCCGCGACAGATGCGTCCTGGCGCACGGCAGAGGTGGAGCGCGGTTCCATTGTCGCCGCGGTCAACGCGACCGGCACCGTCAACCCCACGGCAACGGCGATTGTGGGCACGCAGGTTTCCGGGCAGGTCGTTGAAATCCTGGCCGATTTCAACAGCGCCGTGAAAGCCGGCGATGTGCTGGCCCGCCTCAACACCGAGCAGATCAGTGCGAAATTCGATGCCGCCAAGGCCGATCTGGCGCAGTCCGTTGCGCTCAATCAGATCCAGACGTCGCTGATCGACAAGGTGCGCGCAGACATCGAGCGCTCCAGCGCCACGCGTTCGGATGCGGTGGCCAATGGCCGCAAGGCGGAAGCGATGCTGGCGGATGCAAAGATGACACTGGCCCGGCAGCAGGAACTGCGCAACCGCGGCATCGCTTCGGAGGTGACCTTGCAGGCGGCGCGCACGCAAGGGGCGACCCAAAGCGCGGCGCTCGATCAGGCGAATGCGCAGGTGCGCTCGGTGGATGCGCAGATTCAGGCGTTGGCGGCTGATCTCAAGGTGGCACAGACCCAGGTGCTGTCCTCCGCCGCGCAGATTGCCCAGCGCGAGGCGATGGTGCGCCAGATCGAGGTGGATATGCGCAACAGTGAAATCCGTTCGCCGGTCGAAGGCATTGTGATCCAGCGCAATGTCGAGCTGGGCCAGACGGTAGCTGCCTCGCTGCAAACGCCGACGCTGTTTCTGGTGGCGCAGGATCTCACCAAGATCGAGATTTACGCCAATGTGGATGAGGCGGATGTGGGCCGCGTGCAGGCCAATCAGGAGGTGACCTTCTCCGTCACGGCGTTTCCCGCGCGGGAGTTTGCCGGCAAGGTGAAGGCGGTGCGGCTGGGTTCGCAGACCATCCAGAACGTGGTGATCTACACCGCCGTGATCGAGGTGGCGAATGCGGACATGGCGCTTAAGCCCGGCATGACCGCGACGCTGCGCATTTTCACCGAGCGGCGCAGTGACATACTTCGGATCTCCAATGCCGCGCTGCGCTGGCGTCCGCCAGGGGAAACCGCTGCGGCCGTCGCGCCGCCTCAGGCGCCGTCCAACCCCTTCGCGCCAGCCTCGACGGCAGGTCCGCCCGGACCCGGTGGCGGGCAGAATTTCCAGCGTCAGATGCTGGAGCGCATGGCTGCCGAACTGAAACTGGACGAGGCTCAAAAGCGCCAGCTTGAGACCATCTCACGCGAGGTGCGCGCGGCTGTGCCTGTGGCTGACAGTGCAGATACACCCGCCGCCCGGCGCGAGCGGGCACAGGCCGTGGCGAGCGGCATCGCCGAGCGGCTGAAGCCGATCCTCAGGCCCGAGCAGTTGGAGCGCTTTGCGCTGTGGCAGGCGGAGCGGGCCGAACGGCGCGCGGGCAATCAAGGCATGCAGCTCAGTCAGGGAGTTCCGGGCCGTGTGTATGTGGTGGGGACGGATGGCCAACCGCAGGTGACGCAGATCAGGCTTGGTGCGTCCGACGGCAATTTCACCGAGGTGCTTTCGGGCCTTGCCGAGGGGCAGAAGGCGATTATCGGGGGCCGCGCGACTCCGGGCAAAGCATCCGCGCCACGTCCGCCAGGACCCTTCTGATGGCTCAGGCACCGCTCATCGCCGTTAGTGATCTCGTCCGGCGTTACACCATGGGCACGGAGGTGGTCGCGGCCTTGGCGGGCGTGTCGCTGAGCATCGACGAAGGCGAATTCGTGGCTGTCATGGGCCCGTCTGGCTCGGGCAAATCCACCTTCATGAATGTGGTGGGCTGCTTGGATCGCCCCACATCCGGCCGCTTCGTGCTGGCGGGGGAGGAGGTCTCCACGTTGTCGCCCGACGCCCTGGCCAGCGTGCGCAGCCGCCGCATCGGTTTCGTGTTCCAGCAGTTCAACCTGCTGGAGCGGGCCAGCGCGCTCTCCAATGTGATGCTGCCGATGATCTATGCGTCTTCGGATCGCACGGAGCGCCGTCGCCGTGCAGAGGCGGCTCTCGCCCGTGTGGGCCTGGCGGATCGGATGGGGCATACGCCTCTGCAACTCTCGGGCGGTCAGCAGCAGCGGGTCGCCATCGCGCGGGCGCTGGTGAACAACCCGCGCATCCTGCTGGCCGATGAGCCAACCGGTGCGCTCGACAGCCGCACCTCGCTCGACATCATGGCGCTGTTTCAGCAGCTCAATGCCGAGGGCATGACCGTATTGGTCGTGACGCACGAGCAGGATGTGGCGGATTTTGCGCGCCGCGTCGTGCGCTTTCGCGATGGAAGGATCGTCTCCGACAGCACGCAGGAGCCACGCGCGGCAGGGCAGGAACTGGCCGAGTTGCTGCGCGTGCAGGACGGGGTTCCCGCATGAGTAAACCAGCATGAGAATGACGGACTCCCTCGGCTCGGCACTGGAAGCGCTGCGCGCGCACAAGCTGCGCTCCATTCTCACCATGCTCGGCATTGTGATTGGCGTGGGCGCGGTGATTGCCACCGTGTCCATCGGCGGTGGGGCGCGCGAGGAGGTGGTGGGCCGCATCCGCTCGCTGGGGGCCAACCTCATCATCGTCATTCCCGGCAATGTGACCTCCGGCGGGGTACGGCTAGGCACCGGGCAGTCCGCCACCCTCACCGATGATGACGCCCGCGCCATCGAGAAGGAAGTCACGCAGGTGCAGGTGGCCGCTCCCCTGCTGCGCAGCGGGGCGCAGGTGGTGTTTGCGGGCACCAACTGGGGCACCAGCGTTTTCGGCGTCGAAAACAATTTCTTCGAGGCGCGCGAATGGGAAATCGAGAGCGGGCGCGCCTTCAACCCGGATGAAAACCAGCGCGGCGCGCAGGTGGCGCTGCTTGGCCTCAGCGTCAAGACGCAGCTTTTCGGCGATGATGACCCCATCGGCCAGACCTTGCGCATCAAGAACGTGCCGTTCGAGGTCATCGGCGTCATGGCCCGCAAGGGGCAGAGCGCGCAGGGGCAGGACCAGGACGATGCGATCTTCGTGCCGCTGCAAAGCGCCCGCCAACGCGTCATCGGGGCCAGCCGTGCGCGGGGCAAATCGGTCGGCTCCATCATGGTCAAGGTGCGCGAGGGCGAGGAGATGAGCGAGGCGGAGAGCGAAATCCGCTCGCTGCTGCGCCAGAAGCACCGCCTGCGCGAGGGCGATGACGATGACTTCACGCTGCGCAACCTCACCGACATTCTTTCCACGGTGGAAGCCTCTGCCAAGGTGCTTTCCATCGGGCTGGCGGCTGTGGCGGCGGTATCTCTGCTGGTGGGCGCCATCGGCATCATGAACATCATGCTCGTCAGCGTGACGGAACGCACCCGCGAGATCGGCGTGCGCATGGCGGTGGGTGCGCGCCCTCGGGATGTGATGAGCCAATTTCTGATCGAGGCGACGACGCTGGCGCTGATCGGCGGCGTGGCGGGCATTCTGCTGGGGCTGATCGGGGCCGTCAGCGTGTCACGGTTCATCGGCTGGCCGCTCTATG
The DNA here is from genome assembly GCA_031373545.1 of Hyphomicrobiales bacterium. GTDB lineage: Bacteria > Pseudomonadota > Alphaproteobacteria > Rhizobiales > Beijerinckiaceae > JADCCX01. The sequence goes on from JANMMT010000055.1 coordinate 4,401, forward strand.
TCGACGTCAACTCCATTGTCATGGCTGTGGTGGTGTCCGGCCTCATCGGCATTCTGTCAGGGTTCTATCCGGCGTGGCGCGCCAGCCGCCTTGATCCGGTGGAGGCGCTGCGCAGTGCTTGAAGTGAAGATTTTGGCGTGAAAGCAAGGCTTAAGGTGAATGGGCTAAAGCCTGTGCACCGCAGCTTTCGGATTTCGCATGTCTCCTGCTCTCGCCGTCAATGCCCGCGTCACCGCCTTTGCCATGGGCGGCCAGCAGCGCGTGACGGCGGAGATCTTGAAGCGCCTGCCGCAGGCGGACATCATCGCGCCGGGCAAGCCGCTGGGAGGGATCAAAGGCCATCTGTGGGAGCAATGCGTGCTGCCGATGCGCGCGCGGGGCCGCCTGCTCTGGAGCCCTTCGGCCACGGGGCCTCTGCTTCACAGTGCCCAAGTGGTCACGGTGCATGACACGGCATTTTTCGATGTGCCCGAATACTTCGCGCCGTCCTTCGTGCGGCTGTACCGGGCGCTGATTCCACGCCTTGTGCACCGGGCCCTGCGCGTGGTCACGGTGTCGGAATACTCGCGCCAGCAGCTTGCCTTGCACACGGGGCTTGAAGCCTCTCGCATCGACGTGATCCTGAACGGTGTCTCCGCGCAGTTCTGCCCGCAACCGCCTGCTAGTATCGCCGCGACCCGCGCTGCGCTCGATCTGCCCGCGCGTTATGTGCTGGTGCAGGCGACCGCCGACCGGCGCAAGAATCTGGCGCGCACGCTGGAGGCCTGGCGCCGCGCCGCGCCCCGCCTGCCCGATGACCTGCACCTTGTGGTGTCGGGCAACATGAGCCGCACCCATGTGTTCGGCGAAGGGGCCGTCAACACCGATGGCCCACGCATCCGCATGGTGGGCTTCGTGGCCGAAGAGCATATGGCCCCGCTGATGGCGGGGGCCGAGGCCTTTGTCTTCGCCAGCCTGTACGAGGGGTTTGGCCTGCCGGTGCTGGAGGCCATGGCGGTCGGCACGCCGGTGATCACGGGTGACACCACGTCACTGCCCGAGGTGGCGGGTGGTCATGCCCTGCTGGTGCAAGCAAAAGACCCAGACAGCATTGCCGCTGGCTTGTTGCAACTCATGCTGGACGCGTCCTTGCGGGAGGCCATGGCGCGTGCGGGCCTTGTGCATGCCCAGCGTTTTACCTGGGATGAAGCCGCGCGGCAGTATGGCGCGCTGTTTGCGCGCCTATCGACCACAAGGGCTTAACGCCTGCCGACGGTCGCCTCGAACATCCGCTTCACAAAAGCTGCATCATCCGGGTTGGCCATGCGCCACTGATTGAGCAGCGCCTCGGAGCGGCGGATATCCGCCTCCAACTCGCCCCGTGCAGGGTTCACGCCCAACGCCTGCGGGTCAGCCGGATTGTTGAACCCTAGCATCAAGCGTTCACCCACGACAGGCGCATAATGCGAGACCTCGATGAACTGCGGGGTGGCACCCGGTGCGAGGCGCAGCGGCTCCAGCGCAGGCGCGTTCAGGCCCGAGGCATCGCGGTAACGCAGGCAATCGCCCAACTCCGGCCCCAGCAGCGCCATGAGGCGCGCGACATCCCGCCTGAGCTGCTGGCGGCGCGGCAGTTGGCCGGCCAGCACGGCCGCCTTGTGGAGCATGGCGTGTTCGGGCGAGAGCAGTGCATCCACCTGTATGCCCGCCGCGCAGGTGCTGCGGATGACGCCCGCCAGACGCCGCAGGCGCTCGGCGATCACGCGCTCGTCGGGGGCGTTGTACCACCCTTGTCCGAAGACATCCCGCAATGTCACTTCGAAGGTGCGCTCGCGCGGTGCGATGCGGAAACGATACGTCCCGTGCATCAGGCCGTTGCGGTTCGCCTCGCCCAGCGTATCCCGGCGCCGCCAGTTGTCGAGGATGTCCTCCATCACCTTGGCGACCTTGGTGGACAGGAGAAAGCTCTGGATGTGCTGGAGCGGGATGGGGACCGGGCCATAGCCCTGCTCCATGCGCGTGGTGCGCAGCACATCCGCAGGCGAACGCCCCTCGGACCCCTTCTGGAAAAACATGAAATAATCAATGCCGATGACGAGGCGCTTCACATGGCCCTTGCTGCGGCGGACCTGCGCCGCAAGGCCCTCGATCTCGGTGAGGCTGGCCCCCAGCATGCCCAGGTTGAACCCGCGTTGCGCCGCCAGATTTGGGCTGGCGGGGTCGAGCCCATAGACCGAGCGCGACGAGCCGATGATGACGGTGTCGGGCCGGATGCGCTGGAACAGGTGATCCTTGATGATCTGCTCGTCTCCCAGCATGCGCGAGGCGGGCTGGATGATCGCCTGGGGCAGCAGGCGCGTGCCGAAGGCGAGATAGGGATCGAAGGCGAGCACGAGCGCCATCCACAATCCGGTGACAATCCCTGTGGCGGCCACGAAGGATTTCAGAAATCCGCGCGCGGCGAGGGAGTTGACGTCATTCATGCGGCGCTCGGCTCTGCCGTGCAGCGCAGCAGGGAGGGGCGCTCGGGCACATGGGCCACGGCGGGCCCGAAAGCACCCGTTGCCTCATCGCGCAGGTTGAGCACGCCGGTCGCTACATCGAAGTAGGCGCCGTGCAGCGCCAGCTTGCCGCGCGCTTCCAGAATCTGCACGCAGGGAAAGGTGCGCAGATTGGCCAGCGAAGTTTCGATTCCCGCCAGTGCCAGACGCTCGGCATAGGTGTTGAGGCTTTCGCCGGGTCCGCGTGCCCCGGTTTTCTGGGCGGCGGGTGTCAACAGCTTCATCCACTTGCCGATGAAATCACCCGAGGACAGCGGCAGCTGGTCATCGTCGGCGTAGGACCGGATGCCGCCGCAGCGGGCATGGCCCATGACGACGATGTGTTTCACCTTGAGCGCCTGCACGGCGTATTCGAGTGCGGCGGAGGTGCCGTGCAATTCACCATCCGGCGAAAAGGGCGGCACGAGGTTGGCGACATTGCGCACCACAAACACCTCGCCGGGGCGGGCATCGAAGATGACTTCAGGCGGCACCCGGCTGTCGCAGCAACCAATGATCATCACCTCGGGATTTTGCCCGGTGCGGGCCAATTCCTCGAAACGGACCTGCTCCCGAGGCAGGCGCTCGCCCAGAAAGCTGCGATATCCTTCAACCAACCGATCCGGAAATGTCACGCGGTAATCTCCATGGGCGGACGGTTCTAACCTACATTTCCACGTTCCGCACCCGTCAAAAGTGATCGGGACGGATCACTTCACAGTCAGAAATGGTGATGATTCCCACCTGCCGCGCCACGATCTTGTAAATCGGTTCGACCACGCTATCCACCTTCGCGGGGTCGCAGACGCAGACGACACTGACCATGCGCCCGGCATCCGAGACCATGGCATCGGCGCGCCAAGAGCCCTCGCGCCCACGCCCGGCGATGACGGGATACACCGTGTAGCCCGTGACCGCGAGGCGATCGAGCGCATCGAGCACCCGGTTGAGGGCGGGCTGCTCAATAACGATGGCAATGCGCTTTTTCAGGTAGGTCTGCATGTCACACCACGCGGCCAGCGAGCCAGACATAGAGCGGTATGCCGAGCGTCAGGTTGAAGGGGAAGGTCACGCCCAGCGACAGCGTGAGGTAGATGGAGGGCTTGGCCTCGGGCAGCGCCAGGCGCATGGCGGCGGGCACGGCGATGTAGGAGGCGGAAGCCGCCAGCGTGATCATGAGGGCTGTGCCGCCCAGCGACAGGCCCAATGCGAAGCACAGCATAAAGGCAATCAAAGCTGAGATCAGCGGCATGTAGAGGCCAAAAGCGATGGCGGACCACGAGAGCGATTTCAGCCCCTCGCGCATGCCGCGCCCGGCCACCAGGCCCATGTCGAGCAGGAAAAGGCAGATCATGCCGAAGAACAAATCATTGACGAAGGGTGACACGGCTTTGAGCCCGCGCTCGCCGGTGATCATGCCGATCAGGAACGAGCCCGTCAGCATCACCACCGAGCCATTGAGGCCGATCTCCCGCAGCAGGGCGCCAAGCCCTTCCCGTCCTTCGTGATGACCGCTGTCGGGGCGCGCGCGCCGCACCAGCAGGAGGGCGGTGAGGATCGCGGGGGTCTCCATGACAGCCGCCACGGCGATGAGATAACCCTCATACGTGATGCCGAGGCTAGTGAGGGCCTGCGTGGCCGCCACGAAGGTGACGATGGAGATGGAGCCGTAATGCGCCGCCACGGCCGCCGCATCCACCACCGAGAGCCGCGTTGTGAGGCGCAGCAGGGCAAAGCCGATGAGCGGGATGAGCGCTGAAATCGCCATGCCTGCGAGGAGCACGCCCACGAGGCGCAGATCCACGCCGGATTTGGCCACCGCTGCACCGCCTTTGAAGCCGATGGCCATCATCAGATAGAGCGCGAGAAACTTCGCGATGGATTCAGGGATTGTCAGATCCGAACGCGCCAGAGCCGCCGAGAGCCCAAGCGCGAAAAACAGCACCATGGGCGAGAGCAGGTTGGCGAGGGCAAGGTCAAACGCAGACATGGATGCGGCATGTGCTGCATTTCAACGCGCGCGCCAACCCCGGTGCCGTCTATTTTTTGGGAGTCAGCGCCTCGCGGGCCATGTCCGTTATGGTCTTGAGCTGGCTCTGCATCGCGGTGATCTGATCCTTGAGATATGTGCTTTGCAACCGCACGACGTCTTCGATGCCCTTGGCGTCCACCAGCTTCTGGGCGTGCTCGAAGGCGGCCTTCACATTCTGGTCCGCAAAGCCCACGACCTGCTGGGCCGCAACGGCGGTTTTGTCCTGCATCGTCGTGGCCGCATCCTGCGCACTGGTCGTGGCCTGTTGAGTCGCGCCCATGAAACTGTCGAAAGCGCGCTTCGCCTGCTCGACGCTTTTGCCAGCCAGGTCCCTCATTTCGTTGGGAATTTCGAAGTTGGGCATATCCTTATTCGTTGCCATTGTGGTGTCCTCCCGCGTGGCCTTTCCGCGCTTGCGGTTAACGCTAACCCCAGACTCATGCGGTGCAAAGCCTTGTTGTGCTTCCCTCCCGCACGAAGAGGTCTATATTTACCTTTCATTAGCCATTGGACGCGGTCTTGCGGCACCGTATCTGCAGGCCCGGAATCTGAAGGCCAACAACCTGAAGGTCACGAAACGAAGGGTTATGCCGCCGTGAGCGAGACGATCGCCACCTTTGTCACCTCGCTGGGTGACTTTCCGCTCGATCCAGACAAGGGCCGGGCCTGGCTGTGGTCAGCCGATGGCTCACGCCTGTTGTGGATGTCGGATGCGGCATGGGATGGCTCAGGCCACGCGCGCTCGGCCGTCATGCCCGAGATCATCGACAGCCATGATGCCGAACGGCTTGCCGCCTGGGCGCCCCGCACGGATGCGCCTGTCAAGGTCGAAACCCTGCCTCTGGTGAAGGGGGGCAGTACCGAATACGCCATCTGCCTGACGCGCCATGAACGGTTGCGCGCGGGCGGTGTTGGCTGGCTGGCCGTGGCCATCGGGGCACCCGCGCGCTCCATGGAAGCGGTGAGCGCCGGTCCGGATCGGGCCGCTCTGCCTGATGCGCAACAAAGCGAGCCAGGCGAGGCGCACCAGCCGGAGGCAGAGGCGCCGCCGACCAGGCCAGTCGCCGAGGCCGCCGCGCCCGCGCCGCCGACTCTTGCGCAGTCCCCTCCGGTCGATGCAGCAGCCGCCGCCTCGTCTCTGGCGCGACTGGTGCCCGTGGCCCCATCCGTCTCGGGTGCATGGGGGGCAGGCGGCATGGCCCCTTCGCCCGTTGCGGCTGCGGGCCTGTCATCGGCATGGACTCAAGCCCCTGTTACAGCTTCCATTGCTGCCCCTGTTGCGCCTTCCACACCTGTGTCCGGCGTGCAGCCTGCGTTGCCTTCATCGACGCCCGCCTGGATAGGTGACGACCGCTCGCTGGTGCGCCCGCTGCGCTTTGTCTGGCAGACGGATGCCACGGGCCAGTTTGTCCATATCTCGCGCGAACTGGCCGAGTCGGTTGGAACCGCGCAGGCCGTGTTGATCGGGCTGACGTGGCGTGAATGTGTCGCGCGTTTCGGCCTCGAATCGGATGCGCAGGTCACGGAGGGATTTGCCTCTCGCGACACGTGGACAGCCCAACCGGTTCTGTGGCCCGTTGCGGGCGCGGATCTGGCAGTTCCGGTCGAGATGGCGGGCATGCTCGTGACGGAGGCAGGACGTTTTGCAGGATTTCGCGGCTATGGCATTGCCCGTCGCGAGCTGGCAGAGGCGCATGTGCGCTCTCCTGCCGTGCAGGATGCCCAAGCGTCGCCCCCGCCCGTCGCATCGCCACCGGAAGCATTGCTGCCGGAAGCATTGGGGTCTGAAGCATTACCGCCCGAAGAATTGGGGCCGCGACTTCCGGCTGAACCTGCGCCTGGGATTGCTGCAGCGCCTCTGTCTTTAGCTCCCCCGCCTTCAGTACCCTTGTCATCAATGCCCCCGCTTTCAGCACCAGTCATGATGGCTCAGCCTTCGGCACCAGACGAATCCATCGTCCCGCCCAAAACAGTCGCCCAAGCCGTTGCCCAGCCCGAAGCCGAATCCACACCTGTAGGAGTGGCTCAAGCAGGAGAGGTCCAAACAGGAGGGGCCCAAAGAGGAGAGGCCCAGGCAGGAGAGGCCCAGACTGAAACCGTGGAGCCCGATGCGGCTGCGCCCGAGCGCCCGGCGGCAGCGGCCAATCCGGGCGATGCGGTGGATGCTTCACGTGTTCAGGCGGAGTTTGGCAGCTTCACCACCGCGGCGGCCCTCTTTGCACCGGCCGTCTTCACGCTGGCGGCCGCCCCGCCCGCCACCCCCCCTTCAGCCGAGCGCACAGCGTCGGTTGCAAACAGGGCCGCCCTGCCGGTGCAGGCTGAGGCGAGCTCTGCGCAGAGCGATAGGGGAGAGGTCGCCTCGGCAGCCGTGCCTGAGCCCGCGCCCACGCCCGAGCTTTCCATGGCGACGCCCGACGAGATCGAGAAATCCCTCAGCGCCACCGAGCGCAGCGCTTTTCGCGCCATTGCCATGGCCCTCAAGGGCATGGAGCAAGCCGCATCGCCCGCGCCAGCCGAAAGCGCTGCGCCGGCGCAGCCCAAGCCAGCGATGCTGCCGGACTCTGACCCCTCGACACCTCCTGCACCGGTGCCTCCTGCACCGATGCCCTTTGCCTCGCCCGTTGCCTTGCCTGCGCCCCCCATTGCCAGCGAGTTGGAGCAGGTGCTCTCCCTCCTGCCTGTGGGCACACTCATTCGGCGCTCGGGCAAGCTGGTCTATGCCAACGGGGAAGCTTTGGCGGCGCTGGGAGCGCCGTCGCTCGGGTCGCTTGAGGCGAACGCCGCCCTGTCGCGCCTGCTGGATGAAAGCCAGACGAACGGGGAGGCAGCCCAAACGGGCAAGCCCGCGTGGGCCGTGCGGGTGATCGGGGAGGGGGCCGAGGCGCGCCCCTTCGAACTGAGCACGCAGCCCTTGCGCCTGGATGGACAGCCGGCCTGGCTGGGCATGGTCCGCGCCGTGCGGACACCGGCTGCGGTGGCACCTGTCCCGGCAGCCCAAGAAATGGCGCTGCTGCGCCAGCAGCTTGGCGAGCTGCAGACCGTGGTCGACACGGCGGCTGACGGCATCCTCTGGCTCGACAGCGATGCACGCATCCTGACGCTCAACCGCTCCGGCGAGGCGCTCTTCGGGTTCGACATGTCGGAGATCAAGGATCAGCCGTTGACGACGTTGCTGGAGCCTGAAAGCCATGCTGCTGCCACCGATTACATCGACAAACTGAAGACCAATACCGTGGCCACCTTGCTCAACGACGGGCTCGAAGTGATGGGCCGCGAGCGTCACGGCGGGCGCATTCCCCTGTTCATGACGGCCAGCAGGGTGGGCGCGGAAGGCACGCCGCTGCGTTTCTGCGCTGTGCTGAAAGATGTGACGATCTGGAAGAAAGCCGTTGCGGACCTTTCCGCTTCCAAGAAGGATGCGGACGAAGCCAACGCGCAGAAAACCGACTTTCTGGCCAAGATCAGCCATGAGATCCGCACCCCGCTCAACGCTATCCTGGGGTTCTCGCAGGTCATGCAGTCGGAGAGTTTCGGCCCGCTCGGGAGCGAGCGTTACCGGCAGTATGCGCGCGACATCCATGCCTCGGGCCAGCATGTCATCTCGCTGGTCAATGACCTCCTGGATCTCTCCAAGATCGCGGCGGGCAAACTGGAACTGTCCTTCGCCAGCGTGGACCTCAACGAGGTGGTGAGCGGTTGTGTGGCGATGATTCAGCCCCAGGCCAATGCCGCCAAGGTCATTGTCCGCTCGCAGCTCGTGCCGCGCCTGCCGAATGTCGTCGCCGACGAGCGCTCCATCCGCCAGATCGTGCTGAACCTGCTGTCGAATGCCGCGAAGTTCACCGAGGCGGGCGGGCAGGTGATC
>JANMMT010000080.1:0-58910 GCA_031373545.1 Hyphomicrobiales bacterium
AGCCCGGCGCGACCGCGCCGATGATGGCGGGCATGCCAAATTCGGCAGCCAGCAGAATGACCAACCCCACGCCCAGCATGAGAGACAGCGCGGATTCGGCAAAAGCTTCGGCGGATTTGGCTCCCCCCTGCTGTTCGCGCCGGGCGAAAATGGGCACAAAGGCTGCGTTGAACGCGCCTTCCCCCACGAGCCTGCGAAAAAGGTTGGGAATGAGAAACGCCGCCACGTAGGCATCGGCCACAGCCGTCGCACCCAGGACGGACGCCACCAGCATATCCCGCACGAACCCCGTCAGCCGCGAAGCGAGCGTGGCCGATCCGACAATGGTGAAATTGCGCGCAAGCGACATGAACTCTCCAGCGCGCAACCGCGGGCTGGCACGAGTACTACAGGCAACCGCCGGGTCCGCGCAAATCGCCGCGTGTCAGAGTGCGCCGATGGGGCAACTCACCCCTGTCCCGCCCAGCCCGCAATATCCCCCCGGATTTTTGGCAAGATACTGCTGGTGATAAGCCTCGGCAAAGTAGAACGCGGGCGCTTCAAGCACTTCCGTCGTGATCGGACCAAAGCCCGCCTGGGCCAGCGTCGTGCCATAGGCGTCCTTGGAGGCCTGTGCAGCCGCCATATCCTCCCCAGCCGCGACATAGACGCCCGAGCGATACTGCGTGCCGATGTCGTTGCCCTGGCGCATGCCCTGCGTCGGATTGTGGCTTTCCCAGAAGGTCTTCAGGAGGGTGGCGAATGTCAGCCGCGCCGGATCATAGACCACGAGGACCACCTCATTGTGGCCGGTCCGGCCCGAACAGACCTCTTCATAGGTCGGGTTGGGCGTGAAGCCGCCAGCGTAACCCACCGCTGTCGTGATGATGCCCTCCCCCATCTGCCAGAACTTGCGTTCCGCACCCCAGAAGCAGCCCAGGCCGAAGATCACCTGTTTGGCACCGGGCGGATACGGGCCCTTCAAGGGGGTCCCCAGTACATGGTGCCGGTCAGCTGTCGGCAGAGGCGTCGGGCGACCGGCCGGCGCGCTGGCCGCATCGGGCATTTCGGATTTCTTGCGGAAGAACAACATGTGACGATCCTCTTTTCCAGGTGGAATATAGGGATGAACTTGAGGGAAATGAAGACAACTTCCATCACTGGCACTCACGAGCGGTTGACTTACAAGCCCGCGCCATTTCACGATGAGGCTGGCGGTGCCGCTGCCCATCACTCGAGGGAGACAAAATATGAAAAACTGCGTTCTGGCCGCACTGGCTGTGGTTCTGATGGGCGGCTCGGCGCTCTCTCAGGAACTGAAACCTGCCATCGTCTTCGACATGGGCGGCAAATTCGACAAATCCTTCAACGAAGCTGCGCATGCGGGCATCGAGCGCTTCAAAAAGGAAGCCAATGTCGATTACCGCGAATTCGAGATCACGGGCGACGCCCAGCGCGAGCAGGCCATCCAGCGTTTCGCGCGCGATGGTCATAACCCCGTGATCGTCATTGGCTTTTCCAACGGCACGGCGCTGACAAAAGTCGCCGCCGAATTTCCCAACACGCGCTTTGCCATCATCGACAGCAATGTGGCCCTGCCCAACGTGCGTTCGGCGCTGTTCACCGAGCATGAGGGCAGCTACCTCGTCGGTGTGCTGGCAGGCATGGCCTCCACCACCAACAAGGTCGGCTTTGTGGGCGGCATGGACATTCCCCTCATCCGCAAATTCGCCTGCGGCTATGTGCAGGGCGTGAAGGCCGCCAAGCCCAATGCCGAAATCATCCAGAACATGACCGGCAGCACCGGCGCAGCCTTCCGTGATCCGGCCAAAGGATCGGAACTCGCCAAATCCCAGCTCGATCGCGGTGCGGATGTGATCTATCACGCGGCGGGCGGCACCGGCATCGGTGTGCTGCGCACGGTCGCGGAAGCCGGCAAGCTTGGCATCGGTGTCGATTCAAACCAGAACGCCCTGCACCCTGGCCGTGTGCTGACATCCATGCTCAAGCGCGTCGATGTGGCCGTGTATTCCACCTTGGCCGATGTGCGCGCGAACAAATGGACGGCCGGCGTGACGGTTTACGGCCTTGCACAGGACGGCGTGGGCTGGGCACTGGATGACAACAACCGCGCGCTGATCACGCCCGCCATGACGGCTGCGGTGGAGAAAGCCACGGCGGACATCAAGGCCGGAACGGTCAAGGTGCACGACTACATGACCACCAGCACCTGCCCAGTCAGCTAATCTGCCCGGTCAGCTAATCTGCCAGGTCAGCTAATCTGCAAGGAGTGGAGCATGGCGGACGAACCCAATCTGAAAGGCCCAGCCTCTTATTTTCCAGCCATCGAGAAAGCTTACGGTCGCCCCGTTGCAGAATGGCAGGACATGATCCGCGGTGAAAAACACAAGAAGCACATGGAGCTTGTGGCTTGGTTGAAGGAGACCCACGGGATGGGGCACGGCCACGCCAACGCCCTTGTTGCGGCCACGCGCGCCAACGACCCATCATGAACGTGGCAGGGCGGCACTTTTGGCAAAGCGACGTTTCTGCCAAATGACCGCGTCACCCCCCGCTCTTGAACTGATCAGCATCGACAAGCGTTTTGGCTCGGTCCACGCCAACCGCGCCATCAATCTGCGTGTCGCGGCGGGATCGGTGCATGGCATTGTGGGTGAGAACGGCGCGGGCAAATCGACGCTGATGTCCATCGTCTACGGGTTCTATGAGGCTGATTCGGGTGAAATCCGAATCAAGGGGAACCCCGTGCGCATCCGCTCCTCGCAGGATGCGATCAACCACGGCATTGGCATGGTGCATCAGCATTTCATGCTGGTGGAGACCCTGTCCGTGCTCGACAACGTGATGCTGGGCGCGGAAGGCGGCGCGCTGCTGGCGGCGGGCCAAGCCAGGGCCCGCGCGGCCATGGCGGATCTGGGCACGCGCTACGGTCTTGCGGTTGATGCCGATGCCATCGTCGGCGATCTCACCGTGGGCTTGCAGCAACGTGTGGAGATCATCAAGGCGCTGTACCGGGGCGCGGATATCCTCATTCTCGATGAACCCACTGCCGTGCTGACCCCGCCCGAAGCCGACCAGTTGTTCGAGCTGACGAAAGTCCTCAAGGCGCAGGGCAAGACCGTGATCCTCATCACGCACAAGCTGCGCGAGATCATGCACGCCACCGACACCGTGTCCGTCATGCGGCGCGGCGAAATGGTGGCAACGCTGGAGACAGCCCGGACCTCGCCGCCCGAAATCGCCGAAGCAATGGTGGGCCGCCGCGTGCTCCTCAAGGTGGAGAAAAAGCCCGCCACACCGGGCCGTGTGCTGTTGGAGGTAAAAAATCTCACGGTGCGCGATGGCATGGGCGTGATGCGCCTCGATCACGCAAGCTTTTCCATCCGCGCGGGCGAAATCGTCGGCGTGGCGGGTGTGTCGGGCAATGGCCAGAGCGAATTGCTCGAAGCCATAGCGGGGATGCGGGCTGCCACGGGGGACATTCGCGTTGACGGCGAAGCGGTGAACCTGTCCCGGCCCGACCCCGCCGCCCTGCGGGCACGGCGCTTGTTTCATGTGCCGGAGGATCGCCACCGCTGCGGCATCGTGCTGCCCTTCGCAGCATCAGAAAGTGGCATTTTGGGCCACCACACGGACGCCCTCTACCAACGCGGCCCGTTGATTGACCACGGGGCCATCACCCGCGACCAGAGCGCCAAGATGCAAGCTTACGATGTGCGCCCGCCGTTGCCCGATTTGCGCAGCTCCAAATTCTCCGGCGGCAACCAGCAGAAAATCGTGCTGGCGCGCGAGATGGAGCACGATCCTCTGGTGCTGCTCATCGGTCAGCCCACGCGCGGCGTGGACATTGGCGCGATCGAGTTCATCCACAAGCGCATCATCGCCATGCGCGACGCGGGCGCGGCGATCCTGCTGGTGTCGGTGGAGCTGGAAGAGATCATGAGCCTGTCCGATCGCATTATCGCAATCTGCGGCGGACGCATCACCGGCGAGCGCAGGTGCGATGCCACCAACGAACAGGAACTTGGCCTGCTCATGGCGGGCATCACCTCCCAGGGGGCATCAGCGGCTGGCGCAGCGGTTGTTCCATCATGAGCGCCCCCTTGGAGCTCCCGCGTTGGGCGGATGTGGCGTTGGTGCCCGCGCTCACGGTGCTGACAGCGCTGGCTGTTTCCGGCCTCGTGGTGCTGGCCATTGGCGAGAATCCGCTGGAGGTCATCGCCCTGTTGCTCAAAGGGGCGGTCGGCAGCAAGGCGGGCTGGGGCTACACGCTCTACTACACGACAGGCTTCATCTTCACGGGCCTGGCCGTCGCCATCGCCTTTCAGGCCGGATTGTTCAACATTGGCGGCGAGGGACAAGCGACTCTGGGCGGCCTTGGCGTCGTGCTGTTCTGCTTCAGTTTTGATAGCCTGCACCCGCTGCTGCTGGTGCCCTTGGGCGTGCTGGGCGCCGCCGTTGCGGGCGCGATCTGGGCGGCGATCCCCGGGTATCTGCAAGCCAAGCGTGGCAGCCACATCGTCATCACCACGATCATGTTCAACTTCATTGCCGCGACGCTGATGGTGTACCTCCTGGTCAATGTCATGGGCCGCCCTGGCTCCATGGCGCCCGAGACACGCAACATCGCGCCCGCCGCGATCATCCCGCCCATGAATGTGGTGCTGGGCTGGCTCGGCATTGCCTTTCCGCGCACGCCGTTCAACCTCTCTTTCGTGCTGGCGCTGCTGTGTGCTGTGGGTGTTTGGATTCTGGTCTGGCATACGCGGCTGGGCTACGAAATCCGCGTGGTCGGCGCCTCTGTCCCTGCGGCGGTCTATGCCGGCATTTCTCCCACCCGCGTCATCATCATCACCATGGCGATTTCAGGCGGGCTGGCAGGCCTGCTTGCGGTCAACGAGATCATGGGCGTGCAGCACCGCATGGTGCTGGAATTTTCCGCCGGCGCAGGCTTTGTGGGCATCGCCGTGGCACTCATGGGCCGTGCGCATCCCGCAGGCGTGGTGCTGGCGGCGTTTCTCTTCGGCGTGCTCTATCAGGGTGGAACGGAACTCGCCTTCGACAAGCCGTCGATCACACGTGACATGATTGTTGTCATTCAAGGCTTTGTCATCCTGTTTGCGGGCGCGCTGGAGTTTGCCTTCAAACGGCCTCTGGCGCGTCTGTTTCGCGCGCAGGAGGCCTGAATGGAGTTGCTCGAAACGCTGCTGCAAATTTGCGCCTCCACCTTTCGCCTCGCGGTGCCGCTGATTTTCGCTTGCCTGGCCGGGCTCTGGTCGGAGCGCGCGGGTGTGGTGGACATCGGCCTGGAGGGCAAAATGCTCGCCGCAGCCTTTGCCGCCGCCGTGGTGGCGCTGACCACCGGCAGCGCGCTGCTGGGCCTGCTCGGCGGCATCGGTGCCTCGGTGCTGCTTGCGCTGGTGCATGGCTACGCCGCCATCACCCAACGCGGCAACCAGATCGTTTCGGGCGTGGCCATCAACATGTTGGCGGCGGGGCTCGCCGCCGTGCTGGGCCATGCCTGGTACAAGGAGGGCGGGCGCACACCCGCCGTGCCCCAGAGCGCCCGCTTCGAGCCGATCAACCTGCCCGGCGTGGCGGCCGTCGACCCGATTCCCGTATTTGGCGATGTGTATCGCCTGCTGCTGTCAGGCCATTCCCTGCTGGCGTGGCTGGCGCTGCTGGCAGCTCCATTGACCTGGTGGGCACTCACGCGCACACGCTTTGGCCTGCGCATCCGGGCCGTGGGCGAGAATCCGGCAGCGGTGGACACGGCAGGCATATCCGTCACGCATCTGCGTTATGGCGCGGTCGTCATCTGCGGCGTGCTGTGCGGCATGGGCGGGGTCTATCTTTCCATTGCGCAGGGCGCTGGCTACATCAACAGCATGACGGCGGGCAAAGGCTTCATCGCGCTGGCAGCGCTGATCTTCGCCAAGTGGAGGCCCGGCCCAGCGCTGGCCGCGTGTTTGCTGTTCGGCTTTCTTGATGCCATTGCCATCCGCTTGCAGGGTGTGGCCTTGCCGGGCATAGGCCAGGTGCCCGTTCAGGCGATCCAGGCTCTGCCTTATGTGCTCACCGTGGTGCTGCTGGCGGGCTTCATCGGCCGCGCCATCCCGCCCAAGGCCTCGGGCCTGCCTTATGTGAAGGAGCGCTGAGTGCACGACCTGGACGCCCTGTTCCAAACCGCGAAAGCCGCGCAGGCCAAGGCCTATGTGCCCTACTCACGCTATCGGGTCGGCGCGGCTATCCTTGGCGAGGACGGGCATATCTATGCCGGTTGCAACGTGGAAAACGCCGCATATCCCACCGGTACCTGCGCAGAGGCCGGAGCTGTCGCCGCGATGATCCTCGGCGGCGCGCGGCGCATCGAAGCTGTGCTGGTGATCGGTGACGGTACGCCACTCTGCACACCTTGCGGCAATTGCCGCCAGCGCCTGCGCGAGTTTGCCCAGCCCTCCACGCCCATTCATGTGGCTGACCATAACGGTGTGCGCCAAAGCTTCACGCTGGATCAATTGCTGCCATTTTCCTTTGGCCCGGATAATCTTTTCCCATGACCCCCGGTCAAAGACAGACACAGGCCCGCACCGAAGCCGCCGCCTGCGTGGCGGCCCTGGCGCAGCACGGCGTTTGCGGCCCCTTTGATCTGGGCATCGTGCTGGGCACAGGCCTTGGCCCGCTGGCCGATGAAATCGAACATGCCGTGCGCGTGCCCTACAGCGTCATCCCCGGCTTTCCTGCAGGAAACGTTTCGGGCCATGCCAAGGAGTTGGTGGCGGGCACGCTGGAACGCCGCCGCGTCATCGCTTATAACGGGCGCTCGCACTACTATGAACGCGGCGACAGCGCTGTCATGCGCTTGCCCATCGCCGCGCTGGTGGGGCTGGGCTGCAAGCAGGCCCTGTTCACCAATGCAGCCGGCTCGCTGTACGAGGCCCATGGACCCGGCTCCCTCACGATCATCACCGACCACATCAATTATGCGGGCCGCGATCCGTTGATCGGCGATCCTGATGACGCCCGCTTTGTCTCGCTGACCGATGCCTATGATCCGGCCTTGCGCGCGCTGATGCGCGAGGCGGCGCAAGCTGAAGGCGTCTCCATCGGCGAAGGCGTGTACGTCTGGTTTTCCGGCCCCAGTTTCGAGACACCGGCCGAAATCAACATGGCCCGCATGATCGGCGGCTCCGTTGTGGGCATGTCGACAGTGCCCGAAGTGATACTGGCCCGCCGGTTCGGCCTCACCTGCGTGGCCCTGTCGATGTTGACCAATCTGGCCGCAGGCATGCAGGGATCGTCCCCCTCCCATGACGAGACGAAGGCGGTGGCCGCGCTGGGTGGCGCAGACATGCGGCGCGTTGTCAGAAATTTTATCGGAAGACTGCCATGACCCACAGCAACACCCAAGACATTGAACTGGCGCAGCGCGCGCTCAAGCTGCTCGATCTGACCGAGCTGAGCGATGGCTGCCGCGAGGATCACATCGAAGCCCTGATCCAGAAAGCTTTGACATCCCACGGGCCTGTTGCCGCGATTTGTATCTGGCCGCAGTTCGTCAGCCTGGCGCGGGGGCGCCTTGAGGGCAAGGGCATGAAGATCGCCACAGTGATCAACTTCCCCAAGGGCGGCGATGATGTGGAACGCGCACTGGAAGACACGGCGGAAGCACTGAAGGACGGAGCGGATGAAATTGATCTGGTGATGCCTGTCAAAGCCTTTATGGCGGGCGACGAGGCCACCATGCGCTCCATGATCGGCGAGGTGAAGGACGAGCTCGAAGAGCGCGCGACACTCAAGGTCATCCTCGAAACAGGGGTATTGATGGATGCCGCAGTTATCCGCCGCGCCGCCGACATCGCCATTGATGAAGGCGCAGACTTCATCAAGACATCCACCGGCAAAGCACCCGTCTCAGCCACACCGGAAGCCGTGGCGATCATGCTGGAAGCCATCAAGGCCGCAGATCACACCGTCGGGCTCAAGCCTTCGGGCGGCATCCGCACGCTGGAAGACGCCCGGCGTTATCTGGCGCAGGTCGACGCGGCCATGGGACCGGACTGGGCGACGTCCGAGACGTTCCGCTTCGGAGCCAGCAGCCTTTATGATGCGCTGATCGCCGCGATCGAGGGGCGCAGCACCAACGCGTCCGGCAAAGACCGTTATTGATGTTGCCGCAAAGCCAGAAATTACCCCAGGAGATCATCCGCGCCAAGCGCGACGGCGGCAAACTCTCGGCCGACGAAATCCGCTTCATGGTGCGCGGTCTGACCGATGGCTCCGTGACGGAGGGACAGATCGCGGCACTGGCCATGGCGATTTTCTTTCAAGGTATGTCGATGGACGAGCGCGTGGCTCTTACCCTCGCCATGCGCGACTCAGGCACCGTGATGCGCTGGCCGGACATGCCCGGCCCGGTGCTCGACAAGCATTCGACAGGCGGCGTGGGCGACACGATTTCGCTCATGCTGGCCCCGGCAGTGGCGGCTTGTGGCGGCTATGTGCCCATGATTTCGGGGCGCGGGCTTGGCCACACCGGCGGCACGCTGGACAAGCTGGAATCAATCCCCGGCTACAAGGCGCAGCCCGACGAGGCGCTGTTTCGGCGCGTCACGCGCGAGGTCGGCTGCGCCATCATCGGCCAGACCGCTGACCTCGCACCCGCCGACAAGCGCTTTTACGCCATCCGCGACGTCACCGCGACAGTGGAGAGCATCCCGCTCATCACCGCCTCGATCCTGTCGAAAAAATTGGCGGCGGGCCTGCAAGGCCTCGTAATGGACGTGAAATTCGGCTCGGGCGCCTTCATGCCCACGTTCGAGCAGGCGCGCGAGCTCGCGCAAAGCCTCGCCACCGTGGCGACACAGGCGGGCCTGCCCACAACGGCGCTGCTGACCGACATGAACGAGCCGCTGGCGTCCGCCGCCGGCAATGCAGTCGAGGTGCGCTATGCCATCGGCTACCTGACCGGCACACGACGCGAGCCACGCCTGCACGGCGTCAATGTGGCGCTCGGGGCCGAAATGCTGCTTGCGGGCCAGCTGGTCACAAGCGTGGGCGAGGGCCGCGCGCGCATGGAGGAGGCCATTGCCAGCGGCGCCGCGGCAGAGCGCTTCGCCCGCATGGTCACGGCTTTGGGTGGCCCTGCGGATTTGCTGGAGAACCCGGACAAACACCTCAACCCCGCCCACATCATCCGGACCGCCCCCGCCCCGCATGCGGGCTACATCACCGCCATCGACAACAGGGGCCTCGGGCTCGCCGTGGTGGCGCTGGGTGGGGGCCGCACCCGCGCAGCGGACCCGGTGGACCACAGCGTCGGGTTGACAAAACTGGCCGGCCTAGGCGCGCGGGTGGAAGCCGGCGAACCGCTGGCAACCGTGCATGCGCGGGATGAAAATGATGCCGCAGCTGCGGGGCGCGCTGTGACAGCCTGCTACACCATCGGCGATGCACCGCCCTCCATTGGTCCTTTGATTGCGGAGCGCATCAGCGCATGACCACGCTCAACCTGTCTTCCGGTCATCGCGCCGCTGCCCTGGCAGTCGAGATCAAACGCATGCTTGTTCCATTCGAGGATGTCTGCCGCTACCGCGAGCGCCGCAACGACGACGCGGCCAATTTTGAAGTGACTCCACGCCACCCCCATGCCTTGCCCTTCGAGGTGGCCATTGCCCCGGGCGGCGTGAACATCATCAGCACAGCCCTTGTGATCAAAGAACTTTCGGTCGAGGAAAGCAACATCATCCTGGGCGTCGTGGGCGCCATACTCCATGGCCGCGTCCGCCAGGTGCGGATGAGCAGCGCAGCGGGCAAACCGCTGGCGTGGAAGACCTTCACCTTCAACGGGCAAGGCCATCCGGTCTACAAGCAGCGTCGTAAATTCGGCATGGTGCTGTTAGGCCTATCCACCAAACGCACCACACGGGTGCGGTTTGCGTCGTACAGAGCCTAGACTACGCCGCATTTTGATTGAACTATCAAAATTGCGAAGTGTGCATTACGGCAATAACTTGAGCATGTCGTTTTCAGAAAACCGCTACACACTTTTCTGCGACAGGCTCTAGAACTTCCGCCACAGCGCCAGCACGCCGCCCTGTTCGCGCAGGCTGCCCTGACCACTCAGGCTGGTGAACAGTCCAAACTGCGCCGTGATGGCCCGCGTGACATCAACGGCCGCGCTCAGCTGCAGCTTGTGCTGGCGCACACGGGACGCGCCCGCATCTTGCGCCAATGCCACCGTGTTGAAGGATTGCAGCAGGATTTGTACCGAAGGATGGACGCGCACGCCCAAGGTCAGGTCCAGCACAGCCTCATTGGCAAAACCGCTGCCGCGCCAGCGCCATCCCAGCTGCGCCTCACCAAAAGCGCTCCAATCACTCAGCATGAAGTTCTGCCCGGCCAGCACCCGGGCCTCAGCCTGCGTGCGGGGCTCCAGCCGCGTGATGACCTCGCCCAATGCGCGCTCGTAGCGCCCCTCGGCCGAGGCCTGCAGCGATAACACGCTGTCCGCATTGTTCCAGAGTCGCACGCGCACACCGCCACCGGGCGCCAGACTGCGATTCTGCACGGTGCCATCCTCTGTCAATGTTGATTGTGCGGCGCCTGCCAGCGTTCCCACCACCGTGAGATCAGGCGTCAGCCCGTAGGAGATTGTGGTGCGCGACTCCTGCTTGATGAACCGCTCGGCACGCAGCGGTTTGCCTTTGCGGTCAAAGCGCTGGTCGGCCATCATCACCGAGGAGGCAAAGATCACCCGGCCGCGCCCCTCGTTCTCGAGCCACGCGCCGGCACGCGCAGGGGTGTGTGCCTGCACCGCACACAAGGCACTTGCCAGGCTGGCCCAGGGAAGCAGGCGGTGGAGACGCGGCACAAAGACTCCTGCCCTTGCGAGCATGGCGAGAGAGTTCAAACTCAAGTTTCTGGAGCTGACGCAACGTCAACGGCCCATACTTACACCGAAGCAAGAAAAGCGGTTTCAAACAACTCTGATGAATCGGGGGATTTCAATCTAAGAACACGTACGTGTAAGGTGATGGAGTGCGATGGCAGCCGATGTGGCGACATTGAGCGAGTCGAAACCTTGAGCCATCTCGATCCGCACCTGATGCATCTGCGTCATCAGCGCCTCGGGCAGGCCCGGCCCCTCGGCCCCGACCACGAGGGCAACGCGTGGCGTGCGCCGCACAGCACCCAATTCCATCGCGCCGCAGGGCGTAAGTGCCAGTGTCTGAAAATCTGCCGCCTGCAGGGCCGTGATCAATGCAGCGCCGTCCTCGCCCCGTGCGTAGGGCACCTGCAACACACCGCCCACCGACACGCGGATCGCCTTGCGGTAAAGCGGATCACAGCTTGTCTGGTCGAGCAAAACAGCGTCCACGCCAAACGCCGCCGCATTGCGAAACAATCCGCCCACGTTGTCATGATTGGCGATGCCGACGCCCACCAGCACGGTGGCCTGTGCCGGCAGTCCGCTGATCAGCGCCGCAGCGGTGCCAGGCGTACCCTGCAGCCCCACCGCCAGCACGCCCCTGTGGAGATGAAATCCCGCGACAGCCTCGATGAGCGTATCCTCCGCCACCAGCACGGGAATATGCGCCGGTATCTGGGCCACGAGTGCTGCCATGGGCGCTAGACGCCGGTGAGAGAGCAAAATTGTTTCTGTTGCGAAACGACTGGAGTTGAGCAGCATGCGCAGCACCACTTCGCCTTCTGCGATGAAGCGCCCGGCACGGCCCACCAGATCGCGCTCGCGGATGTCGCGGAAGGGAACCAAACGCGGATCATCGCCTGCAGATATGGGAATGGGCGTTGCCAAGGGCGGCGTGTCCTGCGATGGCGGGGGTTCCCTTTTCTCACAAAGTGTTCTGCCTGTCGCGCCATGCCGCCACCACTGATCCATCTCAAGAACATCCGCCAGGGCTTTGGCGGCAAGCTGACCTTGAACGGGGCCGAGCTGGCCGTGGCCTTGGGGGAGCGCATCTGTCTTGTGGGGCGCAACGGTTCGGGAAAATCCACGCTGCTGAAGATCGTGGCAGGTCTGGTAGAGGAAGACGGCGGCGAGATTTTCCGCCACCCCACCGCCACTGTGCGCTACCTCCCGCAGGAGCCGGACCTGAGCCGCTACGCCACAACGGGCGCCTATGTGGAGGAGGGCCTGACCGAGGGCGATGACCCCCAGCGGGCGCGTCAGTTGCTGGAAGCACTGGGTCTTGACGGCAGTGAAACCACCACGCGCCTTTCCGGTGGTGAGGCCAAGCGCGCAGCCCTCGCGCGCGCGCTGGCGCCCGACCCTGATATCCTGCTGCTGGACGAGCCCACCAACCACCTTGATCTGCCCGCGATCGAATGGCTGGAGCGCACATTGGGGGGCTTGCGCGCCGGCATCGTCATCATCAGCCACGACCGGCGCTTTCTGGAAAACACCTCCCGCGCCACCGTGTGGCTCGACCGCGGCAAGACACGGCGGCTGGAAAAAGGCTTTGGGGATTTCGAGCTGTGGCGCGACGATGTGCTGGAGCAGGAAGAACGTGACCAGACCAAGCTGGCCCGCAAGATCGTCGATGAGGAGCACTGGCTGCGCTACGGCGTGACGGCGCGGCGCAAGCGCAACGTGCGGCGTCTGGGCAACTTGCTGGAATTGCGCCAGCAATACCGCACCCGCAACGGACCGCAAGGCAACGTCAAGCTGGCCGTTAGCGAGGCGGGTGACAGCAGCAAGACGGTGATCGCAGCGGAGCTTGTCAGCAAAGTTTATGGGGATCGCCCCATCGTGAAACCCCTTTCCATGCGGATTGCCGCGGGTGATCGCCTGGGAATCGTCGGTGCCAATGGCACGGGCAAGACCACGCTCATCAACCTGCTGACGGGTACGCTGGCCCCTGACACAGGGCATGTGAAAATCGGCCCCTCCGTACGCATGACCACGCTCGACCAGAAGCGTGAGAGCGTGGACCCGACCTACACATTGCAGCAGGCCATGACCGACAACCGCGGTGACATCATCGAGGTGGCGGGCGTCCCGCGCCACATCATGGGCTATCTGAAGGACTTTCTCTTCAGCCCCGAGCAGGCCCGCACACCCATCGCGGTGCTGTCGGGCGGCGAGCGTGGCCGCATGATGCTGGCGCGCGCGCTCGCCAAGCCCTCGAACCTCCTGGTGCTGGACGAGCCCACAAATGATCTTGATCTGGAGACGCTCGACCTGCTGCAGGAGATGATCGGTGATTATTCCGGAACCGTAATCATCGTCAGTCATGACCGTGATTTTCTTGATCGCACCTGCACATCGACCTTGATGTCCGAGGGACAAGGCAAATGGATCGAATATGCGGGTGGCTACGCCGACATGCTTGTACAGCGCGGAGCCGGCGTGACCGCCCGGACTGCTGAGCTTCCGGCCAGGCATGATCGTTCCGCTTCCGGAACAACCTCGACCGCAGGCCCGCCAGCCGATCAAGCGCGCAGGATGAGTTTCAAGGAGCGCCACGCCCTTGAAACACTTCCTGCATTGCTGGAGGCCATGGACCGCGACATGGCCAAGTTGACGGCGGTTCTGGGCGAACCAGACCTCTACACCCGTGATCGCGCACGCTTCGACAAAGCCTCTGACAGGCTGGCTGACCTGCAGGCGCGCAAGCTGGCGAGCGAAGAGGAGTGGCTGCGACTCGAGATGTTGCGCGACGCGTTGGATGCCGGCACGTCGTAATCCTGTCACAGTGCTGGCTATGCACGTAAGCGGACGTCTTGCGACACCGCTGATGACGAAGTATGCGGTATTGATATCCCCGCGCGGAGTGCCGTTTGTCGCCTGATCCTCAGCTCACAGCTTCGCGGCGGCGGTTCAAGATTATCGGAACCATTGCCAGCGGCGTGCTTTTCGCCATTTCCATCGCTGTGCTGGTCTATCTGATCCGCGAGTTGGATGCCGCAGAAATTCAAGCCGCCTTCACGGCAACCAGCCGCCGCCAATTGGCGCTTGCTGTGCTTTTCACCGCCATCAGCTATCTGATCCTGACCGGATACGATGCATTGGCCTTTCGCCAGCTAGGCTACATTGTCGCCTACGGCATCACGGCGCTGGGCTCCTATACTAGCTATGCCGTCAGCTTCACGCTTGGTTTTCCGCTCATCACGGCGGGCACGGTGCGCTACTGGATCTATTCCTCCATCGGCATCGGGGCCAAGACCATCGCCAGCCTCACGCTGATTGCGGGCGTGACATTCTGGCTCGGCATGGCTTCGGTTCTGGGCGTCTGCCTGCTGTGGCGCCCGACAGAGATTGCCGGGCTCAACCGCCTGCCGGTCTCGGTGAACCAACTCATCGGCAGCGGTGTGCTCGCGGCGGTGTTTGCCTATCTCGTCTGGGTTTCCGTCAAGCCGCGCTCCCTCACATTTCAAGGCTGGTCCTTGCGATTGCCCAACTTCAAGGTCAGCCTGGCGCAGATGGCGCTGGGCGCGCTGGATGTCTGCGCGGCGGGCGCTGTGCTTTTTATCCTGCTGCCGCAGGGTTACGGCATTTCGTATGGCACCTTCATCGCGGCCTATGTCTTCGCCTGCATTCTGGGCATTGCGAGCCATGCGCCGGGCGGCATTGGTGTCTTCGAGGCCACCATTTTGCTGGCCTTGCCTGGCATTCCCAAGGAGCAGTTGCTGGGCGCATTGCTGCTTTTTCGCATCTGCTACTATGTCATTCCCTTCGTGATTGCCCTGCTGCTGCTGGCCGGGCGGGAAATTTTGCTCCGCTCGCGCCTGTTGAAAACCGACATTGCACAATCGGGCAGCATCCAAAGCGACCCCACCGCGCGAGGCCCCGATGCCTGATGCGATGACTGACGCACGCAGCCAAGCGCTCTTGCGGGCCTTCCCGCATGCCGCCATCCTGATCGACGGGGATGGCAATGTGGCAGCACATAATGAAGAGGCGCAGAAGCTGCATCCGCTGATCCGGACCGAGGCGCCGCTGACCTTCGCCATCCGCGATCCCGAGTTGCTGGGCACGGTGCGCCGCACGCTTGCCGATGGCCAGACGCGGCGGTTCGAAGTGATCGAGCGCCTGCCCGTCGAGCGGGCCTTTGCCGTGCAGGTCGCGCCGGCCGGGGATGACTGCGTGCTGGTCGTGTTCGACGATCTGACCGCCGGCCGCAAGCTCGAGCGCATGCGCGTCGATTTCATCGCCAACGCCAGCCATGAGTTGCGCACGCCGCTGGCTTCACTGCTCGGCTTCGTAGAGACGCTCAGGGGCCCGGCCAAGGATGATGCCGCCGCGCGCGAACAGTTTCTCAGCATCATGGACATCCAGGCGCGGCGCATGGCGCGGCTCATTGACGACCTGCTGTCGCTCTCGCGCATCGAGCTGAATGCTCATATCCGCCCGATGGACCGCGTGGACCTCGTGGGTGTTATCCGGCAGGTGGCCGACGCGCTCAAACCACTTGCGACCGAGCGGAACCTGACTTTTCAGCTTGAGATCGAACCTCACACCGCTGATGTTTCGGGGGACCGGGATGAACTGCTGCGCGTGTTCGACAATCTGGTGGAAAACGCCATCAAATATGGAAGCCGCGGCAAACGCATCGACATCGGCCTCACCCGCACAGCGAACGGCGATTACACGGCCAGCGTGCGTGACTATGGCCCCGGCATTGCCCCCGAACATCTGCCGCGCCTGACCGAGCGATTCTACCGTGTCGATGTCGCGGCATCGCGCGATGCGGGCGGCACCGGCCTGGGTCTTGCCCTCGTCAAGCACATCATCAACCGCCATCGCGGGCAATTGCACATCGAGAGTCGGCTCAATGAGGGCACGAATTTTCGCATCGCGCTTTCTGCCCATGACGCCGTATAACGGCGGGGACTGGTGCGAGGTGCGGCCGGAGCGGATACTGCTTTTTTTTGTGAGGCCTTTTCTTGCAAGGACTTATCTTCCAAGGGCGGGAAGGTTAAAGCCACTGCCATGCGCCGCATTCTTCCCGAACCGGTTCCCATCCTCGCACCGGCCAGCCGGTGGCTGGCGCGCGGCGGGCTTGGTCTTGCCTTGATGGCGCTGGGGGCCGCTCGCTTTGGCGGCGTTCCGCCGCTCAATGCCGTCGCCGTTTTGGGATTGGGAATCCTGTGCGCCGTGCTGGCCATCATTGCGGCCTGCGGCGCGTTGGCGACGATCTGGCAGCGCGGCGCACCGGGCACGTCGCTCGCGGTGCGCGGCCTGGTGCTCGCGCTGCTCATTCTTGCCTGGCCAGGCTACATGGCGGCGAAAGCGCTGATCCTGCCGCCTCTGAACGATGTCTCAACCGATCTGATCGAGCCGCCCTCCTTCGCGCGTTCACGGGCCGCAACGGAGGCGCGCGACGGCCTTGCCCTTCCCGAATATGACCGCGCCCGCGCCGAAGATCAGCAGGAGGGCTATCCGGATTTACGACCCGCGCTGATCGAACAGCCCGCGCAGGAGGCGATGTCCATCGTCATGCAGGCTGTGACAACCCTGGGCTGGGTGGTCATCGACAGCAGCAACCCAGCCGGACGCACGGGCGTTGGTCGCATCGAAGCTGTGGCACGATCAGACCTGTTCCGGTTTCCCGAAGACATCACCATCCGCATTCGTCCAGGCGCCGGTGACACCCGCATCGACGTGCGGTCGCGTTCACGCCACGGCCAGCATGATTTCGGCAGCAACGCAGCGCGCATCCGCGCGCTCGTGAATGAGATCGACTCCATCGCCGCCAGCCGCTGATCAGGCTGCAGCGTATGTGGCGTGCAGTGTCACTTCACCCTCTGTGGTGACCCGTCCGCGCCCGGCCAGATCCTCCAGATGCGCAAACACAGACAGGGCCGCCGCGCCCTTGAGCGCCGGATTAAGCCCCTCGTACAGCCGCTCCACCAACGCGGGGATTTGGGTCGGCCCGTCGCCCAGCGCTGCCAGTATGGAACTTTCGCGCATCCTGCGGTGGCCAATGACAGCGCGCAGATAGCGCTGCGGATCCTGCACCGGCCCGCCGTGCCCCGGCCAGTAGAGCGTTTCGCGGCGTGCGCACAGTTTTTCAAGCGATGCCATGTAGGCCCCCATCGCGCCATCGGGCGGGGCGACAATCGTGGTTGACCAGGCCATCACATGATCACCGGAAAACAACGTGTTCTCTTCAAGCAGGGCAAAGGCGAGATGGTTCATGGTGTGGCCCGGCGTTGCGACGGCTTCGAGATTGAAACCTGCCCCGGTTAGGTGTTCCCCGTCGCGCAGCACGACGTCCGGCACGTGCTCGCTGTCGGCGCTGGCATCGAGAAGGGCCTGCTCGTCCCCGTTAAAAGCCCGCGCTGGCACGTGCGGTCCGCAGCCGGCAATGGTCGCCCCGGTCCGTTTCTGCAGAACCCGCGCGCCGGGTGAGTGATCGCGGTGCGTGTGCGTGACGACGATCTGCGTCACCTGCTCGCGCCCCAGCGCCGCCAGCAGGGCTTCCACCTCGCCAGCCCGCCCAGGCCCCGGATCAAGCACCGCAACGCGGCCATTGCCGATCACGTAGCAACACGTGCCTGTGCAGGTGAAGGGGCCCGGGTTGGGCAGCACCCAGCGGCGCACCAGAGGTGTCAGCCTTTCCAGATGGCCTGGCTGCGGCCGCGCAGGATCGAAGGTCAGGCGCTCTGCCATCGCGGGCCTCACGCAGCCAGAGGACACAGGCGCTGCAAGCGCATGTCCCGTTGCCCCAGCAACACGCTGAGGGGATCGCCCAGCAGGAAAGCCAGTTCCTGCGCGCGCGTTTCGACGACAGTGTCAACGCGGCGCAGTTCATCGTCGATCTCGCCCGGATGGCACATCACGAGATGACGCTGGCCGGGTTCGAGAAGATAGGATGCAAATTCCGTAGCATAGTCCCCCCGCGCATCGAAGGCGGAAAACCCTGCGAAGCTGTCGTTGGTCACAAAGCCCGCCTTGTTCGCCGCGCGTCCGAATCCGGTCGCTAGGCCTGCCACGGCGATCGCCTTCTTGCCATTGCGCCCGCGTTTGGCGATGCGCCGGAGATTGTCCGCCGGATCACGCAGCCAAGGACGCGGCCCGCGTGCGTATCGCTCTGTCAGCACATCCAGCACGGCGCGGCGCACGCCGGGCAAGCCGTGCACATGCTGGTGGCCATCGACAAAGTCCGGGCGCATGTCCATGGCCTGCTCGAAAGCCTCCAGCTGCGCGTCGATCTCAGCCATCAATTCCTCGCGCGGCAGA
Organism: Hyphomicrobiales bacterium; assembly: GCA_031373545.1. Classification (GTDB taxonomy): domain Bacteria; phylum Pseudomonadota; class Alphaproteobacteria; order Rhizobiales; family Beijerinckiaceae; genus JADCCX01. The sequence continues at coordinate 18,209 of JANMMT010000080.1, forward strand.
CGCATCGACAATGCGCTCTTGGCCACAATGCCAATGGCGGGGAAGGCGGCGCCGGGCGCAAATGCCGTCATCGTGGTCATGGGTTTGCCAAGGGTCAGATTGAGATGCACGCCCAGATCAGCCTGCCCGCTGAAAGCGCGCAGCGCATGCGACCAGCCTTTCCAGTGGGCACGGTTGGTCATGACGCCAGTGCCCGAAAGGCGTCCATGCTCCAGCAGCCGGAGAATGCCCCGCGACACGCCCGCCGTCATGGCGTAGTCATCCCCGATCAATGTCAGACCAGCCAAACGATGGATCGCTTTCCTGAAAATCACGGCGTTCAGTTTATGGACAGGCAGACAAGGTATAAAGCCCGCATGGCAAAAAAGATGTCAACGATGCTTGTAGCTTCTTCCGCCGTGCCCGAGCTCACGGTCATTGTGCCTGTTTTCAACGAGGAGCCCAACGTGCCTCTCATTGTGGCACGTCTGACGGGGGTGCTGGAGACCTGCACCCGCTCGCATGAAATCCTCTTCGTCGACGACGGCAGCCGCGATGGCACCCTGCAGGCCATCTCCCTTGTTGCCGCCAGGGACGCCCGCGTGCGGGCCATTTCCTTCAGCCGCAACTTCGGCAAGGACATCGCGCTCGCTGCCGGTCTGAACGAAGCCCGCGGCACGGCGGTGGTCTGTATCGATGCGGACCTGCAGCACCCCCCCGAAACCATCGCGGATTTCGTCGCGCAATGGCATGCCGGATACGACATGGTCTACGGCCAGCGTGTGGATCGCATCACCGATGGACGCACCTACAGCCGCCTTGCCCAGCGCTTCTACACCCTCTTCGAACGCTTTGGGGAGATGCCCCTGCCGCAGGGCGCTGGTGATTTTCGCCTCATGTCGCGCCGCGTGGTCGAAGCGCTGAAGCAGATGCCGGAGAAGGCTCGTTTTTCCAAGGGCCTGTATGCCTGGGTTGGCTTCAAGCAGATCGGCGTGCCCTACAAGGTCGCGCCGCGCGTGCACGGCGAGACGAAATGGAACTACACCAAGCTGTTTCGTTTCGCCTTCGACGGCCTGACGTCCTTCTCCACCGTCCCTCTGCGTCTGGCCACCTATACAGGCGTGGTCATCTCGCTGATGGCCTTCGTCTACGCCTTCGTGACCATATTGCGCACCGCAGTGTTCGGGGCCGATGTGCCGGGCTTTCCCTCCATCATCGTCTCGGTGATGTTTTTTTCCGGAATACAGCTGATTTTCCTGGGCGTGATCGGCGAGTATGTCGGGCGCATTTTTGCCGAGGTGAAGGAACGCCCGCTCTACATCGTGGCGGACAGGATCGAACCTGCACCCGGCCGGGCGTTTGCAACTTCCAAACGAAAGCCTGTTAAAACCGGCTGATGTTTCGCTCCATTCTTTCGGTCGGTGGCTGGACGTTGCTCTCCCGCGTCACGGGCTTTGCCCGCGACATCGTCATGGCGTCCGTGCTCGGCGCGGGCGGGTTGATGGATGTCTTCGCGGTCGCCTTTCGCCTGCCCAACCATTTTCGCGCCATTTTCGGCGAGGGTGCGTTCAATTCCGCCTTTGTGCCGGCCTTCACGCGCATCCGCACGCAGGATGGCCCGGCGCAATCGAATCTCTTTCATGGACATATCCTGACACTGCTGGTCCTGGCTCAAGCCCTCGTGCTGATCGTGGCGCTGGCGTTCACACCCGGGCTGATCACGCTGCTCGCGCCCGGTTTTGGTCCGCAGACTGCCAAGTTCACACTGGCGGTGGAGGTGACCCGCATCACCTTTCCCTATCTCACGCTCATCACGCTCGTGACCTTGTGGTCGGGCGTGCTGAATGCCACCGGACGCTTTGCGGTCGCGGCGGCGGCCCCCGTGCTGCTCAACCTGTCGATCCTGACCTTCGTGGCGATGGCGAGCCTGTTCAAGACCCCCGCTCATGCGGCGGGGTGGGGCGTCTTCACCGCAGGCGTGCTGGAGGCCGCCTTGCTGGCGTTCACGGCCTGGCGCGCGGGCGTGCTGGTGGGGTTCAAGCGGCCTGCGCTGACCGAGGACGTCCGGGCCTTTTTTCAAAGCTTTCTCCCTGCCGTGATCGGCTCGGCCGGCGTCCAGATCGCCATGTTCGCCGACACGATACTTGCCACACTGCTGCCCGAGGGCTCGGCCTCGGCGCTCTATTATGCCGACCGCATCTATCAGCTGCCACTCGGCGTCATCGCCATAGCCGCTGGCACAGTGCTGCTGCCGGCCATGTCGAGACAGCTCGCGGCAGGCGACGAGCGGGCGGCCTACACCGCACAAAACCGCACATTGGCGCTGATTCTGCTGCTGGCCGCGCCGTTCTGGGTGGGCACCTTGCTGATCCCGGACCTGATCATCCAGGCGGCCTTCCAGCGCGGCGCTTTCGACGGCGCGGCTGCGCAGCGCGCGGCGGAGGTACTCGCCGCTTATGGGGTGGGCCTGATTGCGGCAGTCTCCATTCGCTCCGTGGTGGCGAGTTTTCACGCGCGGGGCGACACGACGGCACCGATGCTCATTTCACTCGGCGCTGTGGCGCTCAACGTGCTGCTCAAGTTCACGCTCATCGGGCCCCTCAGCGTCACCGGTCTGGCCCTGGCAACAGCGCTGGGCGCAACGGTCAATCTCGCGGTGCTGTTGTGGCTGGCCGACCACAGGGGTTGGCTGCGGCCGGATGGCGTATTGGCACGAGCCGTCGCCGTCGCCGGGGGGGCGTCCGTGGTTTTGGCTGGGGTGATGTTTGCATCCGAGTCCCTGTTGCGCGGCCTTTTCGGTCCAGAACTCCGGCTGCTAGCGCATGGCGCACTGGGCGGTGTGGTCTATGCGGGCGCAGCGCTGGCGTTTGGCAAACTGGCCGGGCTGGATATCCGCCGCATGCGGATGCGCACATAGCGCAGCTTGATTATCTCGTTGTCATTCCCGGCGTGCGCAGCGAGGGAAGGGAAGCCAGTCCATCCTGGCATCACGTTTGCAGCCCAACCTTTGCTCTGGATCCCCTACTCGCGGCCTAGAGCATGTCGCAAATAAGTGTGTAGCGGTTATTTGAAAACGACATGCTCTAAATTATTGTTATAGAACACGTTTTCGCAAATTTTGATTGTTTAATCAAAATGCGACGTGGTCTAAAGGCCTCGCCGGGGTGACATCAGTCCATACTCTGCTCTTGAACAACGAAAAAACCCCGGAGCAAGCTCCGGGGTTTTCCATCATCCAATCAGAGTGAACTGATCAGAAATCGCGTGTGATGCGCAGGCGAACCGAGGCAAAACCCTCAGACGACTTCGTGAAGCAAGCAGGCGAGAGGCCGGCAGCTGCGTTGAAGGCAGCGGCCGTGCAACCTGCACCCACTGCTGGGCCGGCGGCGAAGCCGCCGTTGAACAGCGCGTTCTTGTTGACGTCAGCCACGCGACCCTTCGGGTCAACCATGGTGTAGGCGCCTTCAAGGCCGATGTTCAGGCCGCGCACGGGCTGCCAGATGGTGTTCAGGCCAACCGTTGCGAACGTCCCGTCACGCACGTAGTTGCGGGGATCCAGAGGAGCCGCGCCCGGAACGTCGATCTGGGCGTACGAACCGAACAGCGTGGTGCTGAGGGTTGGCGACCAGAAGTGCTGGAAACCAGCCGACACCGAGAACGCCTTGATCAGCTTGATCGAGCCTGTGAAGGGATCGAACACAGCATCGCCCGTCACGTAACCGGCACCACCGATGCCCTGGCTCGAAGACGAACCACCGAACTGCTGGGAGGTGATGTAGCTGAGTGCGCCTTCGCCGTATGCACCGGTGATGACGAAGTTGTCACCTGCGGCGATCATCGGAAGGTTGATCTTCAAGGCACCCTGAACGGCAAAGCCGTACTTGGTGTCTGGAACCACTGCGAACGCGCCTGCGGCATTGACGGCACCTGCACGAACGTTTGTCACCACACCGGCAACCATGGCCGAACCCCAGGCCTGATCGAGGCGCAGGTTGGCAACGACGTTAGGAATGGAGATGGCAGTCTGACCGAATGCGCCAGGCTGTGTCACACCGGTGCCACCGGCAACGCCGATGCCGTTGAACACGACAGGCTGACGACGGGTCGTTGGGTCTTCCACGGCGACCGAAGCGGTCAGGCCATTGCCGAGCACGGCCGTGTAGGCGATCGTGTTGACATTGCCTGGCGCCGAACGGAACGTCGAGGTGGTGATTTCAGGCACGAAGAAGGGGTCGAAGAACGACGTCGTGCGACCAGCGGTGATGCCAGCGAACTGGATGAAGCCGGTGATGCCGATGTCGGTGCCGCCACCGGTGAAAGCGCCTGCGCCGGGAATGCCAGCGCCGAAGCCGCCGTCAACGAACGTGCCCTGGCGTGTGCCGGTGCCCGTGCGCTGATTGCCCGTACGATAGGTTGTGGAGATCGCCGCGAACGTGCGGACGTTGCCGTATTCCGAAGGGGTGATCGCATCGAGACCGATGGTGGCACCGCCGCGGAAGCCAGAAGGAGCCTGGTTGCGGAAATAAACCTGCTGGTACTGGTAATCAAAACGGGCCTGGCCGAAAACGCGCAGGCAGGTCTGTGTACCAGGAATGACGAAACCGCCGGACGTGCCCCACAGTGGGTTGTAGCACGCGCGAACGAACTCGACTGGGCTTGGCTTCTTGGCGCCAAGATCCGCTGCCGAGGCACCCGAAACAGCGGCCAGACCGGCAGCTGAACCGAGGAGAAGGCTCTTGAGGAGCTTCATTGTAGACCTCCAGTTGAAAAATAATAAGGTTGAGACCCTGGGAGCGAACCTTCGGCTGGCGAACCGGCCTCACATTCTCCCCCTGTCACCACGCCCGCTTCTGTCGAAACATCAGCAAACGCGAACGGGGCGACTGAGGTTATCCCCGGTCGCATCGCCAAATTACATGGCAGACCTTTCGCAGCAACCGAAACGAGCCCGGTTTGCGGCATGATCGGGGCCTTTTCATTCCCGTGTTGCGAAAAGGCCACTCTCGAGCGTGGCAGTTGAGATGTTTTGTTAAGGTTGTGTTAACGTCTTGTGGGCGGGAGGGCGCGCGCCATTCCGCTTCAAGGGCCAGATTCGTGCGCGATTACAAGGCCGTGATGCGCCGTTCGCCTTCCGCCCGGTGCACGAAGGCCGCGATGCGCGCGAGGGTCGGCTGATCCCCCAGCAGGGGCGCATGACCCTCACCCTCGACGGTGAGCAGTGTACATCCCGCGTGGCGGCGCGCCATCTCGGCCTGCGTCGCCTCCGACAGCAAATCGGAATGGCTGCCGCGAATCGACAGAACCGGCACGTTCCCCAGCCCCTCGAAATAGGGCCACAGCACGGGCAATGGCTTTTCCAGATCAAAGGCGGCGAGAGAAACCAGAAGCTGCGGATCATAATCGGGCACGAGCCCTCCCAGGCCAGGTTTGAAGGTGCGCGCGGCAAAACCCTGCCATTCCTGCTGGGTCAGGCGCGGAAAATGCGCGCCCGCCACACGCTTCATCAGCTGCACGGCCTCGGCAGCATCGCGCACAGGGGGCAGTTTGCCGACGTAGCCCTTGATGCGGGCAATGCCCTTGGCCTCGATGACCGGGCCGATGTCGTTGAGCACGGCTCCGCGAATCACAGCCGGGCGCAGCGCGCTGAGCCCCATGGTGATCAGCCCGCCGCGCGAGGTGCCGATGAAGATCGCCTCGTGCAGACCAGCGGCGGTCATGACGTCCAGCACATCCTGCATCTCGACACGCACATCGTAATGCGCCGGATCGGGATCATAATCGGAGCGTCCACGCCCGCGGTAATCCATGGCGAGCACCCGGCGGGGCCATTTGGGGTGCGCGCTGAGGTGCAGCGCCAGCTCATGAAAATCCGCCGCCGTGCGGGCCAATCCCGGAAGGCAGACCACCGGCGTGTGGGGCATGTGCGCCGCACCGTAGACACGGTTGTGCAGACGCAGCCCATCGGCGCTGCGGCAGGTGAAACTGTGCCAGGTCTGGCCTTCGCCATCCTGAAGGGGAAATTCAGCGGGTTTCATGCAGCATCCGGGACACGATCTGGCGGGGCTTCAAGCATACCGCCTTCAAGCGGCCAATCAACGTTCCTGCGCGAGCAGTGATTCGGCCGACACGGGCAGCCGCCGCCCGGTCGCCAGATCCTCCATCAGGCGCAAGGGGGTCTGCGGTCCGCCGAAGCGGGCGCGGTAAACCTGCACATTCTCCAGCACCTTCTGCACGTAGTGCCGCGTTTCATAGAACGGGATGCGCTCGATCCAGTCCACGATGTCGGTGGCCGGATCGCGCGGATCGCCGAAGGCCGCCGCCCAGTCGCGGGCCCGGTGGCCGCCCGCGTTGTAGGACACAATCGCCATGACAAGCGAGCCCCGCGTTTCTTCGAGCAACTCTCCCACATGGGCCGCACCGAGGCGCGCGTTGTAAGCGCCGTCCTGTGCAAGCCGCCCGGCATCGAAGGCCACGCCAAAGCGCTGCGCCGTGCGTGCGGCGGTGGAGGGCAGCATCTGCATCAGTCCCTTGGCGCCCGCATGCGAAATGGCCCTTGTGCGAAAGGCGCTTTCCTGGCGGGTGATGGCATAGACGACCGCCGGTTCCGCCGAGCCGGGCAGCAGCGCGAACGGAGGCACGCCGAAGGTCGGGAAGGCGCGGTGGACGAAGGGGCGTCCGCGCTCGAGCGCCGCCTTGCCGATGGCCAGCACCGCGCCTGCATCGCCCGCTTGTTCGAAAAGAGCAGCAGTCATCTCTATTTCGCTGTCACTTCCCGTGGTGCGGGCCAGATCGATGGCCAACGGCAGGGCAAGATCAGCGGCATCCGCGCCAATCAGCAGGCCGATCACATCGGTCGTGCGTGAGTGCGTTGGCACGGTTGAAGGTGCCGGCGGCAGCGCCAAGGTCTGGTGCTTCAACGCCGCTGCGCTGAGCTGTCCGTAATAGGTCGCGGGATACCGCGCCGCTTCGGCGAAGGAGGCGCTGGAGTTCCCTTCCGCGCCGGCCTGCACGGCGCGGCCATGCCAGTAGGCCGCCCGCGCCTTGGCGAGCGGGGTCAGAGCGCCGCGTGCCGACTCATCGAAATGCAAGGCCGCCGTCTGTGCAAAGTGCAGGTATCGCAGCGCGATCCAACCCGCGTGGAACTCCGCCTCAGCCGCATGCCCTTGCGAGGAGCCCATATGTTCGGCCACGACGCGGTAGGCGCCGGGCGCATCACCCATATTGAGCAACCGGCGCGCCAGCGTGCGCCGCTCGGCCCAATAGGCATCGCCATCCACAGACACCTGTGTTTCACGCGAAACACCCAGCATCGCGGTCCGCGCGGCCTCCCATTTGTCCTGCCTCCGCAGAATTTGCGCTGCGGCAAGACGATAGGACGGATGGCTGCGCCATTCTGCGGGCACGGCATCCAGCGGGGCGGAAGCCTTGCCATCATCATGGGCATGGGCCAGCGCCTGTGCGAGCTTCAGCCGCGCAGGCCCCAGCTCGCCCGCAAGGCGCAGGCCCTCGCCCGTCCGATCCGCCAGAATCAGCCGATGGGCCCGCTGCTCCTTGACAACGGACGTCACGAGTCCGGGAAACTGCGCTTCGATGAACCCTGCCACATCGCGGTTGGCCATGCGGTCGAGGTATGCCTCCCGCGCGTAGGCTTCGGCGCGGGTCGTCTCACCGGCGGCGGCCAACGCAGCCGCGATGATGGCACGGCCCGTGGGGGCCTGCGGCGGTTCGATGGCGAAAAACGCCAGCACACGCTCACCTTTGGCGTGCTCCGAGGATCTTGCGTGCTCCGAAAATTTTGCGCGTTCCAAAAACAGTGCATCTTCCGCCTTGCGCCGCAACCACCCGCGCAGGGGCAGATCAGGCGCTTCGGCCAGAAAGGCCTGAATGCGTGCAAATCCGAGGCTGCGGGGCGCAGACCGCAGGGCCGACCATTCCACCGCAAGGCGTGTCGTGGGCCCGGCCAGCGTGCGGGAAATGCGATCGCCCTCCTCGGTCTGTCCGGCGCGGTAGGCGCTGATCGCGGCTCTCAGCAGTGCCGCATCGGCCTGTCCGCGGGTGACCGCAAGGCCAACGATGGCCGGACGTGCGATGCTGCCGGTCGTGAGCGGCTCTGTGGCACGTGCTTCGGTGGCAACTGTTTCGTGGGCGCGCGCTTCAGTGGCATCTGCTTTGGCGACAAGTGCTTGGCCAAATGCATGTGCGCCCATCAGCGTGGCGGTCAGGCAAAGGGTCATTCTCACCAATCTCGACCGAGCCATATCGACACCTCTTTTCCATCAGACATGTTCGACAATGCCTCCGAGCATTGAAGGTTTTGTTAACCATGGCAAAAACAGCGAAACTGCGGGCAAGCGCCCGATCTTTGGCGCGACATGCCTCTCATGTGGCAAATCTTTTGCCAGTTGCGCGGCGGCTCGCTATGGGAGCATCCTCGTTCTGCTCAACAGAGGACTAGCGATGTCGTTGCGTGGCTCTTTCACGGCTCTTGTCACCCCGTTCAAGGACGGCGCGCTGGATGAGGCGGCGTTCCGCGACCACGTGAGCTGGCAGGTGGAGAGCGGCACGCAGGGGCTCGTGCCCGTCGGCACCACTGGCGAAAGCCCCACCCTCAGCCATGATGAGCACAAGCGCGTGGTTGAGTGGTGCGTCAGCCAGGCCAAGGGCCGCGTCCCGGTCATCGCGGGCGCAGGCTCCAACAACACGGCGGAAGCCGTCGATCTCGCCCGCCACGCCGAAAAGGCGGGGGCCACCGCCCTGCTCGTGGTCACGCCCTATTACAACAAGCCCACACAAGATGGCCTCTACGCCCATTTCAAGGCCGTGAATGATGCGGTCGGCATACCCATCCTGATCTACAACATCCCGCCCCGCTCTGTGGTGGACATGTCCAATGCCACTATGGCGCGGCTCTATGAGCTGAAGAATATTGCGGGCGTGAAGGATGCCACCGGCAACCTTGCCCGCGTCTCGCAGCAGCGCCACCTCTTGGGGCCGGATTTCATCCAGCTCTCGGGCGAAGACATGACCGCGCTGGCCTATAATGCGGCGGGCGGCCATGGATGCATTTCGGTGGTCTCCAACATCGCGCCTGCCCTCTGCGCGCAGCTCCAAACACTCTCGCTCGCGGGTGATTACACCGCCGCGCTCACGGTGCAGGACCGCCTGACCCCCCTGCATGACGCGACGTTCCTGGAGCCGGGCCTGGCGGGCGCAAAGGCAGGCCTCAACCTGCTGGGCCGCATGAAAGAGGAGGTGCGCCTGCCGCTGCTTCCCGTGACCGCCCTCACAAAGGCCGCCATCCGCGCCGCGCTTGTCCATGCGGGCCTGCTCAACACATGAGACAATACGCATGAGCCAATACGCATGAGCAAAGACAACCAACCCAAGGGCAAGTTGATCGCCGAAAACCGCCGCGCGCGGTTCGATTACGCCATCGGCGACACCTATGAGGCGGGCATCATGCTACAAGGCACGGAGGTCAAAAGCCTGCGCAACGGCAAGGCCACCATTGGCGAGAGCTATGCCTCGACCGAAGGCGGCAATGATCTCTATCTGATCAACTCGAACATCCCCGAATATCTGCAAGCCAACCGCTTCAACCACGAGCCCAAACGCCCGCGCAAGCTGCTGCTGCACCGCAAGGAACTGAGCAAGCTGTTCAAGGGCATTCAGCGCGAAGGCATGACGGTGGTGCCGCTCAAACTTTATTTCAACGAAAAGGGACGCGCCAAGGTGCTGCTGGCCCTCGCCAAGGGCAAGAGCGCGCCTGACAAGCGCGACACCGAGAAAAAACGTGACTGGGACCGGGAAAAAGGCCGGATCATGCGGGATAAGGGGTAGTCCTGAGTTTGCTCATAGTAGACATGATTTCACGCAGCCGTGCTTCATTCTATATAATCGATCCCATCAAATGAGCATTTTTTCTATGTCAAATTGAAAATGACTTTTTTCTTCTCTACCGCATGCGTTCCAGAAGTCATGTTCGAACTCATTATATACAGATTGCATATTATGACTTGTTGCAACGTAGCTTGAGACACAGTTGTAGCGATCAATTTGGCGAATAGGATCATCCACCCAAGCACGCCTAGTCCACGGCAAAATTGCGCAGTCTTTCGGGACCCGCCACTCAACCATAATCACATACTCTAATTCGGATTGGTTTAAATGCTTTCGAATTCCACTGATCATAAATAATAATTCTGCTACAACCTGCAAAATACGCCACGCAAAAATGCCTGGTATCATAGGTGATACGCCCGGATACTCGTCATCAAAACACTGTAGACTAAACTCTACGGATGCGTCTTGCAGAATGAATCTGTGTTCATATGTTTCATATTGTGGGCGACGAATATCATCCTTGATTCCTCTAAGGATTGGTCGCCATTGGGCAGATGTCTGAATGTCGAAAGGTTCAATTTTTCCATCAGCGTATCGGCGGTGTAGCACCGGACGCTTGAGTCGGATAGATGGGTCGGTAGTCACGGCTGGTATTGAAACACGTTCGAGCGGCACTGCTACGGCACGGGCTGCACAAACCGCCCTAGCCGTATTAGAGCCAACACCGATCCTTGTGCCCAAAAATTCGAACGATCCGATTTTGTCGTTCCAAAGTGCGTAATCCTGATTCAGCGGACGGTTGAGGCCTGCGCCTCTCATCAAGCGTACGTTCACATCATCAAGTTCGCGCCGTTGATCAATTGTGAGGTCCTGTATCTCCCGCATTGTCATTGGTTCCGAGCTATCGCCCCTTCGACGGTAGCATTCGCGGGTTGTCGCATCCCGGTGCGGAGCACGAACAGAAGAAGCAACACGAAAAACCACTACGCCCGCGTCGCCAGAAATAGGGATACCTACTGCTTCCAAGGTGGTGATCTTGGGATCAGTACTGGACATGATGCTGGCTCCAAGCCTCTCTGCAAGCTTCATGCACATCGGAATTTCCAAGATTGACGCGGCGCGCTTATCGGCGTCCTCAACTATGCCGAGGATCATCGTGCCACCTTGAGTGTTAGCCAAGGCAATAATCTCTTTCGTGAGGGCTTCCTTAGCGTAGCTTCCAATAGCAGACTGGTCGTCCATCCAACGATCCGGCTTGCCGTCTTTCGTTGCGAGCGCCTGCTTGAATTCCGTCTCAATATCTTCTTGCTGTTGACGGTCGATCACCCCCTGAATATCGGCGGCGGTGAGTTCAGATAGAGGCTTACGGAAAAGCGGCATGAGTTCTCACAAATTCAATTCAATACGATGATGGTTGTATTTAGGAATCGGCCAGCTCTTTAACCAGACTGTATGTATTCACGCACAGCTTGGCTCAATTTGTCCACTCCCCCTAAATCGCCGCAATCCGCTCGTGCATGGCGCGATAGGACAGCGCCTCAGCGATGTGGATGCGGGCCACATGTTCCACGCCGTCCAAATCCGCGATGGTGCGCGCCACCTTCAGCACCCGGTGGAACCCGCGCGCGGAGAGGCGCATCTTTTCGGCTGCGTCGCGGATCAGCGCCTGCCCGCCCGCATCAGGGCGCGCCACCTCCTCGATCAATTTGGGGGGTGCGCCCGCATTGAGGAACACATAGGCCTGCCCCAATGCCTCGTAGCGTGCGGTTTGGCGCTGGCGGGCGGCCGCGACCCGGCGCGCCACCTCGGCAGAGCCCTCGGCGGGTGGGGGCAGCACCAGATCGGCGGCGGAGACGGCGGGAACATCCATGGCAAGGTCCACACGGTCAAGAAACGGCCCCGAGATGCGTGATTGATATTGCGCCATGCATTTCTCATTGGGTGCACGCTTGCAGGCATAGCCCGGCTCGGTGGCGCGCCCGCAGCGGCAGGGATTCATGGCCGCCACCAGCTGAAACCGCGCAGGATACGTCACGCGGTTGTTCGCACGTGACACGGAGACTTCGCCCAGCTCCAGCGGCTGGCGTAAACTGTCGAGTGCTTGAGGTGAAAATTCTGGCAGTTCATCCAGAAACAGCACGCCGTGGTGGGCCAGCGACACCTCGCCGGGCCTGGCATGCAACCCGCCGCCGGTCAGCGCCGCCATGCTGGCGCTGTGGTGCGGCGCGCGGAAGGGCCGCCGGTCCGTGATGGCGCCGTCCGCCAGCTCGCCCGCCACGGAATGCACCATGGAGACCTCTAGCAGCTCGCGCGGCGTCAGTGGTGGCAGGATGGAGGGCATGCGCATGGCCAGCATGGATTTGCCCGAGCCCGGCACGCCGCTGAACAGCAGATTGTGCCCGCCCGCCGCCGCGATTTCGAGCGCGCGCTTGGCGCTTTCCTGCCCCTTGATGTCGCGCAGGTCGGGCATATCAAGCACGGCGCTGCCCATGCGCGGCTCAGGCCGGGCCAGCAGTTGCGTCCCCTTGAAGTGATTGGCGAGCTGGATGAGCGACACGGGAGCCAGCACCTCGATATCCCCGCCCGCCCAGGCCGCCTCGCCGCCGCAGGCTGCCGGGCAGATCAGCCCATGCTCGCGCCCGTTGGCCGCCACCGCTGCCGGCAACACCCCCGCCACCGCCGCGATGGTGCCATCCAGCGCCAATTCGCCCAGCGCGGTGAATCCCGCCAGCGCATCGGGCGGAATGGCACCAATGGCGGCCATGATGCCCAGCGCGATCGGCAGATCGTAATGCGAGCCTTCCTTGGGCAGGTCGGCCGGGGCCAGATTGACCACGATGCGCTTGGCGGGCAGCGCCAGGCCCGAGGCGGTCAGGGCCGCACGCACGCGCTCCTTGGATTCGGCCACCGCCTTGTCCGGCAGGCCCACCAGAATGAAGGCGACATTGCCTGAGGCCACCTGCACCTGCACATCCACCGGACGCGCTTCAATACCCGAAAACGCCACCGTGGCGACCCGCGTCACCATGCTGACCCCCCGTCTGCTGCGACCTCACCCAAGGGTAGAGCCTGCGCAAGAGCGCCTCAAGCCGCAATATGGGCCATAACCCTATGAGAAACATGGGTTATAATGATTTCAGCCACCCGCGTGACCTTTACAAGTGCCAAACCGGGTCTGCGCATGGCACGCATGGTAGGCGTTGCCCGCGCGCGGCTCCCTGTCTATACGAAGGCTCCTGTCCTCTGTTTCGGAACACCCCTCCGTTGGCATCTGAATCGCGCTCCTCCTCCGAGAACGGCCTCTGGGAAACCATCAAGGTTGTCGTGCAAGCCCTGCTGATCGCGGTCGTGATCCGCACATTTCTCTTTCAGCCCTTCAACATACCCTCCGGCTCGCTCATCCCCACGCTTCTGATTGGCGATTATCTGTTCGTCTCGAAATACAGCTACGGTTACTCGCAGCATTCCTTTCCCTTCAGCGCCGTGCCCTTCAGCGGGCGGGTCTGGGCGGCGGAGCCCAAGCGCGGCGATGTGGCGGTGTTCAAGCTGCCCAAGGACAATTCCACCGATTACATCAAGCGCGTCATGGGTCTGCCCGGCGAACGCATCCAGATGATTCAGGGCGTCGTGCACATCAATGGCTCCGCCGTGAAGGAAGAGCGCATCGGCGATGAACCCATTGATCTGGGCGCAGGCGTGCGTGGCCGTGCCGTGGCCTATTTCGAAACCTTGCCCGGCGGCACCCGCCACCGCATCCACAAGCTCAATGACGGGCGCGGCATCTTCAACAACACAGGCGTCTATGAGGTGCCGCGCGGCCATTATTTCATGATGGGCGACAACCGGGACAACTCCACTGACAGCCGCGATGAGAATGCGGTCGGCTTCGTGCCATTCCAGAATTTCGTGGGCCGCGCCGAGGTGATCTTCTTCTCCATCGACGAGCGTTCCTCGGCCTGGCAACTCTGGAACTGGCCAACCTCGGTCCGCTGGGAGCGGCTGTTCAGCCGGGTGCGCTGACCTTGGCCAAGGCCGTCCGCGATCTGGGCGCGTTGCAAAGGGGCATAGGCTATCAGTTTGTCAGTTCCGCCCTTCTGGAGCATGCACTGACCCATGTGTCCTCGCTGCCCAGCACGCAGACGCGGCTTGCCAGCTACCAGCGGCTGGAGTTTCTGGGCGACCGCGTGCTGGGCCTGGCCATTGCCGACATGTTGTCCACAGCTTATCCACAGGCTGAGGAAGGTGAACTGGCCCGCCGCATGGCGGACCTGGTGCGCCGCGAAACCTGCGCCGAGGTGGCGCGCGAGTGGAACCTTGGCCCCAACATTCGCCTGGGTGCGGGAGAGGCCAACAGCGGCGGGCGCAAGCGCGAGACCATATTGGCCGATGCCTGCGAGGCACTGATCGGTGCGGTGTTTCTCGACGGGGGCTTTGTGCCCGCCCGCGCCGTGGTGGAAAGTGGCTGGGAGGCCCGCCTCACGGAGATCGCCGGAGACAGGCGCGACGCCAAGACCTCGCTGCAGGAATTGGCGCAATCGCGCAAGTTCACCATGCCGGTCTACACCGAGGTCAGCCGCACGGGGCCGGCCCACCGCATGCATTTCATCATCGAGGTGGCGGTGGAGGCCTTTGGCCGCGCCGAGGGCACCGGACATTCCAAGCGCGAAGCCGAGCAGAACGCGGCACGCGCCCTCATCGAACAGATCGCGCAACGCGAAGGACAGGCATGACCGAGTTAGAGACGACAGACCCCACCCGCGCCGGCTTCGTGGCGCTGATCGGTGCGCCCAACGCGGGCAAATCCACACTGGTCAACACGCTGGTGGGGGCCAAGGTGTCCATCGTCAGCCGCAAGGTGCAGACGACCCGCACGCAGGTGCGCGGCATCGCCATGATTGGGCGCACGCAGATCGTGTTCGTGGACACGCCCGGCATTTTCACGCCCAAGCGGCGGCTGGACCGCGCCATGGTGCACAGCGCCTGGGGCGGGGCCTCCGACGCCGATGTGATCTGCCTGCTGGTCGACGCCAACAAATGGGATGACCCTGAGACCACCGCAATTCTGGGCCGCCTCGCGCAGACCAAACAGCCGATGGTGCTGATCATCAACAAGGTGGACACGATTCCCAAGGAGCAGCTCATCGAGATCACGGCGGCGCTCAACACCCGCATCGCCTTTGAAGCCACCTTCATGATCGCGGCGCTGACGGGTTACGGCGTCAGTGATCTCTCCACCTTTCTGGCGACCCGCATGCCGCTGGGTCCCTGGCTTTACCCCGAGGAGGACGTGAGCGTGGCACCGCTGCGCTTCCTCGCGGCCGAGATCACGCGGGAGAAAATCTACGAGCGCCTGCACGAGGAACTGCCCTACACCTCCACGGTCGAGACCGAGACCTGGGAAACGCTCAAGGATGGTTCGGTCAAGATCAACCAGACGATTTTCGTCGCCCGCGAGGGACAGCGCAAGATCGTGCTGGGCGAGAAGGGCTCCACCATCAAATCCATCGGTTCGGCCGCCCGCAAGGACATCATGGAAGCGACCGAAACCAAGGTGCACCTGTTCCTCTTCGTCAAGGTGCGTGCGGACTGGGAGAACGACCCCGAGCGCTACCGCGAAATGGGCCTGGAGTTTCCCAAGACATAAACCTGCCTTGCCGCGTTCCGGCCACATCCGCTATAGCCCGCGCAACACGCTTGCACCGAGGGGATACCCGTCTGCCATGGCCATCACGCTTCCCGACGTCCACACCCAGGCCGAAACGCTGGTGCAGGCGCTGCCCCACCTCCAGAAATATGACCAGACCATCGTCGTCGTGAAATACGGCGGTCATGCCATGGGCGACAAGGCGGCGGCGGAAGATTTCGCCGAGGACATCGTTCTGCTCGAACTGGCCGGGGTGAAACCCATCGTCGTGCATGGTGGTGGTCCGCAGATCGGACGCATGCTCGACAAGCTGGGCATCAAGAGCGAATTTCAGGCGGGCCTGCGCGTGACGGATCAGGCCACGGTCGAGATCGTCGAAATGGTGCTCGCGGGCTCCATCAACAAGCAGATCGTGGGATGGATCGGCGCGGAGGGAGGCAAGGCTGTTGGCCTCTCGGGCAAGGATGGCAACATGGTCATCGCGGAGAAAGCCCGCCGCACCATCAAAGATCCGGGCTCCTTGATCGAGCGGGAGATCGATCTGGGCTTTGTGGGCGAACCCAAGATCGTCAACCGCGAGGTGCTGGATTCGGTGCTGGCCGCCGAGATCATTCCCGTGCTGGCGCCCGTGGCCCTGGGCGAGGACGGCGCGACGTACAATGTCAACGCCGACACCTTCGCCGGTGCGATCGCGGGCGCCATGAAGGCCAAGCGCCTCCTGCTGCTGACCGATGTGCCTGGCGTCCTCGACAAAAACAAGAAACTCATCCCTGAGCTGACCGTGGAGGACTGCCGCAGGCTCATCGCCGATGGCACCGTTACCGGCGGCATGATCCCTAAGATCGAGACCTGCATCTACGCCATCGAAAAGGGCGTGGAGGCCGTGGTCATCCTGGATGGCAAGGTGCCCCACGCGGTGCTCTTGGAACTCCTCACCGATCACGGTGCGGGCACGATGATTCGCGGATGAATCCGCAACAGGGGATCAACCCAGCCCACCAGGCCTTTTCCCATGTGAATACATGGGTCTTCGATCTCGACAACACGCTTTATCCGCCCGACAGCGCGCTCTGGCCGCAGATCGATGACCGCATCACGGCCTATGTCATGAACCTTTATGGGCTGGATGGCCTTGCGGCGCGCGCCCTGCAGAAGCATTTCTACCAGACCTATGGCACCACGCTGAAAGCTCTGATGGAAGAAAGCAACGTGGACCCTGATGCTTTCATGCATTTCGTCCACGACATCGATCGCTCATCCCTCGTACACGATCTGCCTCTGCACCGCGCCATTACCGGCCTGCCGGGCCGCAAGTTCATCCTCACCAATGGCTCCCGCAAGCACGCGGAGGATACGGCCCGCGCGCTTGGCCTGCTGGATGCCTTCGAGGATATCTTCGATATCAAGGCCGCCGGTTTCGTGCCCAAGCCCGAGCGGCGCGCCTATGATGATTTCTTTGCGCGCCACAATGTGGAGCCGACCCGCGCCGCCATGTTCGAGGATCTGGTGAAGAACCTCAAGGCACCCCATGACGCCGGGATGAAGACCGTGCTGATCGTACCCCGCAGCGGTTTGGTGGACCTGCGCGATTCCTGGGAGCAGACACAGGCGCACCCCGCCTTCGTCGAATTTGTCACGGATGATCTGGCCGGATTTCTGGGTGGCCTGATCCCGCCACCCATCCCGCCCTTAAACTAACGCTTGCAACTCGGGTGCGCATTTGGCATAGGCCTCTCACCCACGAGGTGGCCTTGCCATCTTTCGTATCGGATGCGGGAGTAGCTCAGGGGTAGAGCACAACCTTGCCAAGGTTGGGGTCGAGGGTTCGAATCCCTTCTCCCGCTCCAAACTTCCATAAATGTGGATTTGGATGATCGTCACTCGGCAGGGTGCATGGCCGTCGGCTGCACCGCACCGCGCGCCATCATGTCGGCATGCATCTCCTTGATCATGTTCGAGGCGGTCTTTTCAAACAGGAACGGCAGAACGGCGTGGACCAACGCGCAGAACGATGCCGCCAGCAGCCGCCCGGAATAGCTCAAGGCGTGCCCCAGATGCGTGATGTAGGTTTCATCCAGCGCATGCGGATGGGCGGTGAAGGGGTTTTTGGCGCGGTCCGGCATGGATCAATCTCCTGATGCTCTCAGAATGATCTGCCTTTAACCAAACATCATCTCCGGAATTTGACCCATCCACGACATATGTGGGATAATTTCTTGTTCC
Organism: Hyphomicrobiales bacterium; assembly: GCA_031373545.1. Taxonomy (GTDB): domain Bacteria; phylum Pseudomonadota; class Alphaproteobacteria; order Rhizobiales; family Beijerinckiaceae; genus JADCCX01. The sequence goes on from JANMMT010000080.1 coordinate 35,898, forward strand.
ATCCGTCTATCGCGGGATAATTTGTGCATGCTCGATGCCATCGACAAACGTCTGCTCACCGAGCTTCAGCGCGACTCGAACCGCAGCCTCGATCAATTGTCGGAGGAGATCGGTCTTTCGCGCAATGCCTGCTGGCGGCGCGTGACGCGGCTGGAGGCTGAAGGTTACGTGCTGCGCCGCGTTGCCATCGCCGATCCGGCGAAGCTCAATCTGGGCCTTCCCGTTTTCATCATCGTGCGCACCAGCCGCCACGCGGCGGATGCCACCGAGACCCTGCGCAACGCGGTCCTGGGCATCCCGGAAATCCTGGGAGCGTACCGCACGGCAGGCGAGATCGATTACATCCTCCATGCCCGCGTGCCCGACGTGGCGGCCTATGACCGCCTCTACAAGAAGCTGATTGCAAAGCTCGAACTGCTCGATGTCTCCGCCAGCTTCGTGATGGAGGAAATCAAGGCGGTGACGGAACTTCCGCTGGATTTCGCGTGAGGCCGTCTTGGTCCCTTACATCGTGAGGCGCAGGGCCGTGATCTCGCGGATGATGTCCTTGAACACCGCGTCGATCTGCGATGCATCGTTCACTTCCTTGTAATAGGCGCGCCCCGTGGCACAGCTCTCCAGCAAGGCCCGGTTGCCTTCCATCACGCGCACCGTGAAGACCTTCACATCGGGGATGGGATTGCCGCGCCCGTCGCGGCGGGAGGATTTGGCCTTGATCTCATTGCAGATGCTTGTGGTGCGCGCATCAATCTCCGTGTTGCTGCCGGGCACATTGCAGGCGTCCTTGAAGCGGTTCTGCGTGTTGTCCCCATCCGTCAGGATCACAAGATATTTGTCCACATCCGCCGTCCCGAAAGGCACGCCGCCTGCAATGGGTCCGGTGGGCGACAGGGCGGCAAGGCCGAAGCGCGCGCCAATCGTGATGTTGGTGCAGCCCGAAGGGCGCATCGTGTCCGCTACGCCGCGCAGGGCGCTCCAATTGTCCGTCAAGGGCTGCACCTTGGCCAGCGAACCTGTGCCACAACCGACAGCCGGGTGCAGCGACTCGGGCGTGCCGAGGCTGGCGGGGCGGTCATTGGCGTCATAGCCCAGGTTGCGATCACCGATGCAGCCATTCCAGGCCGCACGGGTCTTCATCTGCGGCCGGATGTCAGCAAGCGCGGATGACGACGCTGCCGGATCATCCTGAAAAGCGAGCCACGGCTGGCTGCGGTAGGTGGAGGCCTCCACCCGCACCTGCGTGTCGAAGGGTATCAGCGCCACTTTCATCAGGCCCGAACCCATGGGCGCCACTGCCTCGGCGGCATTGAGAAGATTGCGCGTCGCTTTTTTTAGCTCATCCATCTTCGAAAGACGGCTCATCGAGCCGGTGTTGTCGAGCGCCAGCACCAATTCGACTTTTTTCTGGCTGAGGCCCGCATCGGCCCGTGCGGCAATGTCGACGACAGTCTGCCCCATGAGTTGCATGAATGTGGTCTGGAGCGGGCCATTGCTTTCCACCCGCAGCGCCTTGCTGTCCCGTGTGACCGTGAGCGGCGCCGGGATGAAGCCATGGCGCTCCTTGTAGATGGCGCGAAAATATGTCTCTGACTCGCTGGTCAGTTGCGCGAGACTCAACGTGGCGGAGCGTTTCGCCATGGCCAGGGCGGTGGAGTCGAGCGCAATCTGCAGCTGCGTGCGCGCATCGGAGGCGCGGCTGTAATCGATGGCCGAGCCTGTGGCCGCCATCAGCGGCAGCAGCGACAAGCCGAACAGCAGGCTGATGTTGCCGGATGTATCACCCAGGAAAGCCCGCAGACGATGGGGGCGAAGCGTGTTGTTTTGAAGCGTTGCAACCATGATCGTGATCTCCTTGCGAGGAAGACCGCAACCACCGTGCCAGTGTTATGTGTTTCGTTTTGGTACAAAAAACCCGGCCTGAGCCGGGTTTTTCTCGTTCGGCGCATGAGGTCGTAACGCAATCAGGCCGCTTCTGCCTCATCTTCGGACTCGTCATCCTCGGCCGCAACATCGGCGGCCTTGGCGCGGCGCGGGTTCTTCGCGAGATTTTCCTCGATCTTCTTCTGCGCCTCTGTCTCGGTGATTTCATCCACCGCGCTGATTTCGCAGACCAGGCGCTCCAGAGCTGCTTCATAGAGCTGACGCTCGGAGTAGGACTGCTCGGGCTGGGCTTCGGAGCGGAACAGGTCGCGCACCACCTCAGCCACGGCGATGATGTCGCCTGAATTGATTTTCGCCTCGTACTCCTGGGCGCGGCGGCTCCACATTGTGCGCTTGACGCGCGCACGGCCCGTCAGCACTTCCAGTGCGCGGGTGATCATGCCGGCTTCCGACAACTTGCGCATGCCCACGGTGGCAGCCTTGGCGGTGGGCACCCGCAGAGTCATCTTGTCTTTCATGAACTGCACGACGAACAGCTCCAACTTGAAACCGGCAATCTCCTGCTCCTCGATCATGGTGATCTTGCCGAGGCCGTGGGCGGGATAAATGACGAACTCGCCCGTTTTGAAGCCAAGACGCTGCTGGATCGATTTCTTCGCGGTCATATTCGTCCTCGTAATGCGGCGTTGCTCCGGCAGGCGGCAGCCCACGCGGAAAGGACACTCGGGCGCAGAAATACACCCGCGCGGACAAATCGGCCCTGACGGACGATCTGCCTGGACCGGAATTCCCGCTCAAAAAACGTGACACGTGAAGCGAGCGAGAGACCCGATTCCGCGTGACTGCAATTTTGAAAGGCGATGGGCAAAGGCCGCTGGTGACGCCGGGTGAAGGGAAGTTCCGATTATGAAAAAATGGTTACCACAAATTTCAGGTAAAATCAAAAGGTTCATGTCTGACCAGCCGCCAGAAGGTTAACGGCAGCGTACCAACAGCCCGAAAACGCTGAATATGTGCCACTTCGGAACGCGAAAGGGCCGGGCGATGCCCGACCCTCCATCAAGCGGGGCTTCGTGCTTACGCCGCCAAGCCCCGCAGCACGTAAGACAGAATGCCCTGGCTGCGGAAATACTCGATCTCGTCCAGCGTATCGATGCGGCAGATCAGGGGCAGCTTGGTGACCTTGCCATCGGATGATGTGATGGTGGCCTCCACCTTCTGGCGCGGCTTGATCTTCTCGAGGCCCGGAATGCTCACCGTTTCATCGCCCTTGAGGCCGAGACTCTGCCAACTCGTGCCCGGCTCGAAGACGAAGGGCACCACGCCCATGCCCACCAGGTTGGAGCGATGAATGCGCTCGAAGCTTTGCGCGATGACAGCCTTGACCCCAAGCAGGTTGGTGCCCTTCGCGGCCCAATCGCGCGACGAGCCATTGCCATATTCAATACCGGCGAAAACCACGAGCGGCATCTTCTCCGCCTGGTATCGCATGGCGGCATCGTAGATCGGCAGCTCTTCCCTGGATGGATAGTGGATGGTGTAGCCGCCTTCACGCCCGTTGGGCCCCATCATGTGGTTGCGAATGCGGATATTGGCGAACGTGCCGCGCATCATCACCTCATGGTTGCCGCGCCGCGTGCCATATTGATTGAAATCCGCCACGGCGACGCCGTGATCCGTCAGGTATTTGCCCGCGGGAGAAGCCGCCTTGATGGACCCGGCCGGAGAAATATGGTCCGTGGTGATCTTGTCGCCGAACAGCCCGAGAATGCGCGCGCCCGTGATGTCCGTGACAGCATTGGCCGCCTGCTGCATGCCCGTGAAATAGGGCGGGTTTTGCACATAAGTGGATTTGTTATCCCAGCCATAGGTCTCGCCGGTGCCGGTCTTGATCTTCTGCCAATTGGCATCGCCCTTGAACACATCGGCATATTTTGTCTTGAACAGCTTTTTCGTCACGTACTTGGCGATGAAGCTCTGGATTTCCTTGGAGGTCGGCCAGATGTCTTTCAGAAACACTGGCTGGCCATCCTTGCCGATGCCCAGTGGCTGCGTGGTCAGATCGATCTGCACCGTGCCCGCCAAGGCATAAGCCACCACCAGCGGCGGCGAGGCGAGGTAGTTCGCCTGCACATCCGGTGACACGCGGCCCTCGAAGTTGCGGTTGCCCGACAACACCGCTGCGGCGATCAGACCATTTTCATTGATTGCCTTGGAAATTTCTGCCGGCAGCGGGCCCGAGTTGCCGATGCAGGTCGTACAGCCAAAGCCCACGAGGTTGAAGCCGAGCTTGTCGAGATCCTTTTGCAGCCCTGCATTATCGAGATACTCCGCCACCACCTGGCTGCCGGGAGCCAGCGACGTCTTGACCCATGGCTTGGATTTCAGGCCCTTCGCCGCCGCATTGCGCGCCAGCAACCCCGCGCCGATCAGCACGGAGGGGTTCGAGGTGTTGGTGCACGACGTGATCGCCGCAATGACCACATCGCCGTGGCCAAGATCGAAGTTCTTGCCCTCCACCTTCACGCGCCGGCTGATCTCGATCGCCTTCTTGTAATCGCTCTCCATGGCGGCAGCGAATCCCGCGCCCACGCCTTCCAGATCGATGCGGCCTTCCGGGCGCTTGGGGCCGGCCATGGAGGGTTTCACCGTGGCCAAATCCAGCTCCAGCGTGTCGGTGAACACCGGGTCCGGGCTTGTGTTTTTGCGCCACAGGCCTTGCGCCTTGCAGTATTTCTCCACCAGCGCCAGACGCGGCGCCTTGCGGCTGGTCATGGTCATGTAGTCCAGCGTTTCGCCGTCCACCGGGAAGAACCCGCAGGTTGCGCCGTATTCCGGCCCCATGTTGGCGATGGTGGCGCGGTCCGCGAGTGTGAGATTGTTGAGGCCGGGGCCGAAAAACTCGACGAATTTCGACACCACGCCCTTCTTGCGCAGCATCTGCACCACCACGAGCACAAGGTCAGTGGCGGTGACGCCCTCCTTCAGCTTGCCCGTGACCTTGAAGCCGATCACCTCAGGCAGCAGCATAGATTGGGGCTGGCCCAGCATGGCCGCCTCCGCCTCGATCCCGCCGACACCCCAGCCGAGCACACCCAGACCATTGATCATCGTGGTGTGCGAATCAGTACCCACCACCGTGTCGGGATAGGCCACCTCCACAGTTTCGAGTTTGCCCTTGGCGTTTTTGATCTTCTCTTTCTTGGTCCACACAGTCTGCGCGAGATATTCCAGATTCACCTGGTGGCAGATGCCGGTGCCGGGCGGCACGACGCGGAAGTTCTTGAATGCGCCCTGGCCCCATTTCAGGAACTTGTAGCGCTCCTGATTCTGCTCGTACTCGCGCTTGACGTTCTGTCCCAGCGCCTTGGCATTGCCGAAGAAATCCACCACGACCGAGTGGTCAATCACGAGATCGACCGGCACCAGCGGGTTGATCTTCTGCGGATCACCGCCCAGCGCCTTCATGCCATCGCGCATGGCCGCCAGATCCACCACGGCCGGCACGCCGGTGAAATCCTGCATCAGCACGCGCGCGGGGCGAAAGCCGATCTCGGCTTCCTTGGTGCCCTTGTTCTTGAGCCACGCCGCCACGGCTTCGATGTCCTTCTTCGTCACCGAGCGGCCATCCTCATGGCGCAGCAGGTTCTCCAGCAGCACCTTCATGGAAAACGGGAGCTTTGAAATGCCTGCAAGGCCATTCTTTTCGGCATCCGGCAGGCTGAAATAATGGTAGGTCTTGGTGCCGACCTTGAGTTTCTTGCGGCATTTGAAGCTGTCGAGCGACGTCATCGCTGAATTTTCCTTGGTTGGGTCCACTTATGGCGCGCATCAAGCCTGCAGGAGTGGGACCTGCACGATCGAAGGGTTATGTCGCCCCGGGAGCGCCCGGGTGTCCGCGCCAGAAGCGGCGGACAAAATATGCGCACGACGCAGCCGGTGCTCTCTATAGAACAGTTTTAAAAAGCCGGGTAGTGGGTGACGTGATTGCCAGAGGCATCTCAAGCTCTTGACCCCTTCGCTTCGCATTCTCGTCACTGATCTCGCCTGTGCCAAAGGCGAGCGCCTGCTGTTTCAAGGTGTGACCTGCGCTGTCAACAGCGGCGAAGCGTTGCTGATCACCGGGCCGAACGGCATCGGCAAGACCACGCTGCTGCGGGCGCTGGGCGGCTTTCTGCCGCCCGCACAGGGCCGGGTGGTGCTGGAGGGCGCTGGTCCGGACATGTCGCTTGGCGAATCCGCGCATTTTCTCGGCCACCGCGACGGGCTGCGCGGCGCGCTGACCGTGCGCGAAAACCTCGTGCTCGCGCCGGCCTTGATGGGCAACCCCGGCCTGTTGCTCGTTGAGGCCGCCGCACGCCTGCGTCTTGAGCCGCTGCTGGATCTGCCGGTGAGCGTGCTCTCGGCCGGCCAGCGCCGCCGCACCGCGCTGGCGCGCCTGCTGGTGGCCGCGCGGCCGATCTGGCTGCTTGATGAGCCGACGGCCGCGCTGGACGCCGCCTCGACAGCCTTGACGACCCGGTTGCTGGCGGAGCATGCGGCTGGCGGCGGTATCGTGATCGCCGCCACGCATCTTCCGCTGGGCCTGATGCGCCAGCGCGAACTCAGCTTTGCCGCGGATGGCACGCACCGGCTGATCGAGGCCTCAGCATGACACGCGCCTTTCTGGCTCTGCTCAAACGCGACCTTCAGCTCTCTGCCCGCATCGGCGGCGGCGCGGAACTGGCACTTGTGTTTTTTCTCGCTGTGATTGTCGTGGCCCCCTTTGCGCTGGGGCCGGACCAGGTGCTGCTCGGCCGACTTGCGCCGGCGCTCATCTGGCTGGCGGCGCTGTTTGCCACCCTGTTTGGCCTTGACCGACTGTTTCAGGCTGATGAGGAGGAGGGCGCGCTCGATCAACTCATGCTCAGTGCCCTCCCGCTGGAGCTTGTGGTGCTGGCCAAGTGCCTCGCCCACTGGCTGACCACAGGCCTCGTGCTCAGTCTGGCTGCGCCGCTGTTTGGCGTGATGCTGAACCTGCCGACCGCAGCGATGCTGCCGCTCGCCATCACGTTGGGGGTCGGAACCCCCGCCATTACGTTGATCGGAGCCGTGGGCGCGGCGGTGACGGTCGGTCTGCGCCGGGGCGGCCTGCTCATGGCCGTGCTGGTGCTGCCGCTGGCCGTGCCCACTCTGATCTTTGGCGTGGCGGCGGCCAATGCCGCCCTTGTCGGGCCCGCCCCCTTCGGCCCGCCCCTTCTGATGCTGGCGGCGACCAGCCTTGTGGCGCTTGTCCTTGCGCCGGTTGCGGCAGCCGCGGCTATCCGCCTGATCCGAGGTTGACGGGCGCAGCGGGGATCTTGCCGCGCGCAAGCAGCCGCGCCAATGCGAGCAACGTCGGCGGCTCGATGTGATCCTTCAGCCCGGCCAGCTCGGTCATCGACCACCAGCCCACCTCTTCCACATCATCGTCTTCGGTATCGGCCAGAAACGCTGTGTTCACATAGGAACTTTGTGTGCGCACCACGAAATACCGCTCCACCACGCAAACCTTTTTCTGGAAGAATGTCACATCTTCCGTGCGGAACGCCACTTCAGGGCCAATCGGTGCGGTGAGCCCCGTCTCCTCCAGCAATTCGCGCGCGGCCGCCTCTCGCGCGGTTTCGCCCGGCTCCAACCCGCCGCCCGGCGTGAACCAAATGCTGCGCAGGTGGCTGTAGGGCGCCGCCACGGGGGGCGTCGTGCGGTAGCGGATCAGCAGGAGCCGCCCTGTTGGATCAAAGACAAAGAGCCGCGCCGTCGCGCGCCTTGGCAACAGCGCAGTCACCCCGTCATCTCCGCCAGCTGGCTGAGAGCCACATTCCCACCGCACAGCAGCACGCCCACCCGCTCGCCCTTGGCGGGCACGTAAGCCCCGCACAGCAATGCCGCCAGCGCGCAGGCGCCGCCCGGCTCGGAGGCGATCCGCATGTCGGACCACAGGCGGCGCATGGCGAGCCGAATCGCATCATCGGGCACCAGCACCACACGCTCCACCGCCCGCACGGCCACTGCATGCACCCGCTCGCCCGTGTTGCGCGCCCCCAGCGAATCAGCGGCCAGACTGTTGATCTCCACATCGACCGGATGACCCGCACGCAGCCCGTGATGGAGCGCCGCCGCGCCCTCGGGTTCCACGCCAACCACCCTCACGCGCCCCTCCAGCGCCAACGCCGTGCCGCTGATCAAGCCGCCGCCGCCCACTGCCACCAGCACCGTATCCAGCCTGCCTGCCCCCATGGCTTGCACTTGCCGCTCCCATTCCCGCGCGCACGTGCCTTGCCCTTCGATGGTCGGCCAGGCGTCATAGGCGTGAATGCCCAGCGCGCCCGTTTCCGCCCGGTAGGCATCGCACAGCTCAAGTGCGTCCGCGTAGCGCGCGCCCTGCACCACGACCTCGGCCCCGAACTCGCGGATTTTCGCGACTTTTGCCGAGGAAGAGATTTCCGGGACAAATATACGCGCGGCAATGCCCAGCTGCTGCGCTGCATAGGCCACCGCCGCCCCGTGATTGCCCCCTGATGCGGCGGCGATCCCAGCCGGCCCGCATGGCCTCGAGAGAAGTGTGTTGAATGCGCCGCGCGTCTTGAAGGAGCCCGCATGCTGGGTCAGTTCCAGCTTGAGAGACAGGGGCTGTGACAGGCCAAACGCACCGGTCGGCAAGTCGATGACGGGCGTTTGGCGCACGTAGCCGCAGATGAGCGCCTCCGCCTTGGCAAGGCTTTCGCGGGTGACGGGAATGTCCATTTGAGAACCTCACTTTGAAGCAGGTCGTTGACCGGAAGACCGCTCCACACTTTTCCGCAACGTGCTTTCAGGCCCAGATCGCCATCGGAATGCCGAAGCTGTCGCGGTGCGGCTTGGCGGGAAAACTGATGGCCGAGCCCCGTGCCAGTTTCTCCGCCACCCAGGCGCAGGCGCAGGCATCGAGAAAATCATCCACACCGACGCCCGTGGGCGTCTTCTGGTCGAGAAACGCGGAACTGAAACCCGCCACATCCATCAACAACCGCTTGCGCTGCGCAATGCCCGGCGGGTGTATGGCCGATTTCATCTTTTTGGGCTCATCGAGCGGCTGGCGGCCATTCATCACCATGAACGCACCTTCGGGGTGGCACTCGCGCACGATTGACATCAAGCCGGGCTCCTTGCGCAGCATTTCGTCAATCTGCCGCACCTTGGGGAAGAGGTGGAACGCCTGGATCGAGATCTTTCGGGGAGGGTCCGAATGGATCAGCGAGCGCTCGCACGCCTCTTCATATGTATCCGCGTAGACCGCGCTGCGGCCGGGGATTGAAAACACGCTGGCCGCGCGCGGGCCCAGATGCTGGCGCAGTTCCGCCTCCGGTCCGCGACCGCCGGCACCGACGGAATCGGGCAGACCAATGGGCATGTCGATGGCGATGATGCCCGGCAGCAAGGGCAGGTTCAGCAGATCGGAAAAGGTCTCCACGACTTGCAAGACGGGAGGGGCCTCCCCCTCCATGTCGCGCACGACAACCGCCCATCCCGGCGGGCATCCATCCACTCCGGCCACCAGCTTGGTCATCTGCGCTCCCCGCGACATTCCATTCGGTCTTGGTGTTGTCCACCAGCTTATGCCAGAAGCGTGCGCGTGATGACCAGCCATCTCTCGAACCACCTGCTGCGCTCGGCCCTTTATGTGCCAGCCATCAACGCGCGCGCGCTCGAGAAAGCCCCGGCCCTCGGCGCGGATGTGATTATCCACGATCTGGAGGATTCCGTCGCCCCCGAGGCCAAGACGGCCGGGCGGGAGGCTCTGGCGACGGCATGCACGGGCGCAGCGCGGCACGTGATTCGCATCAATGGAGAAGGCACGCCCTGGCACGGCGAAGATATCGCTGCGGCCGTTGCCTTGGCACCCCATGCGCTGCTTCTGCCCAAAGCGGCGGGCGCCGAGTCCGTTCAGACATTACGCAGCCGAATCGAGGCGCTGCATCCCGCCACCTCCATTGCACTCTGGGCCATGGTCGAGACGGCGGCGGGCGTCCTGAATGCGCCCGCCATCGCAGGCGCACTCGGATCCGGCGGCGCATTGGTGCTGGGCCTCAATGATCTCGCCCGCGAGACCGGAATCACCCAGGTCAGTGGCCGCGCCCCCATGCAGGGCATTCTGACCATGGTGGTGCTTGCGGCACGGCAGGCGGGGGTTGCGGTGCTGGACGGTGTGTTCAATGCCTATGGCGACGATGAGGCGTTCCGGGCGGAATGCGCCCAGGCCCGCAGTTTCGGCTTTGACGGCAAGACGCTCATCCACCCCGCGCAGATCACGCCGGCCAATACGGCTTTTGCACCCACCCACGCCGAGATCTCGGAGGCCGCGAGCATCGTGGCGCTCTTCGATGAGCCAGGCAATGCCGCGCGCGGCGTCATCACGCTGGGCGGGCGCATGGTCGAGCGCCTGCATCTCGATATGGCACGTCGGCTGCTGCTGCGTGCGGCGCTGATCCGCCAGAAAGAGGCGTGACTCCGGATGTTTCTGGTCTGCGGCGAGGCGGTGATTGATCTGTTCCAAGAAACTGGCGGAAAACTTGGCGCAGAATCTGGCGCAGATCTCGCGTTCGCAGGCCAGCCCGCCGGTTCGCCATTCAATGTCGCCGTTGGCCTGGCGCGCATGGGCTGCGCAGCCTCGTTTTTCACAGGTCTTTCGCGTGATGCTTTTGGTGCAGCCATCCGCGCGCGCCTTTCCGACGAGGGTGTGGAGCATGGCTTTGCCCCGCGCACACTGCGGCCGACGATTCTGTCATTCGTTCTGAAACACGCGGATGAAACGCCCGCATACGCATTTTATGGCCATGACGGCGCGGATTTCGACGTCACGGAAGCGGACCTGCCGCTGCCTGTGCCAAGCACCATTCATGCGGTGCACGCCGGCGGATTTCCCACCGCGATCTCCCCGGCTAAGGAAGCTTATGCGACGTTGCTGCGCGCTGCGGCGCGCGATCGTTTTGTGTCGTTCGACCCCAACGTCCGAGCCACACTCATGGGCGACCTGCAGGCTTACCGCACGCATCTTGAGGGCCTGTTGCCGTCCCTGGACCTCATCAAGGCCAGCACGGAAGACGTGGCGGCTTTGTATCCAGGAGCAGACATGCGCACGATTCCCGCGCGCTGGCTGGAACAGGGCGCGGCCTGCGTTGTGCTGACGGACGGGGCGAACGGCGCCGCAGCCTCCGGTCGTTTCGGAAGCGTAACAAGCGAGGGTGTTGCTGTGGCCATCGTCGACAGCGTTGGCGCGGGAGACAGCTTCATGGCTGCTCTGCTGGCGCAGCTTGACGAGCAAAGGCTCGTCACACGCGGCGGCCTGCGGCACGCCGATGCGGCGGGGATAAAAACAGCTCTGGGTTTTGCCAACCGGGCCGCGGCCATCACCTGCACGCGGCGCGGGGCAAACCCGCCGCGACGCGCTGAGGTGCATCCCCCATGAGCCCTCCCAAACTCCTGTTGATCGTGACGGAAGACTGGTTCTTCTGCTCGCATTTCAAGCCCATGGCGGGCGCGGCTCTGGCCGATGGCTTCGATGTAACGGTGGCCTGCCGCGTGCGTGACCACGCAGATGAAATCCGTGCGCTCGGATGCCGCGTGCTTCCCCTGGAAGCTGATCGCAAATCGGTGAACCCACTTGCTGTCATGCGTGCCCTGGGGCGCCTGCGCCGCCTGATCGAGGCTGAACAGCCTGACATTGTGCACCTCATTGCCCTGCGGTCGATCATTGTGGGCGGCCTTGCGGCGCGCCGTGCCGGCATCGCGCGCCGGGTGATCGCACTGACCGGGATGGGCCTGCTGGGCGCAGCCACGACCCTGAAAGCCCGCGCGGCGCGCGCGGCCATCCGCGCCACCATCCGCTTCGGCGTGGACGGGCGGGCGGTGCGCTACCTCTTTGAGAATCGATCCGATCCCGCATTGCTTGGACTTGACCCGGACGATGCAACGCGCGTGTGCATCGTCGGCGGGGCAGGGATCGATCCTGAAGCGCTCCAGCCAGCACCATGGCCGCCGCAGCCCCCCCTTCAACTGGCGATGGTGGCGCGCATGCTCTGGTCCAAGGGGGTCGACACGGCGGTGGAAGCCGTGACGCAGGCCCGCGCGGCGGGGGCTGATGTAGAGCTGTCGCTTTACGGCGCGCCCGACCCGGACAACCCCCGCGCCATTCCCGAGGCGACCCTGCGCGGTTTCGCCGCCCGCCCCGGCATCAGCTGGCATGGCCGGATCGCGCAGGCCGATGTGCCCCGCGTGTGGGCCGCCCATCATGCAGCTGTCCTGCCGTCGCGCGGTGGAGAGGGCCTGCCGCGCACCTTGCTGGAGGCGGCCGCCTGCGGGCGGGCACTTCTGACGACAGATGTCCCTGGCTGCCGCGATTTCGTCCGCGACGGGGTGGACGGACATGTCGTGCCAGCCGACGACCCAGCCGCGCTGGCCAAGGCCATTTTGCGCCTCGCCCAGGACCCCGCGCGGGTGGCTAGCATGGGCCGCTCGGCCCGCAGCAGGGTGTTGAATGGCTACACGCAGGAGGCGGTCGGCGCGGCAGTGGTGCGCCTCTACCGCGCCATGCTCGCCTGATGGCGATCAGCGACATACCCGCTTTCATCCGGGCCCACGCGCGGCTGTTGCCTGTGCCGCACGTGCCCGAACTTTCGCTTTACCTGGCGGATGAGGCCACCGGGCTCTGGCTCAAGACAGAAGAGGAACTGGGCGAAATCGGCCTGCCGCCGCCGTTCTGGGCGTTTGCCTGGGCGGGTGGGCAGGCTCTGGCCCGTTACATTCTCGACAATCCTGCGACGGTTGCGGGCAAATCCGTGCTGGATTTCGCTTCAGGCTCGGGCCTGGTTGCACTGGCTGCGCTGAAAGCCGGCGCCCATCGCGTGACCGCCGCCGAGATCGATCCCTTTGCTGCAGGCGCCATTGCCCTCAACGCCGAGGCCAATGGATTTGCCGGAGAGATCACCGTCATCACGCGCGATCTCATTGGCGAGGAGGGTGGCTACGACGTCATTCTGGCTGGTGACATCTGCTACCAACGCGACATTGCGGCCCGTGTGATGACATGGCTAAGCGCCAGTTCTGCGCGGGGCGTCGTCGTGTTGATCGGTGATCCGGGCCGGGCCTATCTGCCCAGGGAGCAGCTCGAAGCCATCGCGAGCTACGCTGTTCCCACGACGCGTGCGCTGGAAGATTCAGAGGTCAAGCAGACCAGCGTCTGGCAATTTCGGCACCAGCCGTCCTGTTTGTAAAATGCGCACATTGCCAAGCTGGCCTGATGCGTCTTTACTTCTGCACAGTGCGGCAATTCTGTTAAGACAGCAGCATGCGTCAACCAACCCTCGCGCTTCTCGCTGTGATCCTGGGCCTCGTGGGGCTGGGAGCCATGAGCTATTTCATGGCCACGCGGCCGACCACGCTGCGCATCGCTGTCGGCCCCGTCGGCAACGAGAATGTCCGCGTCGTCAGCGCGGCGATCCAGACGTTCCAGCGCGAGCGGGAGTCGTTTCGCCTGCGCATGGTCCTGACAGAGGGGTCGGAGCAGAGCGCAAAGGCCCTCGACGAGGGCAAGGCGGATCTGGCGGTCCTGCGGGCGGACATCGCCTATCCCCGCACCGGATCGACCGTCGCCGTGATGCACATTGACCACGTCATCCTGGTCGCCCCCGGGGGTGGTGGCATCAGGACCATTGCAGACCTCAAGGGAAAATCCGTCGCGGTGTTCCGGGACAACCCTGGCAACATCCGCGTCTTCCGCATCATTGCCGCTCAAGCGGGCCTGGGCGACGACGACGTGAAAATCGAACGCGTGCGCCTCACCGATATACGGGCGGCGCTGGAAAGCCGCCGCATCGACGCGGTGATGTCCATCGCGCCCATCTCCGGGCGTCAATTGTTCGATGTCGTCAACACCGTCGCGGAAGTGGGGCATGGCGAGGTCAATTTCCTGCCTGTGGTGGACAACAAGGCCATCGAGCTGAGATATCCGCTGCTGGACGCCGACACGCTCGTGCGCGGCCTCTTTGGCGGAGCCACGCCCCGCCCGGCAGAGGATGTGCAGACGCTGACGGTCAGCCATCTGCTTCTCGCCTCGCGCGCCCTGTCCGATGCCACCATCTCCGATTTCACGCGCGTGATACTCACTTCGAAATCCCAGATCGCGGCAGATGCTCCCTTGGCGTCGCGCATCGAAGCGCCCGACCAGGAGAAGGAAAGTCCCATTCCCATTCATAATGGCACGATCACGTATCTGGACGGCCAGACCTCCACTTTTCTGGAACGGTATGGCGACTGGTTCTACATCGGCCTCATGGGCCTGGGCATCGGCGGGTCGGGATTGGCCGGTTATTTCAGCATCGCCGCGGCGCGGACGCGGCGGGGCACCATGCACATGCTGGGCGATCTGCAGAGCCTCATCCAGGAGGCGCGCGCCGCCACCGAATCCGCCACGCTCACAGCCCTCAGCCAGAAGGCCGATCTGATTTTCAACCGCACGATGACCGAAGTCATCGACAACAATCTCGACACAGCCGCGACCTTCGCCTTCAACATGGCCTTCGCGCAGGTGCGCGATGCCATTCGCGAACGGCAGAAGACCCTTTTGGCGGATCAGGAAGCGGGCGCCTGAAGCTGCGGTTTGCGCGCGCTCCATGTTCTCTCCCCGATCTCTCCCAGCCCTCTCCTCGCTCTCTCCCCTTGCGCTTTCGCGGCGGCTCTGCCACGACCCGGTTTTATGACGACCGATGATGTCCTGAACGAATTTCGTGCCGCTGGCGCCTTGCTGGAGGGCCATTTCATTTTGTCCTCGGGGCGGCGCTCCGCCGTGTTTCTGCAGAAGATGTTCGTGTTTCAGGACCCCGCGCGCACGGAACGCCTGTGCAAAGCGCTCGCGGACAAGGTGCTGGCGACATTCGGCAAGGTGGATGTGGTGGTCTCGCCTGCCGTCGGCGGAATCGTGCCGGGCTACGAGACGGCGCGTCATCTGGGAGCGCGAGCCATCTTCGTCGAGCGCGAGGCGGGAGAGTTCCGCCTCCGCCGTGGCTTTCGGATCAAACCGGGTGACCGGGTGCTCGTCGTCGAGGACATCATCACGACCGGGTTGTCCACGCGGGAGTGTATCGCCTCGATTGACGGCCATGCGGGAACGCTCGTTGGGGCGGCGGTGCTGATCGATCGATCAGGCGGCAAGGCCGATGTGGGCGCGCCGCTTGTGGCGCTTGCCTCCTTCGCCGTGCCCGATTACGCCCCCGACGCCCTGCCGCCCGAACTGGCCGCCATTCCGGCCACGAAGCCCGGCAGCCGCAGCCTGTGACGATGGCATGACGATCCTGGGCATCGGCTCCGACCTGTGCGACATCCGCCGCATCGAAAAGACATTGGCGCGCCACGGGGATCGCTTCACGGAGCGGGTGTTCACGCCAGTCGAGCGCGCCCGCGCCGACCGAAAATCCAGCCCCGCCGCCACATACGCCAAGCGGTTTGCGGCCAAGGAGGCCTGCGCGAAAGCGCTCGGTACGGGCATCCAGCGCGGCGTGTTCTGGCGTGACATGGGCGTGGTCAACCTGCGTTCGGGCCAACCCACACTGGTGCTGACAGGACATGCGGCCGTGCGGCTCGCGGACCTGACACCGGCCGGGCACAGTGCGGTCATCCATCTCACCATGACCGACGAATATCCCTACGCCCAGGCCTTCGTGGTCATTGAAGCGCGTGCAACGCCGGCAGGTTCATGAAATCCGCAGGCGCGTGTGCCGCCCGATCAAAGGCAGCAGCCTGAGCATGGTGACGCGGCTCACCGCCACACAGCCTTCCGTGGGCGTATAGCCGGGGCGCGCGAGATGCAGGAAAATCGCGCTCCCGCGCCCGCGCCGTGCAGGGACGTCGTTCCAGCCAATTTCGACCACCATGTCGTAGAGGTGGTCATCCCGCCACATGGTCTCGTGGCTGGCACCGAAAGGCAGTTGCACCGGGCGGTTGTAGCGGGGATGCGCGGGTGCATCACACCAGCCATCACCCTTTCGGGTGCGCCGCGCAGGCACAGCGCAGCGGGGAAAAGGCGCGCGATCCACCCGCCACCACACGCGGCGCAGCGCAAACTGCCCCAGCGGAGACCCGCCATCTCCCTCGCGCTTGTGGACGACCACGCCGCCACGACCCAGCGCGCAGGGCGCGATCAGCGTGCCCGCTTTGAGGAGCCCCCGTGTGGGCGCGCCGGGCCTGCGCCGCACATGGACCACCCCGACAGTTGTCTGCCGGATGACTCGTTTGTGCGCATTGGTGCGTGTATTGGCCATAGGCAGGGGCTTCCCTTGTGATAACGGGTGTCTATCATGGGGTGAGACCGGTTCCAGAGGGGCGCTAACCAGAATCATGAGCAATGTACGACGTATCCTGATTGTCGAGGATGAAGTGGAGCTGCGCCAGCTCCTGGCTGAACAACTGGCCTTGCACGAGGAGTTCGGCATCATCCATGCCGGCACGGCCGCCGAGGCATTGGCTGCCGCCCGCGGGGATCATGTCGATCTTGTCCTGATGGATGTGGGTTTGCCTGACATGGATGGGCGCGAGGCGGTGCGCCTGATGCGCAAGAATGGCTTCAAAAGCCCGGTGATCATGCTGACGGCCAATGATTCGGAGGCCGATACGGTTCTCGGGCTTGAAGCGGGCGCCAACGACTATGTGACCAAGCCTTTCCGGTTTGCCGTGTTGCTGGCCCGCGTGCGCGCGCACCTGCGGCAATACGAGGCGAGCGAAGATGCGCAGTTCAACCTCGGGCCCTATGTCTTCCGCCCCGGTGCCAAGGTGCTGGTGACCGAGAAAGGCTCCAAGATTCGCCTGACGGAGAAGGAAACCTCGATCCTGCGGTATCTCTACAGGGCCGGACAGCGTGTCGTGCAGCGCGATGTGCTGTTGCAGGAGGTCTGGGGCTACAATGCAGCCGTGACCACCCACACGCTCGAAACCCATGTCTATCGTCTGCGCCAGAAGATCGAGAAAGATCCCGGCAACGCCCGAATCCTGGTGACGGATGCGGGCGGCTACAAGCTCGTGCCGTGACCGGCGCGGGGTTGTGCCGAACGTGAAACAATCTTTCCGCCCAGAACCTGTTCATGCCGCGAGATTTTGAAGCCATGAAATGCCAAAGCTTTAGATATCAAAGCACAAGACCTGCCCGCACATGAGTCTCAATTCCCATGTCTCGGTCTTCCAGGCCAACGCGCTGCTCGGGCAGTTCGAACCCGATGCCTTGCGTCTCCTGGCCTTTTCCAGCGAGCCCCGCACCTTCAAGATGGGGGCCACGTTGTTCACGCTGGGCGAACGCTCCGATGGTGGCCTGCTGATCATCATGGGCAGCGTGACCTTGTCCGGAGCTGGCCCGGATGAGGTTGTCGGCGAAGGTGCGCTGCTGGGAGAAGCTGCGCTTTTTACGGAAACGCTGCGCCCTGTCACGGCAACGGCGCGCGAAAATGTCACGGCTCACCGCATTCCCCGGCATCTCGTCAAGAGGATACTTGCGGAATACCCAGGCACGGCACCCCAGCTGAAGGCGTATTTTGCAAACCGGCTCTCGGGCATGCGCACGGCGCTGCAGCGGGTCGATGCGCTCCTGCCGGGCTGATCATACGGCTCTGTCTTCAGGGGCCTTGTTGGCTACATCGCGATCGTCACGGTGACGGGCGCGTGGTCGGACGGCTGATCCCAGCCCCGCACATGCTTGGCCACCTCGACACGGATGAGGCGCGCGTTGAGATCGGGCGTGGTCCAGATGTGATCGAGCCGCCGCCCTTTGTTGGCAGCCTCCCAATCGGCGGAACGGTAGCTCCACCAGGTGTAAACAGGCTCAGGCTCGGGCTTGAGATGACGCATCGCATCTGTCCAGCGCCCGGCCACGCGCATCGCTTCGAGCGTCGCAGTCTCGATCGGCGTGTGGCTGACAACCTTGAGCAGGGCCTTATGGCTCCAGACATCTGACACATAAGGTGCAATGTTCAGATCGCCCACAAGCGCGCTCGACACACGGAGCGCCGCTGCTTCGGTGCTCCAGCGCTCCATATCGGCCAGAAAAGCGAGCTTGTGCGCAAAGCGCGGGTTTGTCAGCGCATCAGGCTCGTCGCCGCCGGCCGGCACGTAGAAATTGTGAACCCGGAGCCCCGCGCCCATGCCGACCGTTGCACCGATGTAGCGCTGATCGGCCTTGCCTCCAAAGCCGCGCGTCTCGACATCGCTCAGGGGATAGCGCGAGAAAATCGAGACGCCGTTGTAGCCTTTTTCACCGGCGAAGGCCCAGTGGGCATAGCCCATGTCGCGCACGTGGGAGAGCGGAAACTGATCATCCGGACACTTCGTTTCCTGCAGGCACAGCACATCGGGCGCATGCTCGGCAACATAGCGGCCGACAAGGCCGATCCGCAGACGCACAGAATTGATGTTCCACGTCGTCAGGCGCAACTGCGGTGTCATGACTGCCCCACATTGGTCAAAACGCCCGGCTCGTGAGAGCCAGGCGCGTATCGCGGCCCGATGATTTGGCCGGTCAGCTGATGGCGCTGTCGGCGGCAGGCGTCTGGGCCTGCATGCGCTGCATGTACAGAGCACCGAAATCGATGGGGTCGACATAAAGCGGCGGGAATCCCCCGTTGCGCACGGCATCCGCCACAATCTGGCGGGCGAAGGGAAACAGCAGACGCGGGCACTCGATCATCACGACCGGGCCGAGCTGATCCTGCGGGATGTTCAAGGTGCGGAACACGCCGCAATAGGTCAGTTCGAATTTGAACATCGTGTTGGCGCCTTCACCGGCGCCGCCCTCAAGCTTGAGTTCAACCTCGAAGTCCGTGGGAGCGAGCTGGCGGGCGTTGACATTCACCTGAATGCTGATCTGCGGTGCATTCTGCTGCGGCCCGAGGGAGTTGGGCGCATTGGGGTTCTCGAAGGAGAAATCCTTGGTGTACTGCGCCAGGGCATTCAACGCAGGAGCGCCGCCCTCTGCCGGGGCCGCATCGGGTGTTGTGCCTGTGCCATTCGTATTCGCTGACATTGAAATCGTTCCTTCCCCCACGCAAATCCGCGCCGTTGTGAAAGCGAGGTATCACGAGCGATTGCGTTGTCACAAGATCGGCACCGGATTTCTCGCGCGTTTACCTTAAGATAACCATGACGTGGCGCGACATGCCGGTCAGGCTCGCGCCAACGCGGGCCGATAGGAGATCATGACAGCCAAAACTTGTCGCAGCGGGTTGTCAATGCTACCCCGCAGGCCGACATAGATGCTCATCGCGGTTCCGTCCGCATTTCCTTCTGTTCACGAAAAGGCCAGGCCATGTCAGGCAACAACGATCTCATTCTGACGCTGATTTTTTTGGGGATCGCTGTTTTCGTCATTCTCAAGTTGCGCGCCGTGCTGGGCACCAAGACCGGTTTCGAGCGCCCGCCGGAGGCCATTCAGCGCGAGATGGAAGAACGCCAGAACGCCGCGCGGCAGGATTCTGCGCGGCAAGACAATGTGGTGCCACTGCCCGGTGCGCCGCGACCGCCCATGCCGCCACAACCTGAAATGGAGCAGGCGGATCGCTGGAAAGGTCTTGCCGTGGCGGGCACGCCGCTCGCCAGCGGCCTTGATGCCATCGCTGCGGCCGATCCTTCCTTCGACCCGCGTGTATTCGTGGGCGGTGCGCGCGGCGCCTACGAGATGATCGTGATGGCCTTCGCCAAAGGTGATCGCAAGACCTTGAAGGAATTTCTCGCCAAGGATGTCTATGAAGGGTTCGCCTCGGTCATAACGGACCGCGAAAGCCGCAGCGAGACGGCAGAAACCACGTTCGTATCCATCGACAAGGCCGAGATCGTCGGTGCCGACCTGCGCGATAAGATGGCGCATGTCACGGTCAGCTTCGTCTCCAAGCTGATTTCCGCCACGCGCGACAAGACAGGCGTCGTGATCGAGGGCAGCATGGAAAAGATATCCGATGTGGACGACGTCTGGACCTTTGCGCGCGACGTGACGGCCCGTGATCCCAACTGGAAGCTGGTCGCGACAGAAAGCAACGGTTGAGCCTTGCGCGGCGCGGTTCAGGCCGCTGTTCTGGGGTTGATGATGGGCGCGACGTCGCTGGCAGCGCAGGGGAGGCCGGAGGTGGGGAGGCCGGAGGTGGCAAGGCCGGAGGTGGGCGAGGCAACAGCCCGCGCCATTGCCTTTGCCGATCTGGCGGGTTGGGCTGCAGATGATGCGCTCAGTGCCTGGCACGTGTTTCAAGTCCATTGCAGGGCAATGCAGGCGCCAAATGACCCCCCTGTGCGCGCCGGGCTTGCGCCCCCTCTGGCATTGATCCGCATCTGTGACAAAGCCGCGCAGCTTCAGTTGAACACAGCGGGCGAAGCGAGAGCCTTCTTCGAAGACCATTTCCAGCCCTTAGAGATCACGCCGCCCTCGGGTGCTGGTTTCCTGACCGGCTATTACGAACCCGAAGTGGCGGGATCGCTGGTGCAGACACCTGATTTTTGCGCGCCCTTGCTGTCCAAGCCTGCCGACATTGAAGTCATTCCTCCCGGCGAGACGCGCGCTGGGGTTCCTGAAGGCTTTGCCGCCGCGCGCCGGGCACCTGATGGCACACTGACGCCTTATCCTGACCGTGCGGCCATTCAGGCCGGTGCCTTGGACGGCGACGTCCACCCGCTGGTATGGCTGCGCGACGATGCGGAGGTGTTTTTCCTGCAAGTGCAAGGCTCGGGCCGCGTGCGTCTTGGAGACGGCAGCGTGCGGCGCATCGCCTATGCCGGACGCAACGGCCACCCCTACACCATGATCGGGCGCGTACTGGTGCAGGAAGGCCATTTGCTGCTGGAGCAGGCACAATTGGAGCCCATCAAGGCCTGGCTGCGCTCCAACCCTGCGGAGGGGCAGCGCATCATGCAGCTCAACCGCTCCTATGTGTTCTTTCGCCTGGCGGATGAACTGCCGGCCCAAGCCGGACCCATCGGCGGCGCAGGCCTCCCGCTGACGCCGTGGCGCTCCATTGCCGTGGACCGCACCCAGTGGCCCTATGGTCTGCCGGTCTGGATCGACGCAGCCTTGCCTGGCCGTTCGGAGCCCTTTCGCGCGCTGACCATCGCGGAGGACACCGGTTCGGCGATCCTCGGCCCTGCGCGCGCCGATCTCTTCCATGGCTCAGGCGCAGAGGCGGGCATGCAGGCAGGCGCCTTGCGCCATCCCATGCGGTTCGTGGTGCTGTGGCCGAAAGCGCAGCCATGAAACGCCAGTCGTGAAGTGCAAGTCATGAAGTGCAAGTCATGAAGCGCAAACGCGGCCTCTCCGATGAAGACATTGCACTTTGGGCCAGCGTTGCGGCCCAGGTGAACCCCTTGCCGGGCCGCAAGCGACCTGTGGCACCCCTGTCGCTTGTGCTCGCCGCGCCAACTGTGGCCAGGGCAGCGCCTTCCTTGCTGCCATCACCAACCAAGCCATCTGTTACAAAACCTCTGGTGCCCCTGGAACGCCGCCTGAAGCAGCGCTTGCGGCGCGGGCAGGAGGAGGTCGGCGGCGTGCTGGACCTGCATGGCCTGCGGCAGGAGGAGGCCCACCGCGCGCTGCTCCTGTTCGTGCAGCGCAAGCATCACGATGGTGCGGGCGTGGTGCTCATCATCACCGGCAAGGGCTCGCTTTCCCCTCAGGGCGAAGAACGCGGCGTGCTCCGCCGTCTCGTCCCCCATTGGCTCTCGGACGCTGGCCTGCGGCGGTGTGTGCTGGGCTATGAAAACGCTGCCGACGGCCACGGTGGCAGCGGCGCGCTTTATGTGCGGCTCAGAAGGCGCCGCGCGGATTGAATGCGGCGGGTTAACTCCGGTTGCCAAAAATTGCACTGCCCACGCGCACATGCGTCGCGCCCATCTGGATCGCCGCGTCGAAATCCGCGCTCATGCCGATGGACAGCAGCGGCGCGTCAACCTCGAGACTGAGTTTGCGCAGCAGGGCGAAATGCGGCGACGGCGGCTGATCGGCGGGCGGAATGCACATGAGCCCGCTGATGGTGAACCCACGGATGGAACGGCACCGTGCGACGAAGGCCGCCACGTCGCGCGGCGCAATGCCGCCCTTCTGCGGCTCCTCTCCGGTGTTGACCTGCACCAGGAGGGCGGGATTGCGCCCTTGCTTACTCATCTCCTTGGCCAGTTCCTTGGCAAGGCTTTCGCGGTCCAGCGTGTGGATCGCATCGAACAGCGCGACGGCCTCCGCTGCCTTGTTGGATTGCAGCGGGCCGATCATATGCACCTGCACATCGGGGTATCTTGAACGCAGCGCAGGCCATTTTGCTTTGGATTCCTGCACGTAATTTTCACCAAACACCCGCTGGCCCGCCTCCAGAACAGGCATGATCGCCTCTGCCCCATAGGTCTTGGACACGGCAATCAGCTCTACGGAGCCTTTGGCGCGCCCGTAATCTGCCTCGGAGCGGGTGATGGCGGCGCGGATGCGCGCCAGATTGTCCTGGGAGGCCGTGGTCATGTCCCGGTTCAAGACGATTGCGCCTGTGAAGGCAATGGATTCCTTGCGAAGGGTTCCTTGCAAAGGATTCCTTGCAAGCCACGCGGTTGACCCCGCTGGCGCTTTCGTATCAATGGAAATCGCCTTTTCCTGCTGCAAAATCAGAGTTTCAGTTAGAGTTTCATGCGCAACGACCGATACAACGCCCGCGAATCCGAACCCAAATGGCAGAGGCTATGGGAAAACCAGGAATTGTTCCGGACCCGGAATGAAGATCCGCGCCCCAAATATTACGTGCTTGAGATGTTCCCCTATCCATCGGGGCGCATCCACATGGGCCATGTGCGCAACTACGCGATGGGGGATGTGGTGGCGCGCTACAAACGGGCGAAGGGCTTCAATGTCCTGCACCCCATGGGCTGGGACGCGTTCGGCATGCCAGCGGAAAACGCCGCGATGCAGAACAACTCGCACCCCGCGACCTGGACCTACGCCAACATCGCCGCCATGCGTGGCCAGCTCAAATCCATGGGCTTGTCACTGGATTGGCAACGGGAAATCGCGACCTGTGACCCGTCCTATTACCGCCATCAGCAGGCGCTGTTTCTGGATTTCCTGAAAGGTGGGCTGATCGA
>JANMMT010000094.1:0-1988 GCA_031373545.1 Hyphomicrobiales bacterium
CCTGAGTGAGGCCGGCATTCCGGTGACGGTGCTGGTCGCGCCACTGATCCCGGCCATCAACGATGCCGAGATCGAGCGCATTCTGGATGCAGCCTATGCCGCTGGCGCGCGCGAGGCGGGCTATGTGCTGCTGCGGCTGCCACTCGAAGTGCGCGACCTGATGCAGGACTGGCTGCTGACCCATCATCCGGCCAAATTCCGCCATGTCATGAGCCTCGTGCGCGACACGCGCGGTGGCAAGGATTACGATTCCGCCTGGGGTCAGCGCCAGGTGGGTTCGGGTCCTTACGCCTGGATGATGGGCCGCCGTTTCGAAGCCGCAGCGGACCGCCTAGGCATCAACCTCAAACGCACGAAACTGCGCACCGACCTGTTCGTGCAGCCCGAGAAGGAGCGGGCACAGTTGAGCTTGTTTTGAGCGTGTTGCCTTCAGTCAGAAACGTGTCTCAGAAACGTGTCGTTGCCGTCATCGTGGTCATGTGACCGGTGAACCGGTGCGCGACAGCGAATTCGCGGTAATGCCGGATCGCAAAGCTCAGGGGCCGACCATTGACCAGCGTGCTGTAGGACAGCGCTGGCCCAAGCCCCAGCGCCTTGCCCTTAAAGGCGCCGAGCGTGGCGCCGCGCCCCTTGTCGTCCGAAACCTGCTGATAGGCATAGCCTGCAACACCGACAGTGATGCCGTTCGAGAAAATCTTGCCTATCGCCGCATCCAGATTCAATGCAGTGCCATTTCGATAATCGGTCGTTCGGTTTTTCAGTTCGCTCGTCACGCCCAGTGCCGATGAGAGCTCGATGCCCGGCTCTTTCCAGATTTGCGTGAACCCCCATGTCAGATTGAATCCGCCGTGGTTCTTGCCCGCATTCGGTGCAAATCCCGGATCGTATCGGCCGGTGGGAAACCAGGCCGAAGTCGAAACCGTGTGCGAGAACGTGCCATGCGTCCAGCCCAGTTGCGCCTTGATGCTGGCATCGCCAATGCCCCAGCCGCTGACAGTGGCGCGCCCAAGCCGTGGCTCTTCCGCCTCAAGCCGCGTAAAACTTGCGAAAGGCAATGTGCCTGAGAGGCCCAGCCGGCCGCCCAGCACCTCAACCGGCAGCACCCACAGCATGTTGACCAAAGTCGGGATGGCAGTCTTGCGGGCGTTGAGATCAATGCGAGCGCCCTGCGGAGCTACATCGGCACGTCCATTATAGTACAGCGTTCCCAGGGTGACATAAACGCCCTTTGGAGGGGTGACTCCGGCACCGAATGCCTGCGAGCCGGGCACAGTCAAACCCGCTCCACCTTCGCCCGCTAGAACCGGATGAGTTTGTGCGAATATCGCGAGCAGCCCACAAGCTAGGCCTAGTTTCAGATTGCAAATCATTCCGCCAATTTCCCCTGCACGCGCCGCAGTCATCTCGTCACACAGATATACCAATGCGCATGAGCGCCAACAGACGTCTGGAATTTGCGAACGTTGTCCTCTGGTTTTTTGAACCATGCTTTGAAAGACACAGGCACAACTCGCCCGTGATAGCATTTCCTATGCCACACCAATCCGACCGAATGGGTCCAGCTGGTCGCTGCTTGAGCCCTGTCCTGCCGAGGGGTAGACAACAAGCCATGCCACCCACCTTCACCCGCGAGACACTCGCCCGCACGCTTGGCCAATGGCCAGTGGCGGGCATTGACGAGGTCGGGCGCGGGCCGCTGGCTGGGCCAGTGGTTGCTGCGGCAGTGGTGCTCGACCCCGAGAACATTCCAGCAGGGCTGGCGGACTCGAAAGCGCTGAAGCCAGCGCAGCGCGAGGCTCTGTTTCCGCTCATCGCAATGTCAGCCCTCGGCATCGGGATCGGCAGCGCATCAGCCGAAGAAATCGATGCGCTCAACATTCGCGAGGCCACATTTCTGGCCATGCGCCGTGCTGTTATGGCCCTTCCGCTCAAGCCTGCCCTGCTGCTGGTCGACGGACGCGACGCCCCCGATCTTGGCGCGCCGGTCG
>JANMMT010000100.1:0-1873 GCA_031373545.1 Hyphomicrobiales bacterium
GCTGGGACATGACTGAATGCCGTAGAGCGCAACAGTCAGGCCAGCCAACGGGATGCGCGGCCCCTGCCCTGCCAGTGTTGGCGTGGGCCTGAACGGGATATCGCTTCTGAAAACGCGTTGCCCGGTGACCCGACGACTTGCCTCGTCAACATACTCCAGCACCAGCAGATGGCGCGCCTGGCCTTCGAAACGGCGGAAATACGCCTCGTCGGGATCCCGAAGACCCTGGGCCACGGCACGCCCAGCCAAGGCACTGGTGGCAAGCAGGATTGTGACCGTCACTGCCACCCGACCCAAAGCACCGCCATGTTTTATCCTTGTCATGCTCCGCACTCCATCACTGACACTTTAGTGATTGTGACTTGACACTATCACTTTAAGGATAATAACACTAGCGCAAATGGAGGTTCTCATGAAGCTGAATCATCACCCGTCCATTCGCACCACGCGCTCATCCGCAGTGCTTTGGGCCGCCATCATCGGATTGTCGGGTGCAGTCAACTCCGGCGCCTCAGCGCAAGCGCAGGATACCTCGTCAGGATCACCGCGCCGCAAGCATGTTGATCGCGTTCCTGCGCAGATCGCCCCCACACCACTAGTGCCTGCCCAGATCGTCATTGGCCCAGACGGAGTTGCACGCTCCTCACAGACAGACAGGCAAGCTGGCACCGGGAACGGCTCATTGGCCAACGCGCCCATTGATATCACCGGTGTGGAACGTCCTGATCTCGCGCGGCCGGGTTTGTCAGCACCTTCCGGGCTGGCTGCCACGACAAATGACCTTCAGAATCTCTCCGCTCCTGCATCCCGTATAACATTGTCTGTTGAGGAACGGCGGCGGCTCGCGGATGACGCCCGTGCTCGCCTGCCCGGGCAGCAGGCAACATCGACCGAAGTCCGTGGCCTTATTGTTCGCATTGCCCGCGAACTTGAGTTCAGCGAACGTTTCGCACTGATCATCGCCGAGACTGAATCCAGGCTTGATCCCTTCGCCGTCAGCGAAACCGGCGCAGTCGGCGTCATGCAGCTGATGCCCGGTACGGCGCGTGATCTTGGCATTGACGATCCGTTCGCGCTTGAAGCCAATATCCGCGGCGGCATCCGTCACCTCAAGCGGCTTGCTACCGAACTTCCACATCCCCTGCTCGTTGCTGCCGCTTACCACGCGGGAGCCGAGCGGGTGCGATCTACTAACGGCATCCCACCTACCCCGCACACGGCCGCCTATGTCGTGACGGTTCTGAATCGCTACTACGACCTGATGGCGGCCGATGCATCTGTGAGCATCACCGATGATGGTCGGCAAACTGGAATGCCCACAACAAACCGAACTGCGCAGGGCCGCGTGTCCTCGCCTCGTGATCCCGCACCGCGATCAACCCGCACCCGCACTGCAGCAGCCTTGTCCGAGACTGGCGGCTGGGAGCGCGGGTTTGTCCTGCATCTCGATTGACGGAGGCCACCATGACGCGCTTGTTTTCCCCGCTGGCCGGCAATTTTCCCCGGACGTCGTGGCACGTTTCGAACCGTTGGGTTGTAGTGACCGTCCTGGCAGCGCTCAGCTGGCTGTTCGTCCTTGAGCCCGCCCTTGCCCAGTCGACAGGGGGAGCCTCGCTCGAACCCATCGACAATGCGGCCAAGCAACTTGAGCGCTTTCTGCGCGGATCTTTCGCCAAGACGGTGATGGCGATCGCCATCGCGCTGACCGGCTACGCCTGCGCCACCGGGCGCGCGCCCTGGTTCTGGTTCGGCCTCTGCATCATCGCCTGCGCCCTCATCTTCGGCGCACCCAAGATCGTCGAGTTCTTCAGCCAGGGCCAGACCTGAGTCAACCAAACACGAGGGAGCATGACATGAGCGACGCCACCTCCAC
>JANMMT010000141.1:0-6335 GCA_031373545.1 Hyphomicrobiales bacterium
CAGCGCGCCCGCGCTGTCCCCACCCAGCATGCGCGCCGTCTCCACCACGAGCAGGGGCCGGAGGCGCTTGCCACCCCCCAGCGCGGCGTGGCGCATGGCCGCCAGCAGCACCGCAGGCCGCACGACCTCGACACCTGCCACAACCGAATCGAGCAGCGCCGCGAGATGAGTTTCGACGGCCGCGGCGGTGGCATCCATTCGGCTGATGATGTCTTTTTGCTGCACGCGCTGCGTCTCCGCCGGCTATCTGGCACAGACAGGCGCAAAGTGACTAGCCATCGCGCCAAGTTTCGACTAAGTGGCACCCAACTGCAGACCTGCATACCGATGATGACGCTCCGCCATACCGGAGCGATGGAGACCCAATCATGGCCGTTCCAAAGCGCAAGACCTCCCCTATGAAGCGCGGCTTTCGCCGCTCGCATGACGCCATCTCGGCTCCGACATATGTTGAGGACAAGAACTCCGGCGAGCTGCGCCGTCCGCACCACATCGACCTGAAGACCGGCATGTACCGGGGTCGTCAGGTGCTCAAGGTCAAAACCGAGGCCTGATCGCCTGTTGCGGCAAAAGATTAAAAAGGTCGGCCTATGCCGGCCTTTTTTGCATTTGCATCCAAATTTGGACAGGCGAGGACTTTCTTAACGCAAGTTGCGCAAGATGCGAGGTGAATGCTCCGTCAATACGACGGTGCCGCTACGTAACCCGCCGAGCAAGAGCGACATGGACATCAAAACTGCCCTTGAATGGCAGACGGCCAGCACTCAAGGGTTGTCCGCTCCAGATCTCAGTCCGGCAGTTGCCGCGCATGATCCAGCCATTGCCGACCCGAGCGTGATTCTTTCGTCCATCGGCGAGGCTGTCTACGATTGGGATATCATATCGGACACGCTTGTCTGGAGTTCCAACGCCATCGAACTGTTCAAGATTGCCGAACCTGCGCGCATCGCCACCGGCAAGTTCTTCAACGATATGATCGATCCCGTCAGCCCGGCAACCCGCGCTGAAGCCATCCTCCTTTGCGATGGCATCGATGGAGGTCACGGTGTGCCCTACCGCCTGCAATTTGCGCTGATGCTGCATCCGTCGGGCCTTGAATGGTTCGAGGACACGGGCCGCTGGTTTGCCGGACCCGATGGCCGCGCGGGCGCGGCGCACGGTGTGGTCCGTCGCATCGAAGCGCCGCAAGCCGGCAGCCGTTCGGATTTTGCCGCACCGCGCATCGACCCCCTGACCGGTGCGTTCGAGCGTTCGCCCTTCATCCGGCTCATGGCCGATGAACTGCGCCGCGCCGGGCAGAAGAAAACGATTTCATGTTTCGTGATGGTCGCTATTCCCGAATTGTCCGCCATCAACAAGTCGCATGGCTTCGATGTGGCCGACGAGGTGATCGCAGTGGTCGCCCAACGCCTGCGCCGCACCACGCGGGGCAAGGACCGTATGGTGCGCTGTTCAGGCAACAAGCTCGGGTTGCTGCTCAACCCCTTTGACCCCGCCAACATGAACGAGGCCGCCGAGCGGTTGGCCGCAAGCGTCGTGCGCGAGCCTGTTGTCACATCGATCGGTTCCGTGATGGTCAGCCTGAAGATGGGCGCCGCGCTCTCGCCGCAGCATGGGACGGACGCCATCACGCTCATGCGTCTGGCCGAGCAGGCACTGGGTGAAGCCAAGTGTCACCCCACACAGAGTTTCGCGCTCCACACGGCCAACCCCGCCAAAGATGAAGCCCGCCGCCGCAACCTCAGCGAATCGGAAGATGTGCTGAGCGCCCTCAACGAGCGGCGCGTGTGCATTGCGTTCGAGCCGGTGCGTCACGCCCGCAGCCATGAAATCGCCTTCCACGAGGCTCTGGTGCGCGTGCGCAACGGCGAGAATGACATACTGGGGGCCGCGGCCATCATTCCGGCAGCGGAGCGCTTCGGCTTGGTCAAATTCGTGGACACACGCGTGCTGGAACTGGCGGTGGCACATCTCCTGTCCCATCCCGCCGCGCAGCTTTCCGTCAACGTTTCGATGCGAACCGCTGTTGCGCCCGAATGGATGGCCGCATTGCGCGCGCAGGTGCAGCCCCATGAAGGCCTCGCCCAGCGCCTGATCATCGAGGTCACCGAGACAGCCGCCATGGCTGACATCGACCTGACAGCCGATATTCTGCGCCAGGTCAAGCAACTCGGCTGCCGCGTGGCGATTGACGACTTCGGCTCCGGCCACACATCTTTTCGCAGCCTGCGGAGCCTGCCTATCGATGTGCTCAAGATCGACGGTGTCTTCGTGCAGAACATTGCCACATCGGTGGACGACCGGTTCTTCGTGCGCACCCTGGTGGATCTCGCCAGACATCTGGGCGTGAAGACTGTGGCTGAATGGGTGCAGGATAAGGCGGCTGCCGCCATGCTTGCCGATTGGGGTGTGGACTGGCTGCAAGGCGAGTTCTGCGGGCTTGCGGCGCTTGATGTGCCCAGGGAATCCATGGTGGTTGCGGAACCCGTGGCAGGTGCGCCCCTGGGCTTTCACACCTCCCGCGTGCGCGACCTGCGCTTTGCAAGTTGAGCACCGGCCACCCAAACACATCAATGGTGCGACAACGAAAAAGCCCCGGTCTCCCGGGGCTTTTCCAATTCGTGATCAATCAGATCGCGTGCTCAAGATTACTCGCGGTTGCCGAAGAGCGACAGCAGCATCTGGAACATGTTGACGAAGTTGAGATACAGCGTCAGCGCGCCCATCAGGGAGGCCTTGGCTTCCAATTCGCCCGTGCCGCCGACGTAGGCATACTCTTCCTTCAGGCGCTGCGTGTCATAGGCCGTGAGGCCTGCGAAGATCAGCACGCCAAGAATGTTGATGGCAAACTGAAGCGCGGTCACCTTGATGCCGATCATGGTCAGAACCAAGCTCACGAGGCTGGCAATGATGAGGCCGAACAAGCCCATCATCAGGAACTTGCCGAAGCCCGACAGATCCCGCTTCGTGGTGTAACCGAACAGGCTCAGCGATGCGAAGGCCGCAGCGGTGATGAAGAACACCTGTGCGATGGAGCCCAGTTTGTAGATGAAGAAGATCGAGCCCATGGACAGACCCATCACGCCCGCGAACGCCCAGAATGTGAAGAGCAGCGATTGGTAGCTCATGCGATCAAAGCGCCATGACAGCACCAGAATGAAAGCGAGCGGAGCCAGCATCACCACCCACTTCAGCGGCGTTCCGTACAGGACCATGGCAACCGAGCGTGGCAACAGCACGATGCTGACAGCCACAAGTGCCGTGATCGCCAGACCAATGGTCATATGGTTGTAGATGCCCAGCATGTAGGACCGCAGGCCCTGATCGATGGCCGCCTGGTCCGCGCGCACAACGCCAGCGCCGGTCTGGCCATACTGTGCGTAAGCATTCGGATCATAGTTCGACATTGAAACCCTCTCCCGGGGCAAAGGCCCCTCAGTTGCATACCACGGCATAATTCGCGCCGATTGCGGCGAAATATGGGACAAGACCCACCACAGCACAAGGGGCACAGGCTGATCAGTGGAAATTTTAAGTTGACGCGTTAATACCACATACTAACAACGTGTGTTGTAAGGCGCTACATTGGCAATCTGTATTCTTGAAATACTAGAGTTCGCGCAAGTACGGCGCAGGTTTCTGGCCCAATATACGCCACGTTCCGGCCAGACCCAAAGCAACGGTGACAAACAAACCCGTGAAGACGGCGGCAAAAGTCACCTGCCAATCCATGCCGAAGGGCAGCTTCATCACCTGCGTCACGATGCCGTAAGCGGCTCCCGCGCCGGCCAACAGACCGAACAGGGCGGTGATCAGCCCCAGAAGCCCATACTCGATCAGATAGGCCTTGAAGAGCTGACCCCGCGTG
Source organism: Hyphomicrobiales bacterium (assembly GCA_031373545.1). Lineage (GTDB taxonomy): Bacteria > Pseudomonadota > Alphaproteobacteria > Rhizobiales > Beijerinckiaceae > JADCCX01. Next base: position 3,869 of record JANMMT010000141.1, read on the forward strand.
GCCCCCAGGGTTTTCAGCACAACCGCATCCTTGATTCGCGCCATGCGCCCCGCAGCCAGTGCGCCGGCCAACACAAGCACGCTGGAAATCAGCGCAATGCTGCTGGCGCCGCGCATCGCCATCGTGAGCTGAGAGACAAGGTCGGAGGCCGCCTGCAGCGCGTCCTTGACCCGCACGGCGGAAATGGCCGGGAACGCCTGCGCCACGGCGCGCGCCATGGTCGCTTCGCGGGCCGCATCTCCCTTGTCGGCGTAGGAGAGCGTCGCGAGGTGCGTGTGCGGCGCGCCGGCAAAGGTGTTTGGCGAAAACACCATGATGAAATTGATGCCCACCGTGCGCCATTCGACACGGCGAATGCTGGCAACTTCGGCCACCACGTTGCGCCCGAGCACATTGACGGTCAGCGTGTCGCCCAACTTGAGCGCCAAACCTTCAGAGATGTTTTCGGTGACGGAAACCAGCGGCTTGCCGCGATAATCGGCGGCCCACCACGCCCCTTGCGCAAGGGTGCTACCGGAGGGAAGCGTTGCCGCATACGTGACGCCGCGGTCGCCCTCCAGCGCCCAGGTTGCGTTTTCCTTGGCCTTGTAATCTTCAGCGCGAATGCCCTTCACAGCCACGATGCGCCCGCGCATCATCGGCACGCGGTCGACGGTGACGTCACCGCCGGTCGTCTTGAGAAACGCATCGAAGCGCTCTGCCTCCCCGTTTGGAATATCGAGAAAGAAGAAGCTCGGTGCGCGCTCTGGCAAGGAGGATGCCAATTGCTGGCGCAAGTTGGAATCAATCAGGCCAATCGCCACAAGCAAAGTGAGGCCCAGACCCAGCGACAGCGTGACCGCCGGGGTCAATGCTCCGGGCCGGTGCAGATTCCCCAGCGCCATGCGCGCTTCCGTGCTGCGCGGACGCGGCAGGCGACGCGCGATGGCCATGACCAGCACGCCCACGCCGCGCAGCAAGACAAAGGCCGCAAGGGCGCAGAGGATGTAATACACCGCAATGCGACGGTCAAAGGCAAAGGTGATCGCGGTGCCCGCCAGCGCCAGAGACGCCAGCGCACCTGCCGCCAGATACCGCGCGCGGGGCCAGGCCCGGCCTCCCCCCACAAGATCGCGGAACAGGGCGGACACCGACACATCATGCGCCTGTCCCAGCGGAAAGATCGCAAAGGCGAGCGCAGTCAACAGACCATAGACCAGCCCGAGGCCCAATTCGGAGGGGTAGATCGAGGCTTGAATGGGCAATGGCAGGAGATAGCCGAATGCGCTCGTCAGCACAAAGGGCACGCAGGCGCCCACGACAAGGCCAAGAGCCGAGCCGATCAGCGCCAGGACCATGACTTCGGTGAGCATGAGCGAAAAGGCAAAGCCGCCCGTGGCCCCGAGGCTTTTCAAGGTGGCGATGTCCGCGCGGCGACGGTCCACGAAGCCCTTGGTGGCGTTGGCGACGCCCACGCCGCCCACCATCAAGGCTGTGAGGCCGATGAGGGTGAGGAACTGCGTGAACCGCTCGATCTGCCGCGCGAATTGCGGCGAGGCGTTGAGGCGACTGCGGGCCTCCCAGCCCGCTTCCGGGAAGGCCGCGTTGGCGCTGTCGATCACAGCCTGAATTGCGCGCTCATCGGGATCGCCCGGCAGCGTGAGACGGTAGCTCCACCGCGCGAGACTGCCGGGCTGAACAAGGCCGGAGGCACGCAGCGCCGCTTCCGTAAGCAGCAGGCGCGGGCCAAAACCCACGCCGCCCGCCAGCTTGTCCGGCTCGCTCACGAGTTCGGCGCGCAGCTGGATGCGCTGTGTGCCCAGCGTGATTTCATCGCCAACCTTGAGGTTCAACCGCGCAAAAAGGAGGGGATCCGCCACCGCGCCATAAGCGCCCCCCGCCTCCGCCAAAAGGGTAGGTAGGGGCAACGCAGGCGCCGTGATCACCGTGCCATGCAGCGGCCATGTGTTCTCGACAGCCTTGGTTTCAACGAGCACGGCATTGCCATCGGCAGCGCGCGCCATGCCCCGCATGTAAGCAACCGTATTGACCACGCCGCGCGCCGCCAGCCACTGGCGTTCGGCCTCCCCGGCCTCGCGCTGGATCGTGACGAATGCCGCATCCGCCCCCAGGATCACACGGCCTTCCTTGGCGAGCCCATCCGTGAGCCCGCGCGAGACGACGGCCACGGCTGTGATGGCTGCCACGCCGATCGCGATGCAAGCGATGAAAATGCCAAAGCCGCGAATGCCCCCGCGCAGATCGCGCCAGGCAAACCGCAACGCCATTTGAACCAGGCGGCTCATGCGGGCACACCGTCACGCTCGATGGCGCCCGATCGGATGCGGACCATGCGGTCGCAGCGCTTGGCCAGGCCCTGATCATGCGTCACCAGCACCAGCGTTGCACCGCGCTCGGTTTTCAACTTGAACAACAGATCGACGATCTGCTGGCCCGTCGCTTCATCGAGATTGCCGGTGGGCTCATC
>JANMMT010000032.1:0-5990 GCA_031373545.1 Hyphomicrobiales bacterium
TCATGGTGCCCAAGGATATGGCGCTGCGGCTGCGCATGGATTTGGCCGGCAAGGGCCTGCCCCAGGGCGGCGGCGTGGGCTACGAGATCTTCGACAAGACCGACGCGCTGTCCTCGACCAGCTTCGTGCAGAACGTGAACCAGTTGCGCGCACTCGAAGGCGAACTCGGCCGCACCATCCGCTCGCTGGACCGGGTGCAGAATGCCCGCGTGCATCTCGCCTTGCCGGAGCGCCAGTTGTTCCAGCGTGACAAGCGCGAGACACGCGCCTCCATCGTCCTGAAAGTGCGCGGCGAGTTGGAAGCCAGCCAGGTGCGCGCCATCCGCCATCTGGTCGCCACCGCCGTGGACGGGCTCAAGCCCGACCGCGTCTCGATCGTGGATGAAGCGGGTCGCCTGCTGGCAGACGGGGCCGGCGACAGCAGCGATCCCACCGGAGCGATTGCCGAAAAGCAGCAGGGCTATGAGCGGCGTGTGCGCCAGCAGGTGGAAGACATCGTGGCCTCCATCGTGGGCCGCGGCCGCGCCCGCGTGCAGGTGGCGGCGGAGATGGATTTCAACCGCATCCAGCAGACACAGGAAAGCTTCGACCCCGAAAGCCGCGTGGTGCGCTCCACCAACACCCGCAACGAGAGCAACTCGTCCAACCAGGCGCGCGAAGGGCAGGTGACGGTTGCCAACGAGTTGCCCGGCGCGGGTGCGCAGCAGCAGGGCAACCAGCGCGAAGCCTCCCAGAAGAACGAGGAAACGGTCAACTACGAGATCTCCCGCACCACGCGCACCGAGGTGATCGAGGGTGGGCGCGTGCGCCGCCTGTCCGTCGCGGTGCTGGTGGACGGGGCCTATGCCAAGGCGGCCAGCGGCAACCAGATGGATTACGCGCCGCGTGCGGCGGAAGAACTCGAGCGCATCGCGACCCTCGTGCGCTCGGCCATCGGTTATGACCAGAAGCGCGGCGACAGCGTGGAGGTCGTGAACCTGCGCTTTGCGGAGTCGCCCACCGTGGCGGAGACGCGGGAGCAGTCCACGTTCGAGCGGCTCTTCAGCTTCTCCAAGGATGACACCTTCCGCATGCTGGAGCTGGGCGTGCTCGCCCTGGTGACGGTGTTCGTGTTCCTCTTCGTGGTCAAACCCTTCATGGGCATGATCAAGGCACCCGAGAAGCCGCAGCAGATCATGGTGCAGGCGGCCAATGGCCAGATGATCGCTGTAGCCGCACCGCCCGGCGGCGGGCCGCCCAATCCCGCCGATGAGCCGACCATGACGGAACAGATGATTCAAATGAGCCAGATCAACGGGGCGATTCAGCAACGTTCCATCGAGAAAGTGGGCGAAATTGCCTCCAAGAACCCGCCTGAAACCGTGGCGATCCTGCGCCAGTGGCTTCACGGCGCCAATTGACGGTCAAGGATAGCAACGAGACATGGCACGCGTCGCAGACACAGTCACATCCGAACGGGCCGCCATGGCGGCGGCAGCGGCTGTTGCGGCGCGCCCGCGCGTCCTCAGCGGTGCCGAGAAAGCCGCGATCATCATGCTGGTGCTGGGCGAAAAGCATGGCGCGAAAATCTGGCCGATGATGGATGACGATGAAATCCGCACGATCTCGCTCGCCATGAGCCAGCTCGGCTCCATCGATGCCAACATGGTCGAAGGACTCATGAATGATTTCGTCTCGCGCATGTCGCTGTCGGGTGCCGTCACGGGGGATTTCGACAGCACGGAGAGCCTGCTGGCGAAACTGTTGCCCAAGGACCGCGCCGAAAACATCATGTCAGAAATCCGCGGGCCTGCGGGCCGCAACATGTGGCAGAAGCTCTCCAACGTGCAGGATGCGGTGCTCGCGAACTACCTCAAAAACGAGTACCCGCAGACCGTCGCGGTGGTGCTGTGCAAGATCAAGCCGGATCAGGCCGCGCGGGTGCTCGGCATCTTCCCCGACGATTTCGCCATGGAAGTGGTGCAGCGCATGCTGAAGATGGAGGCCGTCTCCAAGGACGTGCTGGAGCGGATCGAGGAAACGCTGCGTAACGAGTTCATCTCCAACCTGTCCATGTCCAGCCGCCGCGACTCGCACGAGCAGATGGCGGAAATCTTCAACTCCTTCGACCGCCAGACAGAGACGCGCTTTCTCTCCCGCCTCGATGACCGAAGCCGCGACAGCGCGCAGCGCATCCGCTCGCTGATGTTCACCTTCGATGATCTCACAAAGCTGGACCCTGCCAGCGTGCAGACGCTGCTGCGCTCGGTCGAGAAGGACACGCTCTCCATGGCGCTCAAAGGCGCTTCGGACAACGCGCGCACCTTCTTCCTCGGCAATCTGTCCACGCGCGCCGCCAAAAATCTCGAGGATGACATGGGCGGGCTTGGCCCCGTGCGCCTGAAAGAGGTGGACGATGCCCAGATGAAGATGGTGGTGCTGGCCAAGGACCTGGCCGCCAAGGGCGATATCATCATCTCCAAGAACCGCGCCGAAGACGAGCTGGTGTACTGATGGCCGCCCGTTTCACCTTCGAACGCAGCTTCCCCGAGACGGCCGAACGCTTTGTGCCGATCGAGGACAAGGAGCCGACACTGACGGTCAGCGAGCACGAGAAGCTCATGGCTCTTTCCGCCGCCGCCGCACGCACCGAAGGATATCTCGAAGGCCAGGCGATGGCCCGCAATGAGGAAACAGCGCGTCTGGCGCGCGCGATGGAAGCGGTCACAATGGCGTTCGATCAGGCGCGGTATGAGTTGGATGGCATTCACGCCAGCGCATCCGCCGAGGCGCTGCGGTTCGCTTTTGCCTTTGCTGCGCGTCTCTCGGGAAGCCTCGTGGAACGCCAGCCACTGGCCCCCATCGAGGAGGCGGCCCGCCGGATTTTCGATGATCTGAGGGGCGCCCCCCATGTGGCCGTGCGCGTTGCGCCCGAGCTGGTGGAAGCCACGCGCGATCGGTTGCAGACCATCGCGCGGGACAAGGGATACGAAGGCCGGCTGATCATCCTGGGTGAGCCCGAGATTGCGCCCGGCGACGTGCGTATCGAATGGGCGGATGGCGGCATCGTGCGCGACGGCGCGGCGGCCGCACAGATTTTGTCACTTGCTGTCGAGCAGGCGCTGGCCATTCACGGCACAGCACCGCACGGGCAAGGTGGGGAGTAGACCATGGATACCGATCTCAACCTTCCTGATCTTGAAAGTGCCGGTGCGGTGACGGCGGGGCGGGATGCTGCGCCTCCGACGCGCACCCCCAAGACCGTGGCCGATCTCGAACAGATTCTCGATGTGCCGGTAAACGTCTCTGCTGTGCTGGGCAAGATGCGCATGGAGGTGTCGCAATTGCTGAAAATGGCGCCCGGCCAGTTGCTCGAGTTGGATCGCAAGGTGGGCGAGGCCATCGACATCTATGTCAACAACCGCCTGGTGGCGCGCGGCGAAGTGGTGGTGGTCGAGGAGAAACTCGGCGTCACCATGACCGAAATCATCAAGACGGACAGGTAAGGATCACACGCATGCGCCTGCTCATTGTCGGAACACTTCGGGGTGAACTCATCACCGCCGCCAAGATTGCCCGCGAGCGCGGGGCGCAGGTGGCACAGGTCGATACATGCGCCAATGCACTGGCCCATCTGCGCGCCGGGCGCGGGGCGGACCTCTTGCTGGTGGAGGTCAGCCTCGACATCGCATCGCTGGTGGAGGCGCTCGCCGCGGAACGCATCACGCTGCCCATCGTCGCCTGCGGCACGGGAACCGATGCGCGTTCGGCTGTGGCCGCCATCCAGGCCGGCGCGCGCGAATATATTCCGCTGCCGCCTGACCCCGAACTGATTGCCGCCGTGCTCGAAGCCGTCAGCCGCGAGCGCTCGGATGTGGTGGTGCGTGACCCGGCGATGGAACGTGTCATCAAGCTGGCGTTGCAGATCGCGGGGTCGGAAGCCTCCGTGCTGATCACCGGCGAAAGCGGGGTCGGCAAGGAGGTGATGGCGCGTCTGGTGCACCAGAAATCCAAGCGCCGCGACAAGCCCTTCATCTCGGTCAATTGTGCGGCGATCCCCGAGAACCTGCTGGAATCCGAGCTCTTCGGCCATGAGAAGGGCGCTTTCACAGGGGCCATCGCCCGGCGCATCGGCAAGTTCGAGGAGGCGAACGGCGGCACGCTGCTGCTCGATGAAATTTCCGAGATGGATGTGCGACTGCAGGCCAAGCTCCTGCGCGCCATTCAGGAGCGCGTGATCGACCGGGTGGGCGGCACGCAGCCCGTGAAGGTCGATATCCGCATCATCGCCACCTCCAACCGTAACCTGGTCGAGGCCGTGAAGCAGGGCGCCTTCCGCGAAGACCTGCTCTACCGCCTCAATGTGGTGAACCTGCGCATCCCGGCGCTGCGCGAGCGACCGCTCGATATCATGGCGCTGTCCGAGCATTTCGCGGTGAAATACGCCGAACTGAACGGGTTGGCGCGCAAGCCCCTCTCCAAGGAGGCCAGCAGTGTGCTCATTTCCAACAGCTGGAAGGGCAATGTGCGCGAGCTGGAGAACACCATCCACCGCGCCGTGCTGCTGGCGCAGGAGCCCACCATTGGCCCCGCTGATCTTGTGTCGCCGGATGGCGAGGATCTCACCCGCCCCGTGGGCATGGCGGAACGGCTGGCGCAGACGGCGGAGGCCGTCACGCGCTCGCTGGTGGGCCAGACCGTGGCGGAGGTGGAGCAATCGCTGATCCTTGATACGCTGGACCATTGCCTGGGCAACCGCACCCATGCCGCGCGCATTCTGGGCATTTCGATCCGCACCCTGCGCAACAAGCTCAACGAATACGAGGCGGTGGGCGTGGGGGTTCCAGAGCCCGGTCAGATCAGGGCCCCATCGGCGGCCTGACGCCGCACAGGCCGTCGCCATTCAGGATTTGCGCTGGTTGAACCGCGCTGCGGAGCTGTAGGCTTCCGGTGAGCCCGCATGCACATACATCCCGCGCTCGTCCTTGTGGGGCGCAAGGGTATCCGTCACCCCCAGAACGGTTTCAGCACCGCCAAGCAGCAGAAATCCGTCGGGAGCCATGACGCTGGCCAAGCGCGCCAACACCTCACGCTTTATCGAATCATTGAAATAGATCAGCACGTTGCGGCAGAAGATCACATCGAATTTGCCCATGCTCGGCAAGGCCTGCGTAAGATTGAGGCGGCGAAAGTCAATGCGCTTGCCCAGGTCCGGATTGATCTTCCAGCGGAGGCCCTGCTGGGTGAAATGCTGCAACAGCAGCTTGATGGGCAGCCCGCGCTGCACTTCGAACTGACTGTAAACGCCCTCTCGGGCCTGACCGAGTATCTTCTCGGATATGTCAGTTGCCAGAATCTCGACCTGCAACCCGCCGAGCTGATGGCGCGCATCCTCCAGGATCATGCTGAGCGAGTAGGGTTCCTGGCCGGAGGAACAGGCCGCGCACCAGATGCGGATCTTGCCTGTGCTGCGGCGTGCCGCAATCAGCCTGGGCAGGATGAGGTTGGTGAACTGGTCGAAGGGCGTGCGGTCGCGAAAGAACAGTGTTTCGTTGGTGGTCATGGCGTCGATGACGGCGGTTTCCAGCTCGCGCGTGGGCGCGCGCAGCATCTGCGCGAGGTGAGACAGGCTGGCGATCTTTAGCGTGCGCAGGACCGGGTCCAACCGGGATTCCACAAGGTAGCGTTTTTCTGCCGTCAGCACGATGCCGGTGTGCCGCAGCACGAAGGCCTGGATGATGGCGAGTTCCTGCTCGGTCATGGCGCAGGGCTTCCCGCAGCCGCATTGATGATCTGCGCAAGCCGCGCGATGGGCTCGACCGAGGCGCAGAGACCGTTCTTGGCAACGGCACCCGGCATGCCCCAGACGACGCTCGAGGCCTCATCCTGGGCAAGGACATTGCCGCCTTTTTCAATGATCATGGAGGCCCCGCGCAGGCCATCGCTGCCCATGCCTGTCAGCACGGTGGCCAGTGTGCCGGGGCCGTAGGTGGCGGCGGCGGAAATGAAGG
>JANMMT010000034.1:0-5136 GCA_031373545.1 Hyphomicrobiales bacterium
GAGGTTGGCAAAATGAGACTCGGCAATGTGCCACTCGGCCTTCTGTCACCGATTTCAGGCGTAGTCTCGTGGGCCGACTGCGACCAAGGAGCCGACAGGGAATCTTGGGCGTTGCTGCTACCACGATCAAGCGAAAACATAATTCGTACTGAGACGTGATGTCCGTTTGTTCCTCGACAAGTGTATGCTTAAACCACGCCGTGAACGTCGGCTTGCGGCCAGAACCGGACAGCTCAGTGTTCCTCGGCCAGCATGATGGTCAGCACGCGGGTGGTCAGGCTGGGATCGGCTGGGTCTTCCGATCCGGCTGTCAGATCGGCGTTGTAGTAGTCGATCTTGAAGAAGATGCGTTTACCCTCATAGGTGACACAGCCAAAGTCGTGCTCGTGATAGGGGTCATTGCCGGTATCAAAGGCCGCAAACGTCTGCACCTTCGCCATGATCTCCTGCTGTGCCTGCCAACCCAATGCGATGATGCCGGACGTGAGAAGGATCTGGCCTTGCCCAACTCCTTGGCCCATTCCTTGGCGAAAGGCGTCGTTCAGGCTGCGGATCACAGAACTGCTTTCTGCAACCCCCTCGACGTCAAGCTTAGTGGCGGTTTCATTCGCGGCCTCGGGTTCGATCTGGGCTTTGGCCTCGGGGCTATTGGGACCGATTGAGATATTGTTCATGTTATGTTCCGTTGATGAGGGATGACAAAACGCCGGATCAGGGCAGGAGGTTTGTGGTCGTCAGTGAAGAGCGTGAAGCCGTCGATCGGAGCCAGACGATGGGCGGTGCGCCTTGTTCCATCCGTCAGATGGCTTTGCGGAACGCCGTGAGCCGCGAGCGGGCTGAGACTGAGGCTGTGCGGCAAGCCCTGCTCTAAGTGGGCGGCACCAATGATCGCCATGCCCTGCAGCGCGGCAGAGGCTCCGGCAATGCCATGGCGCTGCCAATAGCCATCTCGGCCTGCCTTGGCAAAGCTGTGGATGGCCACCAGCCCCAGATCAGGTGGAGACCGGGCAAGATAGGCCAGCCAGCGCTCGAGATGCTCCTGCCGTTCAGCCTGCGTTGCTGGCCTGATACGGCCCTGCTGGTCGCAGATGAAGCGGATGGCTGTCAGATCAGCATAGTGGGCACCAGCAACAGCCCTGAGGGCAAAGGCATCATAGCAGGCGAGCAGCACGGCGCGTTGGCCATTGCGCAGGATGATACTGCGTTGTGGGTCATCGGCGTCGCCGGATGTGATCCAGACCACCGGTTCAGAGCCATCGGTCTCGCAGTTCACCGGGAAGGCTTTGCGGGTCAGTGCAATGAGGTTGCCATCACGCCAGGCACTGACCAACTGATCGCCGCCAAGCCAGCGGTTCATCGGCCGACTGTCGATCCCGACGATCAGGGCTACCTTAGGCCAGAGGGCATGGAGTTGGCCTGAGATTTGGCTGAGCGCCCGCCCGATCTGGCTGTTCTCGACAATTGATTGGCGCTCAAGCGTAGTTCTGTGGCCAACCACCTCGCTTATCCACAAGAACCCGCCCGGCAGCAGCACGCTATCAACGGGAACCCAGTCACCATAGGCGGCAAAGGCTTCCACCAGCCGTTCTAGGATCAACACGCGGTCCCGGGTCTTGGGCACTGGCCGCTGATAGTGGCCGCGCAGACAAACCGTAACGATGGTGGTCTGTGCGCTCCTGTCTTGCCAGTCAGGCATGGGTGGTCGTTCACAATCATCGATCACGGTTCGAAACTCCGGTCTGGAATAATGAGATGTTGACTACGGACTGTGCGGCAAAGCTCGCCGAGTACGCCGCCCGGTTCAAATCAACCCGACGAGCTTGCGCTGGGCATCGGTATCGCCGTCGATATAGCGCTGGGTGGTCTCGATCGAGCGGTGGCCCGCAAGCATTTGCACATCGCGCAAGGTCGCCCCTGCCTTGTGCACGTTGCGGGCCGCATTGGTGATGAAGGTGCGCCGCCCTGAATGCGAGGAACAGCCCTCCAGCCCCAAGGCGCCATAGAGGGCCATGAACCAGTTGATGAGGCTGTTGGGCCGCATCGCCCCTCCCTTGGCTGATAGGATCACCGGATCACCAGGCAACAGCGTGGCAGGCCCCCTCACCTCTTGCTTCAGGAGCACCAATGCCCAGCGCAGATCGGGGTGGAGCGGAATACGCCGCCCACCTTGCATCTTGGCAATCACCGAACGCACATCCATGGTCACGCCGATCTGCCCATCCGGGGTCAGGACCATGCCCCAGGTCAACTTGGCAATCTCACAGGCCCGCAAACCGGCCCGGATCGAGAGCAGTACCAGCACCCGGTCGCGGGTAGCCCGGCGGTTTTTGCGTACCCGCGCCAGCACACAGCGCAAAGCAGAAGGTGAAAGGGTCTTTGCCTGGCGGCCAAGCATCAGCATTCTCCATGGATTGAAGGGCGAGGGTTCGGCGCAATACAGGACCAGCCCATCAAGCGTCGGCATGGAACAGCGCTAGATGCCGTTGGTAGAGCTTGAAGTGTGGATAGCGATCATCATCGCGCCAGCGCAGCGTATAACGCCCGGCGGCATCGACATGGGTGATCACCGCTGGCCAATATCCCTCGATCACATCCTTACGGCCGAGTTCCGCCGCTAGTACGACGTCGCCGTCCTTGAGACTGTTCCAGAGGGCTATCCGCGTTACCGGATCGGTCGAAGCGTTAATCCTCTCCGAGACAACGCCAACGATCTGTTCACGCGCAATCTCACCAGAGCCTGCACTGCCCGATGTCGTAAGTTGCGACATTATAGGTAAAACGAGGTCGGAATCGCTATTTTGGGTGACAGGCAATGTCGCAACTTGCGACATTTTCTTGGCAGAACTGGCTACTGTGACATTCGTGGCAACGCCCGCATCAGAGGAGAATTGCAGTTCAGGCGCTGACACTGAAGGACTGGACGGGGCAAGATTATCTGCGCCTGCCAGCTTGTCATAGACATCACGTGCGATGGCCAACAGCGTCAGAGTTCCGTCAGGCTTCACAACGCCGCGCTGAACCCAATGCGCTGCCTCAGGCGGCACCTGTTCAAGCTTGAGAACATAGTAGCCAGCATTGACCGCAGCCAAGTGCACTGGCTGCTTATCATCCAGCGTGAACCAGCCGCCGCAGTACTGACTGCCCTTCCGGCGTCCCAGCACGATCAAAGCAGCAGAAGCAATATCAGGATGTGAAGACGAACTCATGAGATCAGACCTTTCCATAGGCAAGCGGCCGCTCAACGGCGGCAGAATGCATGACAACAGGGAGTTGAAGACAAAGATGAGCGGCAGATCAGCCCTCGGCAGGCAGCGCCTTGCCATGAGGCGACACATCAGCCTCATGAAATCATCATATAGTATTATATTCCTATTATTAAGATCGAAACAATGAGATCCCGCAGACTTGGCACTTGCTCAGAAAAGTTAGGGGGAGCCTCTCGGATGGTCTCGCCGGTCAAGCTCTAGGTTTCGCCTGGCCTGCTATCGCCTTGACTATCTGATTGCCGACGATGTCGGAGGCCCGGCGAAGGGGATCAGCATCCAGATGCGCGTAACGAGCAGTCGTCTGGGGTTGCGAATGGCCAAGCAGCTTGCCAACGATTGGAAGCCCAAGGCTTGCTCCTGCCCCAAGCGAGGCAAAGGTATGGCGCAGGTCGTGAAGGCGGACGCGCTCAAGTCCGGCGTGCCGTTTTACAGCTTCCCACGGCCGCTTCAGATCGCTGCGCGGTTTGCCATCCTCAAGACCCCTGATCACATAACTGTCTCCAGCTTTCCTGATCGCAGCCTTGTCCTTCTCGGCCAGTGTCTCAATGATCACCATTGCCGCGCCGCTAAGCACAATGGTCTTCCGGCCCGTTTTGGAATCGGGAAGAAAGAGCAGCCCGCGCTCCAGATCAACATAGCTCCAACGCAGATCAAGGATCTCGCGCAAGCGTGCCCCGGTCAGGAGCAAGAGCCTCAGAGCAGCGGCAGCGTGCGTATCCAGCTTCTCGCGCTGGCCTTTCCAGGATTTTGGAACGTGCTTGGATTTTTCGTCTTCGGGATCAAAATCCCACGGGATGCCGACGGTCTCGCCTTGTTCTAGCGCTTCCCCAAGCCGCTGCATCTCTGCCGAAGTCAGATAGCGCTCCCGGCCTTCCTCTCGGTACTTCTCGATACCCCGCGTGGGGCTCATGCCTTCCGGGACAAGATCATGCTTCTGGGCAAAGCTGTACATGCTGCTGATGACAGCGACCACCCGATTTGCGGTTTGGGGCGAGGCTTTCATGGCTGTATGCAGCCGGATGATATCAAAGCGCGTGACAGCTTCGGCTTTCAGATGTCCGATCTCAGGATAGGCATGCTTGCGCAGAACCATCTCATATCCGATAGCGGTCCTTGCTTTGCGCCGGGCCTGTACGTGCTCTTCAAGAAAGATTGCTCCAAGGGCCGCAATGGTAAGGGCGTCCCGTTTGCGCACATGTTCCGACCGCGACACTTTTAAAGTCGCTGCAGGATCCTACCCGTCTGCAACCTGACCTAATACGCTTTTGGCTCGGGCTCGAGCTTCTTCCGTCGTCAGATCCCTATGGCGGCCAATCTTGTAGAACCGTCTTGGGCCATCACGCCCAAGCCCCTTGGGCCTGTAGCGCACAACATAGGTCCGGGTTCCGGTCGGCTCGATCTGCACCCCGAACCCGCGCGGTTCAGTATCCCATAGCGCGTGACGGCCCCGCCCAACATCGGCCAGATCAATGACACGTTTGGTCAGTTTTACCGCTGTCAAAGGCTCTCGCATCGAAGGCATCAGAAAATCCAATCGCGTCCTGCTGACAAAATGTTGTCCACATGCTGTCCACACGGGCAGGAGCGATGATTGGCACACGGGACATCGCAGGAAAATAAATATATTCAAATCAATGACTTAATGACATGTTGGGATAATCCGGGACGTCTGGGGAAATCCAATAATTTGATTCGTAATGAGGGGGTCGGAGGTTCGAATCCCTCAAGCGCACCACTTTCCCCTTACCGGCATTTTGGCAGCGCACCGTGAGCGTGGGCACGCGGTCGCGTCGGCACTGCTGCCTCTATCGCAGCAGCACCAGCCCGCCAGTCACGATGACCAGCAGCAGCACGGTCGCGCCAATGAAGA
>JANMMT010000046.1:0-7982 GCA_031373545.1 Hyphomicrobiales bacterium
CTGGAGAACATCGAGCCCTGGTGCATCTCGCGCCAACTCTGGTGGGGTCACCAGATTCCGGTGTGGTATGGGCCGGGCCAGTCCGCTGACGGGAAAAAACTTAGCTTTCGGACTGGCGTAAGCAATCCTGGCACGGCCCTAGTTGCTGCCTCTGAAACTGAAATGTTAAAGTTGGCGGGAGAATTTTACGGTGTAAATCGAACGATTGATATTTGCGGAAGCTTGCCGGAAGTCTTAAGTTTGATGGAACAAGGTGTAGTCGGTGTCTGCAGAGATCCCGACGTCCTCGACACCTGGTTTTCCTCCGCGCTCTGGCCCTATTCCACCCTCGGCTGGCCGCAGCCGACGCCGGAACTCGCCAAGTTCTACCCCAACGATGTGCTCGTCACGGGGCCGGACATCATCTTCTTCTGGGTCGCCCGCATGATGATGACGGGCCTCCATTTCATGGACGATGTGCCCTTCCGCAACGTGATCCTGCACGGGATTGTGCGAGACGAGAAGGGCAAGAAAATGTCGAAGACGACAGGTAACGTCATCGATCCGCTACCCGTCATCGACCAATACGGCGCCGACGCCTTGCGCTTCACGCTCGCCGCCATGACCCAGCAAGGGCGCGACATCAAGCTCGCCATGAGCCGCGTCGAGGGCTATCGCAACTTTGCCACCAAGGTCTGGAACGCCGCGCGCTTTGCCGGCATGAACGGCTGCGCCCGCGTGCCCGGCTTTGATCCGCACACCGTGACCTTGCCACTGAACAAATGGGTGCTGAGCGAGGCGGCGAAGGCCGAGGCGGCGCTGGCCCGCGCCATCGAGACCTACCAGTTCGGCGAGGCGGCCGATGTGCTCTACCGCTTTGTCTGGGGCACCTTCTGCGATTGGTACATCGAGCTGGCCAAACCCGTGCTGCAAGGGGATGACAGCCCGCAGAAGACCGAAATCCGTGCCACGACGGCCTGGCTGATCGACATCATCGCCAAGCTGCTGCATCCGTTCATGCCCTACCTGACCGAAGAACTCTGGGCATCGCTGGCCGGGGAGGGCGCGCCCCGCCCGCCGCAAATGGACGGCGACACGCTGCTCTGCCTCGCTGATTGGCCCGTGCTCGATGGCCTGGCCAATGAGGCGGCGGAAGCCGAGGTGGGCTGGGTGGTCGATCTGGTGGCGGAACTGCGCTCGGTGCGCTCGGAAATGAATGTGCCGGCCGGGGCCTTGGCTCCGTTGGTGTTCGTGGATGCTGCGCCGGAGGTTGAAGCCCGCGTGGGCCGCTGGAACGACACCATCAAGCGCCTGGGCCGCATCGATGCAATCAGCTTTGCGGCGGTTCCGCCCGCGCAATCGGCCCCCGTCATGGTGCGGCGCGATGCGGCGGCGCTGCCTGTGGGTGGCCTGATCGACATTCCCACCGAAAGCGCGCGCCTCGCCAAGGAGATCGCCAAGATCGACGGCGAGATTCGCGGCACGCAGGCCAAGCTCGCCAATGCGGAGTTCATCGCCAAAGCGCCCGATGAGGTGGTGGAGGAAAACCGCGAGCGGCTGATCACCTTCGCCGCACGCCGCACGCGGCTCGCGGCAGCGCTCGCCCGATTGGCCTGAAGGCATGATGCGCGGGCTGCGCTGGATTGCTCTGGCCGTGGCCGCCGCGTGTGCCGGGCTCGTGCTGCTGGCGGCCATCCTGCGGCAGCCCGCCGATCCGTCTCTTGCGCCTGCGGCCGGGGACGCCTTGGTCATTCACGTCTTTGATCACGGTTACCATGCCAGCATGGCCTTGCCGGCCAAGCTTGTGCTGGACCGCGCCCGCGCGCTGGGGCTGCAGGCCACACCTTTGGCGCTCGAAAATTTCGAAAGGTTTGACTGGGTCGAGATCGGCTGGGGGGACGAGAATTTCTACCGCAACGTGCCGTCAGCATCCCTCAGCACCATGCCGCATGTTCTGCGCGCCTTGTTGCTGCCGGGCAACGCATCCGTGTTGCATATCGTCGGCATTGTCGGTGATCCGCGCCTTGTCTTCACCGGAAGCGACGGCCAGCGGTTGGCCATCAGCCACGAGGGAATGGACCGGATGATCCGTGCGATGGAGCGGTCCTTCCGTGTCGATCTGCAGGGCGCGCCCACGATGCTGGGACCGGGGCTTTATGGCCCGAGCGCCTTTTTCGCCGCCAACGGGCGCTACCATCTCTTCCATGTCTGCAACCATTGGCTCGCGAATCGGCTGGCGGATGCGGGGTTGCCACTTGCCCCAGTGGAAGCAACATTGTCAGGCGGGTTAATGTATGATTTGAGACGCCGAAGCGTCGCAAAGTTGCCTTGAAAAAGCGACCGATGGCGCTCACCGCTGGCCTTCAACGGTCGCGGATCTTCCTATCCCGGCAGCGCTAACTCTCTCTTCAGGGCAGTCACTTCCCATGCTGAAACGTGCCTACGACTGGATTGTATCCTACGCGAACCATCCGCGTGCGGCACTGGTGCTCTTTGCCGTGACCTTCATGGAAAGCTCGATCAGCCCCATTCCGCCGATCCCGCTGCTGATCCCCATGTGCCTCGCAAATCCGAAAAAGTCCTGGTATTATGCGCTTGTGTGCACGGCAGGGGCCTGCGCGGGCGGGTTCGTGGGCTATGGCATCGGCCACCTGCTTTATGACACGGTGGGCCTGTGGATCATCAACCTCTATGGGCTGGCGGACAAATCGCAGGAGTTGCTGGCAACGGCCAACAGCCACTGGTTCTGGGTGCTGGTGACCAAAGGCTTGACGCCGATCCCGTTCAAGATTGTGACGATCATGTCGGGCTTCCTGAGCTACAATCTGCCGCTGTTTTTCGTGGGCATGTTCGTCTCGCGCCTTACCTTCTTCTTCATGTTCGCCGTGGCGCTGCACTATTACGGCGACAACATCCGCACCTTCATCGAAAAGCACCTGCCGCTGGCCACGGGCATCCTGCTGTTTTTCATCATCGGCGGCTTCGTGATCTTCCCCTTCCTGCTTTAGTCGAAGACATGTGTTGCGTGGGTGCAACACATACCGGCAATCATGATTTCAGGAGCAAGCGTGTCGGCCCGTGCCCCAATCCCGCCATGATCCGCGCGCGGTGCAAAGGGATGTAACGCGCTGTAACCTGCGGGTTTTTTAAAGGTTTCTGCGCAAAATACCAATTCACACGAAGGGGGCGATCCGGCACGATTCACTTGCGGCGCTGCACCCTGCTGTGGCAACTCAGCCACGGTTCCGGCGATGGTGCTTGCGGGATGAATTCAGAACGGTGCCGGAGA
This sequence comes from Hyphomicrobiales bacterium, assembly GCA_031373545.1. GTDB lineage: Bacteria > Pseudomonadota > Alphaproteobacteria > Rhizobiales > Beijerinckiaceae > JADCCX01. Next base: position 3,269 of record JANMMT010000046.1, read on the forward strand.
TCGAGCATGACGAAACCTGTGTTTGACAAAGCCAAACTGCCATCGCGGCATGTGACGGAAGGGCCGGAGCGCGCGCCCCACCGCTCCTATTATTATGCCATGGGCTTGACCCGTCAGCAGATGAGCCTGCCCTTCGTCGGTGTGGCCTCGTGCTGGAATGAGGCGGCCCCTTGCAACATCTCCCTCATGCGCCAGGCGCAGGCGGTGAAGAAGGGCGTGATTTCCGGCGGTGGCACACCCCGCGAATTCTGCACCATTTCGGTGACAGACGGCATCGCCATGGGCCACCAAGGCATGAAATCCAGCCTCGTCTCACGCGAAGTCATCGCGGATTCAGTCGAACTGACCATGCGCGGTCACAGCTACGATGCGCTGGTGGGGCTGGCGGGTTGTGACAAGTCCCTGCCGGGCATGATGATGGCGATGGTGCGCCTCAACGTGCCGTCCATCTTTATCTATGGCGGTTCAATCTTGCCCGGTACCTTCAAGGGCAAGCCCGTCACCGTGCAGGATGTGTTCGAGGCCGTGGGCAAATTCTCGGTGGGTGACATGTCGATCGAGGATCTGACGGAACTGGAGGCCAAGGCCTGCCCGTCAGCGGGAGCCTGCGGCGCGCAGTTCACGGCCAACACCATGGCGATGGTGTCCGAAGCCATCGGGCTGGCATTGCCCTATTCGGCAGGGGCACCTGCGCCTTACGAAATCCGCGACAGCTTCTGCATGACCGCTGGCGAGATGGTGATGCAACTCATCGCCCAGAATCTGCGCCCGCGCGACATCGTGACATTGAAGGCGCTGGAGAATGCGGCGATGACCGTCGCGGCTTCGGGTGGCTCCACCAATGCAGCGTTGCATCTGCCCGCCATCGCCCATGAGTGCGGCATCAAGTTCGATCTCTTCGACGTGGCGGAAATCTTCAAGCGCACCCCTTACATCGCCGATCTGAAGCCTGGTGGAAAATATGTCGCCAAGGACTTGTTCGAGGTGGGCGGCATTCCGCTCGTCATGAAGGCGCTGCTCGACGGCGGTTTCCTCCACGGTGACTGCATGACCGTGACGGGCCGCACCATGGCGGAGAATCTCGCATCCGTGAAATGGAACCCGGACCAGGACGTGGTTTACCCCGTGTCCAAGCCGCTGACCAAAACGGGAGGCGTCGTTGGCTTGCGGGGCAACTTGGCGCCCGAAGGCGCGATTGTGAAGGTCGCGGGGATGCCAGCGGACAAACAGGTTTTCACAGGCCCGGCGCGCTGCTTCGACAATGAAGAATCCTGCTTCGAGGCTGTGAAAAAGCGCCAGTACAAAGAGGGTGATGTGCTGGTGATCCGCTACGAGGGACCGCGCGGGGGTCCCGGCATGCGCGAGATGCTGGCCACCACGGCTTCGCTTTACGGGCAGGGCATGGGTGACAAAGTGGCATTGATCACCGACGGACGCTTTTCGGGCGCGACTCGGGGTTTTTGCGTGGGCCATGTGGGCCCGGAGGCGGCGCTCGGCGGGCCGATCGCGCTGCTCCAGGACGGTGACATCATCCATCTCGATGCGGTCACGGGAAAGCTCGAAGTTCGCCTTACGGATGCCGAATTGGAGGCGCGTCGTCAGCTCTGGCAGCCGCGGGAAACGGAGTTCGGTTCGGGCGCGCTGTGGAAATATGCACAAGGTGTGGGCTCCGCTGTCGGCGGGGCTGTGACACACCCAGGCGGAGAGGGCGAGAAGCACTGTTATGCGGATATCTGAGGCATCCTGTGCTGTATGCGTGATGGCATGGCTGGCGCTGGGCGCCGGCGGTGCTGTCGCATTCGAGCTCAAAGATGCCCCTGCAGAGACGCCTCCCTCCACAGCATTGCCGGCTTTGCCGACCAGTGGCCTGACCGCGGCACCCTCGCTGGGCGTGGACCGCACCATCCGCGACATGTGGCGCGGGTATATGCAGAGCTATCAATCCGGCGACAAGAAAGCCGCGTTGGCCAAGCTGGATGATGCTGCCGCCAAGGGTGATCTGCTTGCGCTTTGGAAACTTGCGCGCATGTACGCCGATGGCGACGGTGTGAAGGCCGATGACTTCAAGGCCTTCCAGCTCTATTCCCGCATCGCCGATCTGCGCGGGGATGAAAGCCGAGAGTCGCTCCATGCAGGCATTGTGGCCAATGCGTTCGTGGCGCTCGGGCTCTATTGGCTGGACGGCATACCTGCCAGTCCGGTGCGCGCCAACCCGGCGCAATCCGCGCGCATGTTCACCTATGCCGCAACCTATTACGGCCACGCCGACGCGCAGTATCATCTGGCCCGTCTGCTGTTTGATGGCACGACCGGCCAGAGTGACCCAAAGCTCGGCGCGCGCTGGCTCAGCCATGCGGCGGAAAAGGGCCATGTGCTGGCGCAGGCGCTGCTTGGCCGCATGATGGTGCTGGGCGAGAACATGCCGCGCCAGACGACGCGCGGCCTCATGTGGCTGCAAGTCGCACGCGAAAATGCCAGCGCGTCGCGTGAACGCTGGGTGGTGGAAACGCATGAGATGGCTTTTGCTGCCGCCTCCGAGAGCGAGCGCGCCGCCGCGCGCCAACTGGCTGACCGTTTTCTGAAATCCGCCGAGAAGCGCTGACCGCTCTCCCGCGCGGGGAGGGCCTTCAAATCCGCATCGTTGCCCGCACAGGCACATGATCTGATGGCTTGTCCCGGTCGCGCTCATCCTTGTCGATGACCACACCCTGCAGCCGATCAGCCGCCTGGGGGGAAAGCAGCAAATGGTCGATGCGGATGCCGTTGTTTTTCGGCCAGGCGCCCGCCTGATAATCCCAGAACGTGTACAGCTTGGTGGCATCCGTCGAGGCGCGCACGGCCTCGGTGAGACCCAGCGCCAGCAGACATTGAAACGCCGCACGCGTCTGCGGCAAAAACAGCGCATCCTGCGCCCACAGCGCCGGATCATGGCAATCGACAGCGCTGGGAATGACATTGTAGTCGCCCGCCAGCACCAGGGCTTCTTCCAGTTTCAGCAACTCCGCCGCATGCAGGCGCAGCCGCTCCATCCAGCGCAGCTTGTAATCGTATTTATCGCCAGCGATTGGCACCCCCGTCGTGGGATTGCCGTTCGGCAGATAAATGGACGCCACGCGTACCGCGCTGTCCCCGACTGACACCACGGCCTCAATGTAGCGCGCCTGCTCATCCGCCGCGTCCTCCGGCCCGCGCAAAGGGTCTGGCAGGCCGCGCCGCACATCTTCGAGCGGATGCCTGGACAGCAGCGCCACGCCGTTGAAGGTCTTCTGGCCATGCACGGCGACATGATAGCCCAAGGCTTCGATCTCGGCGGCGGGAAAGCCCTCGTCGATTGTCTTGATCTCCTGCAGGCAGACCACGTCAGGGTTATGCTCTTTGAGCCAGCGCACGAGGTGCTCGATACGCTGTCGCACCGAGTTGACGTTCCAGGTCGCGACCGTGAATTGGGTTTCCGAGTGGCGGGAGACTGCATTGCTCATCGCCCTTCGCTAAAGCGGCTTTTGCAGAGTTGCAACAGAAGGCTCAGTCCATCGCGCTTGCAACCTGCAGCGCTTGCGCCACTATGGGCACAAGAAGGTGTCACAAAGGCGCCAGGGTCCTGGGAGGGTCACATGCTTCGCTTTTCTGTGCTGTGCGCTGCCGTTTTGCTGGGTCCAGCCGCTGCGCTGGCGCAGACCTATCCCAACCGCCCCATCACCATGGTGGTGCCTTTTGCAGCGGGGGGGCCGTCCGATTCCATTGCCAGACTTGTGGGCAAGGTCATGGGAGACACGCTGGGGCAGCAGGTCATCATCGAGAATGTGGCGGGCGCTGGCGGCACGGCGGGTGCGGCCCGCGTCGCGAAATCAGCGCCCGATGGCTATACTGTCCTGATCCATCACCTGGCGCTGGCTGCGGGGGCTTCGCTCTACAACAGCCCCGGATACGACACGCTGACAGCCTTCGAACCGGTGGGCCTCGTCAATTACGGGCCATTCGTGGTGATTGCCAAGAATGCGTTTCCGGCTGACACGCTGCCGGAGTTTCTGGCACGGCTGAAGGCCGATGTGAAAACCGTCAGCATCGCCCATGCGGGCACGGGTTCTGGATCACATCTGTGCGGCATCATGCTGGGGCAGGCGCTGGGCGTGAATTTCACTTTCATTCCCTATCGTGGCACCGGCCCTGCGCTCAATGATGTGGTGGCAGGGCAGGTGGATGTCTTGTGCGACCAAACCACCAACGCCGTGCCGCAGGTTCAGGCGGGCACCGTGAAGGCCTTTGGCGTGACCGCCCGCGAGCGCATATCCCAATTGCCCACGCTGCCGACCGTTGCGTCTGAGCTGAGCGGCTTCGATCTTTCGGTCTGGCATGGGCTTTATGCGCCCCGGGGCACACCCAAAGAGGCCTTGGACAAACTGCACAATGCGCTCCAGAAAGCGCTGGCCGACCCAGTCGTGCAAGTACGTTTCGCGGATCTGGGCACCTTGCTGTTTCCTGCCAACCAGCGCTCGCAAGCTGCGCTCGGAGCCCAGCTTGACCGCGAGGTGAAGCATTGGGCAACAGTGATCAAAGCCGCAGGATTGCAGCCACAATGACCATTTAAGATTGAAAGAAATATCATGATGCGCAAAAGCCTGCTGGCAGCGTCACTGGCCGTGGCCACTTTGGTCGTGAGTGAATCCGTTGGGGCGCAGACGAATTTTCCCACCAAGCCGATCACGCTGATCGTGCC
>JANMMT010000060.1:0-13933 GCA_031373545.1 Hyphomicrobiales bacterium
TGCTTGAGGCGCGCCGCGACACCTCCGCCCGGCTCATAGAGATAGATTTCCTCGCCTCTGAGTTCCCAAGCCGACACACGCTGCAGTTCCCGGGTCTGACAGCCCGAGGACGAGGCCTTGTAGAGATCAAGCGACGGCGCACTCGACAGGGTGACGCGGCAGTTGTTGCCAGCGGCTTCCCGGGCGCTCCAGTTGCCGATGACGGCGTTCCGCGTGGTCGCGCCCGTCGCCGGAGGTGGCTCGGGCCGCGCCGCGACGACAGGCGGCGGCACTGGCGGCGGTGCCTGCACACGCGGGGCATCCGGCGCCCGCCGTTCGCTGTCTGGATCGATCGGAATGCTTTGCCCGGCCGGTGGCAGGCCCAGCGATGCCTGCGGGCCGCCCCCCGGTGGAGGCATGCCGGGCGACGGCAGGGGCTGCGCGCTGACGGGAGGGGGCAGATTCGTGGTCGCGACAGGCGCCGTTGGTGCCGCGATGAAGGGCGGCGGCGCACCCGTTGCGATCCGCCCGGGCGGCATGCTTGCCCCCCCGAACCGTGAGCTTGAGTCGCACGCCCCCAGCGCCAGCGCGCACAATGCCGGCACAATGATGGATTTCAGATTGTTACGTCGCATTCATCACTCCGATGACCCGTTCCTGAAACCGACTGTCGCCTCTTGGGTTGCAGCTTTCAAGCCACAATCCCGCCAAAGATGCTGCTGCCATTCAGGGTACAACATCCATATTTACAAGCCTTTCGTATCACATTGATCTGAATACTTTCTGAGCCTGCGCCGGCAGGCACAGCCTCGCGGAATGGATTTCTCATGACGATTGCCCTGTGGTGCGTGCTCCTGACTGCCATCCTGCCCTTGATCTCGACGGGAATCGCCAAGGCGGCGGGCGGACGATATGACAACAATGACCCGCGCGGGCACGCGTCGGGCTACACCGGCGTGGCCAAGCGGGCGTATGCCGCACAGCTCAATGCCTTCGAGATCTTTCCCTTTTTTGCCGTTGCGGTCATCGTGGCCGAGCTGAAAGGTGGCCCCAGCGGCACCGTCAATGCCATGGCCATCGGCTTCGTGGTGCTGCGCGCGGCCTATCTGGCGGCATACCTTGCGGATCAGGCCAGCCTGCGCTCGGCCGTTTGGGCGCTGGGCTATTTCACCTGCATTGGCATCTTCACATCGCCGCTATGGCGTTGATGGGCGGCCATCTCCGCGCGTCCCATAAAACTCCAATTTGATCTCCTACTTGCGCGCAGGGCGCACGCCCGATATCCCAGCGGCAGGGCCTTTAGCTCAATGGTTAGAGCCGACCGCTCATAACGGTCTGGTTGCAGGTTCGAGTCCTGCAGGGCCCACCAGTTTAAAGAAAAGTGAGCGTCCTGCTGGTGATGGTCGCGGCTTCGGCGATGAGGCCGCGGCTAGACCGGAAACTGTACAAATTAAGACCTGCGTTCGTTAAACCTGCCTCCCGTGAGACCCGCATGCGCCTGATATCAACCCGTGGCCAGACCGCCCCGATCTCCTTCACGCAAGCCCTGCTGCACGGCCTTGCCCGCGACGGGGGCCTCTATGTGCCCGAAGCATGGCCCGTGCTGACGGCAGACAGTTTGCACGCGATCAACGGAGCACCTTACACAGAGGCCGCCCGGACCGTCGTGGGCGCACTCACCGGCGGCGCGTTCCCGGACGCGGTGCTGTCGGGCATGATTGAAGAATCCTACAGCGCCTTCCGGCATCCCGCAGTCTGTCCGCTCGTGCAGATCGATGACAACCTCTTCGTGCAGGAGCTGTTCCGCGGCCCCACGCTCGCGTTCAAGGATGTGGCAATGCGGCTGCTCGCGCGCATGATCAACCACGAACTCATCCGCACGGGCGCGCGTGCGACAATTGCGGGCGCAACATCCGGTGACACCGGGAGCGCCGCCATCGACGCCTTCGGCGGCCTGCCGACGATCGACATCTTCACGCTGTTTCCCCAGGGGCGCGTGTCGGAGGTGCAGCGGCGCCAGATGACTACGCCCACCTTCGCCAACTCCAAGGCGCTGGCGATTGACGGCACGTTCGATGATTGCCAGGCCCTCATCAAGAGCATGTTCAATCACGCGCTGTTCCGTGACCGCGTGAAGCTCTCGGGCGTGAATTCCATCAACTGGGGGCGCATCGCAGCGCAGGCTGTCTATTATTTCACCGCAGTTGCAAGTCTGTCGGGTTTCAAGCGGCCCGTCTCGTTCTCCGTGCCGACCGGCAATTTCGGCGATGTCTTCGCGGGCTATGTGGCCAAGTGCATGGGCCTGCCGGTCGATCGGCTGATTGTCGCGACCAACCGCAACGACATACTGGCGCGCACGATCGAAACGGGCCGCTACGCGATTCTGGGCGTCGCACCCACATCGTCGCCTTCGATGGACATTCAGGTTTCTTCGAATTTCGAAAGGTTGCTGTTCGAGGCAGGTGGTCGTGATCCCGCCATGGTCCGCCGCTGCATGAGCGATTTGGCCAACGACCGCTATTTTACGGTGCCGGGCGATGCGCTGCGCGCGATCCGCAATGATTTCGAGGCGCACGCCGTGGATGAGGCCGGAACCAGCGCCGAGATCAGCCGCGTCCATCGGGACTGCGGTTATGTTCTGGACCCGCATACCGCGATCGGTGTCACGGCCGCACGCCAGCGGCTGCAGACTGACCCGACGACACCGGTGGTCGTTCTGGGCACCGCGGACCCGGCGAAGTTCCCTGACGTGGTGCGCGAGGCCACGGGCATCCACCCTGCCCTTCCTGCCCATATGGCGGATCTGTTCAGCCGCACCGAGCATGTGACACGGCTTGCCAATGACCAGGCAGCGGTCGAGGCCTTCATCCTCGCGCAGACGACGGTGACACCCGGAACTCCGCATCTGCCGTGACATGCCCCGCCGCCGTGGGCGCTTTACTCAGTGGCAGATAAATTCCTGCTGGTTAAATTTCTGCTGGCTCAATTCCTGCCGGCTCGGATCGGCGGCGTTCGGCGACGCCTGCGTGCCAAACTTTCCCACCGAGGACATCGGCAAGATGAGCGTCAGCTGTGGTCCTGTCCCCTGCCCCCAGATCAGGCTTGGCTTGATATCAAGCGCCAGGCAGCGCATGCGCATGAGGGACGAAAGCGGCAGCTCATCATCGGGCAGATAAATGGGGTTGATGCCCACCACAGCGATGACATCTGACTGCAGCGTCAACGTGAGCGCACTGTGACGCTGTGCCAGGCTCGATACCTCGGCAATGGCGTCGCACAGCACATCGATCATGCGCGGCGGGCTTATGAGCGTCAGCGTGAACGGCTTTTCGTTGCCGGCATAATGGTCTGGTCACGATAGCGCACCACGGACGCGCACCTGCTAATGGCCAGTACGGCCACCTTGCTCAGATCGAGGATGGTTGGCTTGTGCGCCCTGGTTTTTGCCATGCGGCGTGAAGAAGCGACGACTTTCTTGAGATTCATACATACCTCCATTCCCAGGTGTGGTTGGACGGCACTTGAAAGAACAGCAAATTGAACACTTGCGGATCGGTCTGGCCTGTTGGCGATCACACACGGCTACAAAGAATGAAAATCTCACATACAGTTGCCGAATACAGGGCTGTCCAGAACGCGTGAGTACTATGACAAGGCAGCTGCGAATCAGGTCTTGCAATCTAAATAAATAACGTTTCAGGAATGCGCACAAAGGTTACGCTTACCTACGAAGCATTACTTAAGAGCCTGATGCGATGACTTATCGCAGTCTTGAACAGGCCTGCGCGAGATCCGTGATGGTCTGCCATTGGCCCTCGCGCACATGCGCCTGAGGCGCCATCCATGATCCGCCGATCGCCACGACGTTGGGCAGATCGAGGTAGGAAGACGCTCTCGCGGCGTCGATGCCGCCTGTCGGGCAAAAGCTTGCAGCCGGAAGCACCGACGCCAGCGCCTTGAGGTAAGCGACACCACCTGTGGGCTCGGCGGGAAAGAGCTTCTGCAGGGGAAACCCCGCATCCAGCAGAGCCATGCTTTCGCTGGGGCTGGCAGCGCCGGCCAGCAATGGCATGGTCAAGGTGGCGGCTCTCAACAGATCGGGCGTTGCGCCCGGCGCAACCGCAAATGCCGCGCCTGCCGCTTCGGCCTGCTCCAGATCAGCGGGCTTGAGCGCTGTGCCCACCCCCACGAGCGCCCCCTCCACCTCGCCCTTGATGCGGCGGATGCAGTCCAGCGCCACGGGCGTGCGCAGCGTGATCTCCAGCATGGTGAGCCCACCGGCCACCAGTGCCCGGGCCAGCGGCACGGCATGGGAAACCTCCTCGATGACAAGCACGGGAATGACCCGTGCCTTAAGAAGCATGTCCCTGAAACCGGCGGGCTGACGCATGCGGATGTCCTTCAATTCCAGAGCGTATGGGCGCCTGCGTCAGCGGGGCTGACATGCGCCCGGAAGTGGCCGAACAGTTCCCGGCCCAGACCGTTCTCAGGATCGAGACCAGCCGACAGATGGGCCGGCCGCGCCATGAACGTTGCTGTATCCACCTCAACATTCAGCGTGCCCAGATCGGCATTCAGCGTGACGATATCGCCGTCGATGATGCGAGCCAACGCGCCGCCCGCTTTTGTCTCCGGGGTGACATGGATGGCCGAGAGGATCTTGCCCGAGGCGCCAGATAGCCGACCATCTGTCACAAGCGCCACCCGGAGCCCTCGATGCTGCAAGACGCCCAGTGCCGGCATCAGACCATGCAGCTCAGGCATGCCATTGGCCATGGGCCCCTGGTTGCGCAGAACGACCACGACATCCGCTGTGAACACGCAAGCCTTGAATGCCGCCAGAAATTGCGCCTGACTGTCGAAGACACGGGCCGGTGCGCTGATGACCGTGCGATCCGCGGGCAAGGCAGAGGTCTTGACAATGGCGCAGCCGAGATTGCCCGTCATGAGAACCAGACCGCCGGTGGGCTGGAAGGGATCACCCGCGGCGCGCAGGATCGAGCGGTCAAGACTTTCGAGCGGCGGGGCGCGCCAGCAAAGCGTCTCGCCTTCCAGGACCGGCTCGCTCGCGTAGGCTTCCAGGCCCGTGCCGTTCACAGTGCGTATGTCCTTGAACAGAAGGCCTGCATTTATGAGCGTGCGTATCACGAAACCCAGACCGCCGGCGGCGTGAAACTGGTTCACGTCGGCAGGGCCATTTGGATAGATGCGGCAGATCAACGGCGTGACCCGCGCAGCATCGGCGAAATCTTCCCAGAGCATATGGTAACCGGCGGCGCGAGCCATCGCGACCAGATGAATGAGGTGATTGGTCGAGCCGCCTGTTGCATGCAGACCGACAATGGCGTTGACGAAGGTGCGGGCGTCGACCATTTCGCCGAGGCCCGAAGCCTTGGTTGCACGGTCGAGCACAAGCTTCACGGCATGGCGGGTCAAGGCCGCGCGCAGGTGCGTGCCAGGCGGCACAAAGGCGGTGGCGGGAACATGCAACCCCATGACCTCCATCATCATCTGATTGGAGTTTGCCGTGCCATAGAACGTGCAGGTTCCAGGCGCGTGATAGCTCTTCATTTCCGCATCGAGCAGCGCTGCACGATCCACCTCGCCCGTGGCATAGGCCTGGCGCACGCGCACCTTCTCGTCGTTGGCAAGGCCGGTGGGCATGGGCCCGGCAGGCACGAAGACTGCCGGCAAATGGCCGAAAGCCAGCGCACCAATCACAAGACCCGGGATGATCTTGTCACACACGCCCAGCAGCAAGGCGCCATTGAAGACGTTGTGCGACAGCGCGATGCCCGTGGCCATGGCAATCACATCCCGTGAAAACAGGGACAGGTCCATGCCAGGCTGGCCCTGGGTCACGCCGTCACACATTGCCGGTACGCCGCCTGCGACCTGCGCCGTCACGCCCAGCGCACGGGCCGCCGCTTTCAAAATGGCCGGATATGTCTCGAACGGCTGGTGGGCCGACAGCATGTCATTGTAGGATGTGATGATCGCCAGATTGGGGACGGTCCCTCCGGCAATTGCACTCTTTTGCGCAGGGTCGGAAGCAGCAGCCGCGTGGGCGACATTGCCGCAGGACAGCACCGAGCGCGGCGGCATTTCGCGGCGCATGCGTGCCAGCATTGCAAGGTAGGCGCTGCGGCTTTCAAGCGAACGGTTTTCGATGCGCTGCGCAAGATCCGTGAGAAGCGGGTGCACGGCCACAGTCATGGCTTCACCGGGGCGATGCTGTGCTTGACGAAGGTTGCGCCAGCGGCGCGCAGGGCGACGATTGGGTCAGACAGGGCCAGAGCCTCGGGTTTGCAATGGGACACATCCACAACTGCTACGCTGCGGGATTGTTGCAGAGCCCAGAATGTCTCGCACATCGGAATGGGCTTGGAAAGCGCAGCGCCTGTTTGCTCAGGCGCAGAAGACATGGAGTGGGGTCTCGCCTCCGGCGATCGTCAGAACAGGGAACCGAGCGATATCCTCATGTCTCAAGGCGTTCGCAAGCACACCGCGCTTGACATCGCCTGAGATGAGCAGCGCTCTCGCCGGCGCGCAGGCCAAGGCAACGGGAGACAGGCTCAGCCGCTGCTCAAGGTGCGGAGGGCTGGTAGCCAGAACGGGCGGGGCCGTTGTGTCGCCGATGGCAAAGGTCCAACTCGCGTCACCGGGGAAAAGCGAGGCCACATGCCCGTCATCGCCCATGCCGCTCACCACGATGTCGGGCAGCCCTTCGTGCAACACCCGATCCCCAATCGTTCGGGCCAACGGCTCCCTGCCCTCGGCGTGGAACGAAACGAAGCGACACAGGCCCTCAGTCAATGGCGGCATGATCCGTCTGAACATCGCCTCATTGGAGCGCGGATGTCCGGCGGGGACACAGCGCTCATCCGTCGGCATCAGGGTGAGACGCGCCCAGTCCAGCGGCAGGGCGGCCAGCGCGGCGAGAAACATCTTCGGGGTTTCGCCGCCAGGCAGGGCGATCACCGCACGCGGTTGTCTGGCAAGAACGCTCGTGATTTCCCCCATGATCCATGCGGCAAGGGCTTGCGATGCGCCCTCCCGTGTCGTGTGGGCCCGCATGACCGGGGCTTTCACCGGCTCGTCTCGGTGTCAGACCAGCTGCGACCATCGCGCTCGATCATGGCGATGGATTGGGAGGGGCCCATGCTGCCGGCCATGTAGCGGTGCGGCACCGGGTAATGCTCGCGCCATCCTTCCATGATGGGATCGATGAACGACCAGGCCGCCTCCACCTCATCGCGGCGCATGAACAGCGTCTGGTCGCCCCGAATCACATCCGTCAGCAGGCGCTCATACGCATCGGGCGCACGCTCCTCGAAGGCCGTGTCGTAGCGCAGATCAAGCGTGCGCGGCACAAGCTTGAGCCGTCCCGAGCCCGGCACTTTCATCATCATCTGCAGTTGCAGCCCGTCATTGGGCTGCAACCGGATGACAAGACGATTCGGCGTGATGGGGTTCATCGGCCCGAAGCCGGGAAAGATGGCATGCGGCACCGCTTTGAACGTGACGGCAATCTCCGAATAACGCGCGCCCAGTCGCTTGCCGGTGCGCAGATAGATCGGAACACCCGCCCAGCGCCACGTCTCCAGCTCGCAGCGCAGCGACACGAAGGTTTCCGTCGAGCTGTCATGCCCGAGTTCCTCGGCGTATCCACTGACCGGCTGCCCTGCAAGCGATCCGCGCGCGTATTGCCCGCGCACGGTGGTGTGCAGCACATCCGCGCCGCGAATGGGTTTGAGCGCGTTCAGCACCCGCATCTTCTCATCGCGCACGGCATCCGCAGCCAGCCTGTTGGGCGGCTCGATGGCGAAGAGACAGAGCAGTTGCATGACGTGGTTCTGCACCATGTCGCGCAGCGCGCCGACATTGTCGTAGTAGCCCGCGCGCTTTTCGAGGCCCACCGTTTCCGCCACCGTGATCTGGACATGATCGATGTCGCGCTGCGACCAGGAGCGCTCGAACAGCGTGTTGGCGAATCGCAGGACGAGAAGATTCTGCACTGTCTCCTTGCCCAGGTAATGATCGATGCGGTAGGTGCGGCTCTCTGGCAGCGCTTCGCCCACCGCCTCGTTGATGGCCCGGGCCGAGGCCAGATCCCGCCCCAGCGGTTTTTCGAGCACGAGCCGTTCCTCCCCATTGAAAAGGCCGGCCTGTTTCAGCCCCCGCGCGGCGGGGATGAACAGGTCGGGAGGGGTCGCCATGTAGAAGGCCGTGACCCGGCCATCCGCCGCACCGCGCATCTTCTGCAGGCGGCGGAGGGAGGCGGGATCCGTGATATCGGCCTGAACGAGGCTGAGATGGCGCATCAGCCCTTCGACCTCCGTCACGCTGAGACCATCGGCTTTCAACTTGGCTGCCATCTCGCTCTTGTAGCCCTCATCGGGGTTATCACTGCGCACAACGCCAATGATGCGGCTTTGAGGCGGAATGACCCCTTCGGTGATGCGCCGCGCCATGGCGGGCAGCAGTTTGCGCATGGAAAGGTCGCCCGCCGCCCCGACGAGCACCAGATCAAAGGGAGAGACCGGCGTCCGCTCGGGCGCCAGGGAGGATGGAAAAGCATTCATTTGATCGGTGTGCACGTGGCCTATGGAGCCTGGAACACATGCCCCGCGCAAGGCCAATATGGTCTTGAGTCACTTGCGGGCACGCTCTGCACGCCTGGCGCGCCGCTCACACTTCGTTCACCGCGTTGCGCAACACCCGATTCACCACAACGGCAGATGCCTTCCGCTTGGTAACCATTGCGTTGTGACAATGCCTCAAAATCAACGGATCGTTGAGGCTGCCGGATCATCTCCGCAGCCTTGTGGACCGGGGTGTGAGTGGCGTGATGCGTAACGAGGTCAAGAATACGGGCCGCACTGGCCAAGGCCGGATGGCGACCCTGGGTATGGTCGTGGAAAATGTGGCGATCCGCCATCTCAAGGTGCTGGCCCTTGGCTCTTCCTGCGCCATACTCGGCCTGGCGGTCATCCTCTCGTTGCCGGCACCGCAGCCCGTGGCGACCGCCTCGATCGATCCCGTCACGGTCGGCTCGATTGCGCCTGCCCGCGTGCCCGCCCGCCCCGAGTGGCAGGACATTCGCAAGCCTGTGCAGATGCTTGCGCTGCAATCGGCGCAGATGGACCGCATTCCCATGACCTACCGCGCCCGGAAATCGGCGGCGGGCGACCGGGAAGATGCGCTGATCTGGTCGGGCGGGGCGCAGCTTTCCGTCGAGGCCGAGATTGCCGTCATCCGCCGCACGGGCGCTGCCCAGGCGCCTTCGCTCTACATCGAGATCAGCCGCCGGCAAGCCGAGCGGGGTGTCGCAATTACGCGCAACGGCATGCCCGGACTGGTGGCCACCAAATTCGGCAAGCTCGAGGTGGCGGACATGACCTTTACGGATGGCCAAAGCCAGGCACAGGCCTGTCTTGGCTTTCGCAGCGTCGCAGCGGGCGAGATCGGCCTCGCCGGCTGGTTCTGCGCGCCGCAGGGCGCCAGTGCCGAACGACCCGAGCTGTCGTGCTTCATCGATCGCCTGAGCCTGCTGAAGGCGGGGGATGACCAGAAACTGCGGCAGTTCTTCACCGAGGCGGAGCAGCGCCGACAGGCCTGCCCCACCAGCCGCATCAGCACGGGACGCCGACCCACATGGCTCGATTCCGACGGCAAGGCCCCGGCAATCCGCGGCGACCTCACGGGCTCGATCCCGCGCAAGTGAACAACCCGAACAAGTGAACAGCCCGAACAAGTGAACAGCCCGAGCTGGCCATGCGCCACAAGCCATCTGGACGCCGCCGGATCACGCCCCTATCTTGAAGGCCCACTGGAGATTTAATCATGCGCGCTTTTGCCCTGCTTGCTGCCGTTGTTGCCGTCTTTTCCATGACCGCGGCTCCCGTCGATGCGCGTGAGCACAGGACCAAGAAAAGAGGCGAGGTCGTGGTCAAGGTGAAGCCGCGCAGTTACCTCGATGCGGGCACATCCGTGCTGCCGGGCACCTATCAAGGTTATTCGCTGGGCCAGACGCCGCACCGCGCCTTTGATTCCTACTCGCCGACTGGCTCCGCCGAGCAGCGCCTCCTGCCGGGCCGCTACGGTCTGTAAGCATGCGCAAAACGCCTGTCGCGGTCGCGATCGTTCTCGCCGTCGTCGGCACGCTGTTTGGATTGATCGCGCTCAGCCGCTTGCCGCAGACACTGACGCTGGCGGTTGGCCCTGAAGGGCGTGAAACCCACCGCTATGCGCTTGCCGTGGCCGACGCGGCGCGCGATGCGCGCGAACGCATTCGCTTCAACATTGTCGTGGCGCCTGGCGCAGCCGAGAGCGCCAAGCTTCTCGATGCGCGTAAGGTGGATCTTGCCATCGTGCGCTCGGATTACGAGTGGCCGCAAAGCGGGCAGACCATTCTCGTCAACACCAAACGCAGTGTGGTCATCCTCGCACCCCAGCCGCGGCGGGGCGGCCTTGCCAAACTGGCGGACCTCAAGGGCAAGCGCGTGGGGGTGATACGCCTGACCGATCCCAACATGCCCCTTGTGAAAACCATTCTGGCTGCCGCAGATATTGGCGAGGCGGATGTCACGCTGACTGAAATCGACATGGCGGAGGCCGGCGAGCAGCTCGGCGCCGCTAAGCTGGATGCCATCATCGCGATCGTGGTGCCGACTGCGCCCATGTTCGTCGACTGGGTTTCGCAACTCGCGCGCCGCGTGGGCGGCTTGCGCGTGATCCCGCTCGACGGAGCGCAAGGCATAGCCGATCGCATCACAGGGCTGGAGGCCGTCGAAATTCCCGCCGGCGCTTTCGGTTCAGGCCGTCCGGCGGAGGAGCTGTCCACAGTCGCGATCAGCTATCGCACGGTTGCGCATCAGCAGATGTCGGAGGATTTGGGTGCCCGCGTGGCTAAGACGCTCTTCGATCTGCGCTCCCGGGTCAACCGGCAGGTGCCCACCGCCTTTACGGCCGAGGCGCCCAGCGCCACCACGGGGCCGAAGCTGCCCGTGCATCCCGGGGCGGAGGCGAATTTCGAAGGAGAAACCAAGACGTTCTACGAGCGCTACGGCGAGATGATCTTCGCCGGTCTTTGGGGTGCCTCCATCATTGGTTCGGGCTTGACCGCATTCGTCGCCTGGGCCGGGCGGCGGCGGCACCGCGAAGGCAGCGAGATGGTGGATGAGATCGCGCGCCTCACGTCCGCCGCCCGAACGGCCACGCCGCAGGACCTCGAGTCGATCCAGTTGCGGGGCGACTCCATCGTGGCCACGCTCGCCAACCTGCGCCAGAACGGTCATATCTCGGACGGTGTGCTGGAGGCCGCCGCGCTCGCGCTCGACCACTTCCGCAGCGTGGTGGACGCGCGGGCGTGAGGCTCCTTTCAAAGATCAGCGCATCTCGGTGGCCTCATCGGCACCGTCAAACAGACCGCGACGCTTGCCCATATGATCTGGTCGGTGGCCGAGCAGATCACCAAGCTGTCCGAAGCCTTCGAGCTGAAGGCAGGAGACATCATCTATTCCGGCACGCCGGAGAATGTCGGCCCCGTGGTGCGCGGAGATACGATGCTGTGCAAGCTCGACGGCCTGCCGGATTTGTCGATCCGGATTGTGTGAGGGGGTGAGCCTTCTCCCCTTGCGGGAAAAGGGGGCCGTAGCTCAAAAGAAGATCTCCTGCAGACATTATCACGACGTGTCTGAACTGCAGAAAGTTCACAACCAAACGAAAAATCATACAGATGCAGGTTCCAAACCAAACTTTCCAAGTAGGCTCGTTGCATCATTAAGACGGCTTCCACTTGTCTTTGATCCCTTGCGTCGTATGATCTCTGCCTTCCAGTCAGGCACCCGTTCTTCTTTTACCAACCAATGGGCTGTCGCAGCAAGTTCCAACACAGTAACGTTCGAGGCGGAAAGTTGTTTGACGCTATCTCGGAGCAATTGGTCGTTGAGGCAGGAAAAGACGTGTTCGCTATCCTGCGCTTTCATCGTAAAAACGCTGTAGCGCGCCCCATCTGACTGACGACGCTCAAAGCTCTCTGTAATCTTCTGAAATGCTTCAGCATCAAGCACCGCGTTGTCAAGATCGCGTGAATATGGCCCATAATGATAATAGGAAAAAGAAAATCCGCTGCCAGCCCCTAATTGATCGATAATATATGCAATCTTTTGAAGCCGAATCCGACTGACCAGACGTCCGCCAGCTGCAGCTACGATATCAGCGACAAAGGCCTCTGGTTGGCTGGACATGTTTTTCTCCATCATTTTCTAGCTTCATCACGATCAGCTGCCTTCACAAAGTACACCCTTGTGAACTGCGATTTAGTTAGCAATGCATCGATTAGCGGTGAAAGTTTGCTTATCTCTTTCGGCTTTCCGCCATCGAGCACATGCAGCTTTTTGTGCATCCGAGCCTCATCTCCGCCAATTTCCGCATATATGCCGACTGCAGCCTCTTCATCGATGAGCACATCCTCAGCGTTAATTTGGTTTGCATAAATGGCCTTGATTCGACGTAACTTGCCACGCTGGAGACCTTGGTCCTCGCCAAACTCTGCAAGGTCAAGAGTTTTATATAGGAAGCGGTTGCGAAGACGTGTCGCTGTGTCGGAAATCATCTTATCGTCTGCGTGACCCATTGCATCTAGGGATCCGAAAATCACAGCATCATCAAGTGCGAGATAGTTATCGGTGGTCTCTCCATCATTAGCAAAAAAGCGCAACAATGGATGCCCATCAGGGAGCCCTGTCTTCCGACGATCTGCTTTCTTTCCGGCAGCCAGCTTCGCGATTGCTCGCAGAAGCTTGCCAAGCATGTGTTCAACGCATCGTGTCGCCTTATGAAAATATACCTGCTGATGAAGCGTGTACCGGGCAAGAAGGAACTGTTCAGCCGCAGGAAGCGCCTTCTTCTCGAGACAGAACGTTGGAACTTTCCGGGTCTCGTCGCCATCATCATCAGGCGCATCAATCTCAATCTCCGCGACACGCACATTCTCGATCAGCCAATCAAAATCAATTGCACCGGCACCAGTGCCTGTCATCAACTTGTCACGCCTCAGATAATCAAGCCGATCCGCATCAAACGAGCTCGATACGATTGCATGATAGATATCTTCCGGGTCGTCCTTCTCAAGAAGTGCGGCAACCTTCTCTGTAAAACCTGTTTCGAAACGTTCTAATCGGGGTTGCAAAGTTCCATTCGTGTTACGAATGATGTCTGCCGTCCACCGCTCGTGCCGCTTCTTGACCCCACGGGATTTCTGCACCTCCTCAAACATATGGCTGAAAGGGCCATGACCAAGGTCATGCAGCAGAGATGCAATAAGTGCCACCTTGGCCTTATCTCTGTCGAAGCCGTTTTCATTGCGTTTCAATTCTCTTTCAATGACCTTAACAAGCATGCGCGCCGTATGGAAAACTCCTATCGAATGCGAAAACCGCGTATGTACGGCACCTGGAAATGTAAATTCAGAGACACCTAACTGGCGAATGCGCCGCAAACGCTGGAACTCCGGAGTATCGATCAATGACCAAGCGAGTTGATCAACGCCTAATGGATCATTATCATCAAATACAATGAGCCCGTGGACAGGATCTCGTAAGCGCTTTCCCATTATACAGCCCAAGAATCAGTTTCTGACATGCAAATTAGATTAAACTAGTATCACAACGCCATCCAAGACAGGTCTTTATTAATTCTCATACTATTTTATCTACAGACATTTTCAAAAAAAGAATTTTGGGAGAAATCGCAGAAATTTCGATAACCTCTTGTCGCGCAACACAACAGAATATATGTTTATCACGCCCTCAAAACAAAAAATACCTCTGCGCCATGGGCAGCACCTTCGCAGGCTTGCACGTCAGCAATTCACCGTCCGCGCGCACCTCGTAGGTCTCCGGGTTGACCTCGATGTTCGGGCAGGCGCTGTTGTGCACCATCGACGCCT
>JANMMT010000122.1:0-1700 GCA_031373545.1 Hyphomicrobiales bacterium
CAGATGGCGCGATCATCCATGCTTTCTCGCATCTGGAAGGCGCGAGTGTCGGGCCAAAAGCCACAGCCGGTCCTTTCGTGCGGCTGCGGCCCGGCGCAGTTCTGGGTGCAAAGGCCAAGGTCGGCAATTTCGTCGAGATCAAGGCGACAGTGCTGGGTGAGGGGGCCAAAGTCAGCCATCTGACGTATCTGGGCGATGCCGAGGTGGGCGCAGAAGCCAATATCGGGGCAGGCACGATAACCTGCAACTATGACGGCTTTTCCAAGTTCAGGACGGTGATCGGGGCAGGGGCTTTTGTTGGCTCCAACTCCTCACTTGTCGCCCCTGTGACCATCGGTGCGGGTGCTTATATTGGGTCTGGTACAGTGGTGACGAAGGATGTCTCCGCTGATTCTCTGGCGGTGGCTCGTCCACCGCAGGTGGAAAAACCCGGTTGGGCGGCACGTTTCCGTGTTGCAGCACAGGCCCGCAAGGCACAGAAAAACAAAGCATAAACCATTTCGCTCAAGCCCGTGTTCACATCCTGTCATTCATTGTGATTGGCGGGATGGGGACCGCGAACGCTATGTCCGCTGCGTCTTTCAATATTTGAAATTCAGGGTCGTGCCAGCGCACGTCCCGGCAGGATGGAGCGTCAGCATGTGCGGTATCGTCGGAATTCTCAGCAAGACCTCAGTAGCCGATCAGGTGGTGGAGGCGCTGCGCCGTCTTGAATACCGGGGATATGACTCCGCCGGTGTCGCGACGCTGGAAAACGGCCAGCTCACGCGCCGCCGCGCCGAAGGCAAGTTGAAAAATCTCGAAATCACTCTGTCCAAGCAACCACTCGATGGTCTGGTCGGCATTGGCCATACACGCTGGGCTACCCATGGCCGCCCAACGACATCAAACGCGCATCCGCACGCGACTGAGAAACTTGCAGTTGTTCACAACGGAATCATCGAGAACTTCCGCGAGTTTCGCACCGAACTCGAAGCCGAAGGGCATGTGTTCGAGAGCGAAACCGATACGGAAGTCGTCGCGCATCTCGTGACACGCGAAATGAACCGTGGCCATGGCCCGATTGAAGCCGTGCGCAATGTTCTGCCAAAACTGCGCGGTGCCTTCGCGCTCGCCTTCCTGTTCAATGGTGAAGAGGATCTTCTGATCGGCGCACGGCTTGGCTCGCCCCTTGCTGTCGGCATCGGCGATGGTGAGATGTATCTGGGCTCGGATGCGCTGGCGCTCGCCCCCTTCACCAATCTGATCGCCTATCTGGAAGAGGGCGACTGGACAGTGATGCGCCGTGGCGGCGTGATTTTCTACGATAAGGATTGCAACGAGGTCGAACGCCGTGCCCAGCGCGTGGCGGCTGGTGCTGCGCTTGTCGACAAGGGCAATCATCGTCACTTCATGGCCAAGGAAATCCATGAACAGCCAGAAGTGGTGGGCCATACCCTGACCAACTATCTCGATATGGTCGCTGGCCGTGCCAAACTGCCTTTCGGCGACAAGATCGACTGGAAAAAAGTCACACGCCTGTCCATGTCGGCCTGCGGAACATCTTATTATGCCGGTCTAATCGCAAAATACTGGTTCGAGAAACTGGCGCGCATTCCCGTCGAGATCGATGTCGCGTCCGAGTTCCGTTACCGTGAGGCACCGATGCCGGATAATGGCGTGGCCCTGTTTATCACGCAATCGGGCGAAACCGCTGATAC
>JANMMT010000131.1:0-7209 GCA_031373545.1 Hyphomicrobiales bacterium
CATCAAGAATGGCACGGATGCCGCAAGCCTCAAGACGGCGCTGGAAGCCGCCAGCTTCAAAGTGGAGAGCGTGGAAGCCAAGCCCGCGCGCCGAAACCCCTACCCGCCCTTCACGACCTCCACGCTGCAACAGGAGGCCTCGCGCAAACTGGGGCTCGCGCCTGCGCTCACCATGCGCATCGCGCAGAAGCTCTACGAGGGCATTGATCTGGGCGGCGAAACCGTCGGCCTCATCACCTACATGCGTACGGACGGTGTGCAGATGGCGGGGGAAGCCATTGCCGAAGTGCGCCGCCACATTGGCCGGGATTTCGGTGATCAGTATGTGCCCAAAGCCCCGCGCATCTACACATCCAAGGCCAAGAACGCGCAGGAGGCTCACGAGGCGATCCGCCCGACGGACCCCGCCCGCACCCCAGCGCAAATGCGCCTGCATCTCTCCGCCGACGACTTCAAGCTGTATGAGTTGATCTGGAAACGCACGCTGGCGAGCCAGATGGAATCCGCTGAGCTGGAGCGTACCAGCGTTGATATTTCCGCCACGACAGCGGACCGCAAGCTCGATCTGCGCGCCACGGGGCAGGTCGTGCGCTTCGATGGCTTCCTCAAGCTCTACACCGAGGACAAGGACGACGACGACGATGAGGAAGGCGGACGCCTGCCCCCCATGAAAGCGGGTGAAATCCCCTTCCGCGAACGCATTGAATCTGTCCTGCATTTCACCGAACCGCCACCGCGTTTTTCGGAGGCTTCTCTGGTCAAGAAGATGGAGGAGTTAGGCATTGGCCGTCCCTCAACCTACGCCTCCGTGCTGGCGGTGCTGCGCGAGCGCGAATACGTGCGCCTCGAGAAAAAGCGTCTTGTGCCCGAGGACAAAGGCCGCCTCGTCACGGCGTTTCTCGAAAGCTTTTTCGCCCGCTACGTTGAATTCGATTTCACGGCCAACCTCGAAAACCAGCTCGACCGCATCTCCAACAACGAAATCGACTGGAAGGAGGTCATGCGCGCCTTCTGGCTCGATTTTTCCGCCGCCGTCGGTGACACCAAGGAACTGCGCACCACCGAAGTGCTGGACAAGCTGGACGAATTGCTCGGCCCCCACCTCTTTCCCAAGCGGACCGACGGCGCAGACCCGCGCGCCTGTCCCCGCTGCGGCAACGGCCGTATGGGCCTGCGCCTGAGCAAGACCGGCCCGTTCATCGGTTGTTCGAATTATCCCGAATGCCGCTTCACCCGCCCCTTCGGCGTGGCCTCTCCCGATGCGGAAGCCGAAGGCGGATCCACCACGCCGGACGGCGCGCGCCTCATGGGCGATGATCCTGAAACCGGGCTGCAGGTGACGGCGCGGTCAGGGCGCTTCGGGCCCTTCGTGCAGTTGGGCGAAGGCGAAAAACCCAAGCGCTCCTCGATCCCCAAGGGCCTGACGATTGCCGGCATCACGCTGGAAGAGGCCTTGAAACTGCTTTCGCTGCCGCGCGAGGTGGGCAAACATCCCGAAGACGGCGAGCCGATCTTCGCCAACAACGGGAAATTCGGCCCCTATGTCCAGCATTTGAAGACCTACGCCAATCTTACAGCGGGCGAAGACGTTTTGACCATCGGCCTCAACCGTGCGGTTGATCTCATTGCCACAAAGCGCGAAAAAGGCCCTGGCCGCTTCTCGCGCGCCGCGCCGCAAGGTCGCCCGCTGGGCGACCATCCCGAGGGCGGTGCCATTCAGGTGCTCGATGGCAAATACGGTGCTTACGTGAAGTGGTCGGATGTGAATGCCACGATCCCCAAAAGCATCGACAAGGACGCCATCACCGTCGAGCAGGCGGTGGACCTGATCCGCGCGCGGCAAGCAGCCGGTGGTGGCGGCAAGGCCAAACCGGCGCGCAAGACGGCGGCAAAGAAAGCCCCGACCGATAAGGCGGAAACGAAAGCCGCTGCCAAAAAGCCGGCCGTGAAGAAGCCGGCTGCGAAAAAAACGCCACCCAAAAAGAAAACGGCGTAGGCGCGCATGGCGCAGCGCATTCCGTCTTCGGGGGGCACGTACACGGTCGGCAGCCAAGGCAAGCTGCCCTCCGTGTTTCCAGCCGTCATCGTGGGCGTAGACCGGGGCGGCGATGTGCTGGCCGAGCCACTGGAGTGGGCGGGCGGCGACAAACCGCGCATCACCATTCCCACCCAGCGGCGTGATCGCAGCCCGCCCGGCATCGGGGATCATGTGCTTTTGAAAATTGAGGGAATGAGCCGCGAGCGCGGGCGCAAAGACCTCCTGGGCCGCGTGCTTAAGGTGCTGGAGGCTAAACCCAGCCGGGAACTCGGTGTGTTCCAGCGCACGGCGGATGGCCGCGCGCGACTGGTGCCGGTGCAAAAAAAACGTGGCGGGCGCGAGCTGCTGCTCAACCCGCTGGAGACCGCTGACATTGCCAATGGCGAGTTGATCGTGGCCGAAACCACACCTTCTCAGGATTATGCTTTGCCGACGGGCCGTGTGATCGAGCGGCTGGGCGATGTTTCATCGGAAAAAGCCGCCAGCCTCATCGCCATTCACGCCCACGGCATTGCCACCGCCTTTCCGCCCGAAGCACTGGCAGAGGCTGCCGCCGCCAAAACCCCGACCCTCAAAGGCCGCGAGGATTGGCGCGCCCTGCCCCTCATCACCATCGACCCAGCGGATGCGAAGGATCATGACGACGCGGTGCATGCGGCTTACGACGACAATCCGGCCAATGAGGGCGGCTTTGTGCTCTCCATCGCCATTGCCGATGTGGCCTCCTACGTGACACCCGGCTCGGCGCTCGACCGCGAGGCGCAATCGCGCGGTAACTCAGTGTATTTCCCCGACCGCGTGGTGCCGATGCTGCCCGAGCGCATTTCCAATGATCTGTGTTCGCTGGTGCCGGATCGCGATCGCCCGGCGCTGGCGGTGCGGGTCTGGCTCTCTGCAGGCGGCGAGAAGCTGCGCCACAGCTTCCACCGTATTCTCATGCGCTCCCACGCCAAGCTGGCCTATGAGCGCGCGCAGGCGATCATGGATGGCGCACAGGATGAACACGGCGAGCGGGCCATCCTTGCGCCTCTCTACGAGGCTTACCGCGCCCTGTCGCGCGCCCGCGATCACCGCGGCCCGTTGGAACTCGATCTGCCCGAGCGCAAGCTCGTGCTCGATGACAAGGGCCGCGTCGCCGATGTGGTGCTGAAAGAGCGCCTCGATGCGCACCGCCTGATCGAGGAGATGATGATCCTCGCCAATGTCTGCGCGGCGGAAACGCTGATCGACCGCAAGCAGATCCTGCTGTTCCGCATCCACGATGAGCCGGCGCTGTCCAAGCTGGAATCCCTGCGCACCTTCCTGCGGACGCTGGATGTGGAACTTCCCAAATCCGGCGCTGTGAAACCACAGCTGTTTAACCGCCTGCTGGTGCAGTTCAAGGACACGGATCAGGCCGCGCTTGTCAATGACATGGTGCTGCGCTCCCAGGCGCAGGCGGAATATGCGCCTGACAACATCGGCCATTTTGGCCTGAGCCTGCGCAAATACGCGCATTTCACCTCGCCGATCCGCCGTTATGCCGACCTGATCGTCCATCGCGGCCTGATCCGCGCGCTTGAACTTGGGAACGACGGCCTGCCTGACATGCCCATCGACCGCCTGCGCGAGATCGGCACCGCCATTTCAGCCGCCGAACGACGCGCCATGGAGGCCGAG
This sequence comes from Hyphomicrobiales bacterium, assembly GCA_031373545.1. GTDB lineage: Bacteria > Pseudomonadota > Alphaproteobacteria > Rhizobiales > Beijerinckiaceae > JADCCX01. The sequence goes on from JANMMT010000131.1 coordinate 3,698, forward strand.
CGCGACACCATCGACCGGCTCATCGCCTTTCATCTGGCTGATCAGGTGGGCAGCCGCTTCCCGGGCCGCGTCTCGGGCGTCACCAAATCCGGGTTGTTCGTGAAGCTGGATCGCCTCGGGGCCGATGGGTTCATTCCAGCCGCCACACTGGGGCAGGACTATTTCCGCTTCGATGATGCCGCCATGGCGCTGGTCGGCGATCGCACGGGGGAAAGCTATCAACTGGGAGACCGCGTCGAGGTGCGGCTATCGGAAGCACAGCCCCTGCAAGGGCGATTAACGTTCGAAATTCTGTCAGAAGGGCGTTACAGAAAACCTGTCAATGGACGGCGTGGGGCGCGCCGACGCACAGGTGACGAGCGCGGAATGCGCACACCGCCGAAAGGCGGCGCACCCGGAGGCCTTGCAAAGGGCCGCAAATCGAGAGGCCGATAACATGAGCATCTCCGCTTCACTTGCACCGCGCCCTCTGGGGCCAGCCATGGTGCGGGGCCTGCGCGGCCTTTGCCCCAACTGCGGCGAGGGTCGCCTCTTCGGGCGCTTCCTCAAGCCGGTCATGGCCTGCGCGGCCTGCGGCGAGAACCTTGAAGGGCAGCGCTCGGATGATCTGCCGCCCTATGTCACCATCATGATCGTGGGGCATTTGATCGTGCCCGCCGTGCTGGCGGTCGAGATGTCGGCGAACCCCTGGTCGCTGTGGGTCAACTTTGCCGTCTGGTTGCCGCTGACGCTGGTGATGACACTGGCGATGATGCAACCCGTGAAAGGCGCGATCATTGCCATGCAATGGGCCTTGCGCCTGCACGGGTTCGATCCCAAGGGCGATATTCATGATGCCCCCATGAAGACGGGGCCTCTGCGAACCGCTGCGACGACGGCCGTGAAAGATCACGCCTCCTGATGGATGCTGTTGCGCCCCGGTTGCCCAATACATTGCTGCGGCCCAGGGATGCCGCAACGCTGATCGTGCTCGACACCTCGCAAAAGCAGCCGCGGATGCTCATGGGCAAACGCAACATCAAGCTTGCCTTCATGCCAGGGAAGTATGTGTTCCCCGGCGGGCGGGTGGATGCCGCTGACCGCACGATGGTCGCCATGGGCGCGCTGGCGCCGCGCACCGAGGCGCGGTTGCAACTGGCCGCCCCCAAGCTCTCGCCTCAGGGATGCCGCGCGCTAGCCATGGCCGCGATCCGCGAGACATTCGAGGAAACCGGCCTGCTTATCGGAACATCTGAATATGGAGCCCCCGCCAGTGCCCCGGCTGGCTCCTGGAGCCGCTTTGCTGCAATTGGCCTGCACCCCACACCCGATGCACTGATGTTTCTGGCCAGAGCCATCACGCCGCCCGGTCGACCACGGCGTTTCGACACGCGCTTCTTCATCGCCCCGCGCCAATCCGTGGGGGCGGAAGTTCCCGCAGACATCGGGCCTGATTCAGAATTGACCGAGTTGTGCTGGGTAACGCTCGCAGAGGCAGGCAGCCTTGATCTGCCCATGATCACGCAGGTGATCGTGCGCGAGCTTGGCGACCGGCTGGCTATTGGCTTGGAGCGCGACACACCCATCCCCTTCTACCGCGAGCGCAACAAGGTGTTTCGGCGGGAAACCGTGTGAGCGATCCCAAACGCAATGTCGCGACCATCGGGGCCGCCATCGTTCTTGTGGCGCTGGTGGGGCTGTCTCTCAGCCTGTTCATTCCGCTTCTGGCGCTTGAAATGGAACGACAGGGCATATCCGCAACGGTGTCGGGCCTCAACACGGCTTTCGGCGGGCTTGGCACCCTGCTGGCCGTGCCCTTCGTGCCGCGCCTGGCCGTGTGGCTGGGCATCAGCCGGCTCTTGTTCTTGGCCATCACGACCACGGCAACGGCCGCGGTGGCATTTCATTTCTCTGCGTTCTGGGCCTGGTTCCCGCTGCGCTTTGTCTTCGGCGCATCTCTGGGCGCCATTTTCGTGCTGTCGGAATACTGGATCAACGCCGCCGCCCCTCCGGCCCGCCGCGGGTTCGTCATGGGCATCTATGCTACGGTTCTGGCGGCAGGTTTTGCCGGCGGACCTTTGCTGTTGCTGCTGACTGGCACGATCGGCAGCACGCCCTATCTGGCTGGCGGAGCCATCTCGCTGCTGGCGATGGTGCCCCTCGTTCTGGCACGCGGCATCACGCCCGATCTTGCGGGTGAACCGCATGTGCGTGTCCTGCCTTTCCTGACGGCGGTGCCGACCGCGACCTTTGCCGCACTGGTCTTTGGCGCCATCGAGACGGGAGGTTTTGCGCTGTTTCCCATCTATGGCCTGCGCACAGGGTTCACGGAGCTTGGCGCAGCGCTTCTCGTGAGCATCGTGGCGGCGGGCAATGTGGTCTCGCAGATGCCGCTCGGCTGGCTTTCCGACAGAATGGACCGGCGCAAACTGCTGCTGATCTGCGCTGGAGCCGGCATAGCAGGCTGCGCGCTGATGCCCGTTCTGATCGAGAGCCGCCCGCTGTTTTACGTGCTCCTGTTCATCTGGGGTGGGCTGACCGGCGGTCTCTACACGGTCGGCCTCGCCCATCTGGGCGCAAGGTTCAAGGGCGTTGAACTTGCTTCGGCGAATGCGGCCTTCGTGATGTTGTACTCCGTCGGCCTCATCGGCGGGCCGCCACTAGTCGGTTTCAGCATGGACGGGTTTGGCCCCCACGGATTTGCGCTCGCACTGGGGCTGATTCTGGCGGCATATTCCGCTCTCGTGGCGGTGCGGATGCGCCGCAATTGACCGGCCCGGCGCATGCGACAGATGGCTGAGCCATCCTGACTTCCCCCCTCTTGCGCGGGCTTGAAGCTTGGCGCATACCGCAATGCAATATGGAATTGTGGTGGACCCGGAACGTTACTTGGGGGATGCCCGTTCGGTAGAAGGAGCCTGCCATGACAGTTCACACCAGCACCTTCAAGGTGGATGACAAGGTCATCGACATGCCGGTCAAGCCGGGCACGATCGGGCCGCAAGTGGTTGATATCGGCAAGCTCTATGCCCAGACGGGCATGTTCACCTACGATCCCGGCTTTACCTCCACGGCGGCCTGCGAATCGAAGATCACCTACATCGACGGCGACGAAGGCGTGCTGCTTTATCGGGGCTATCCCATCGAGCAACTGGCCGAGCATGGAGACTTTCTCGAGACATGCTACCTCCTGCTGTACGGTGAACTCCCGACGGCAGCGCAGAAGTCGGATTTCGATTACCGCGTGACACGCCACACGATGGTGCACGAGCAGATGGCGCGTTTCTTCCAGGGCTTCCGCCGTGATGCGCATCCCATGGCCGTGATGGTGGGCTCTGTTGGCGCTCTGTCGGCGTTCTACCACGACTCGACCGACATTTCCGATCCGCATCAGCGCATGGTGGCGTCGATCCGCATGATCGCCAAGATTCCGACGCTGGCGGCCATGGCCTACAAGTACCACATCGGCCAGCCCTTTGTTTACCCTCAGAATGCGCTGGATTTCAGCTCGAATTTCATGCGCATGTGCTTTG
>JANMMT010000151.1:0-1757 GCA_031373545.1 Hyphomicrobiales bacterium
CGGCGGTTGTTCGACCTCAACCCGTTCGTATCGGTCGTACCGCATGTCGAACGTCTGTCGGCGGCCACAGCGACAACGCTACTCGGCGGGCACGATATCGTTGTCGACGGTACCGACACCTTCGCCACTCGTCTTGCGGTCGCCGATGCGGCGCACGCGCTGCGCATCCCGCTCGTGTCGGCAGCGATCGGGCAATTCTCGGGGCAAATCGCGACGTGGCGCGGCTGGGAGCTGGAGCGGCCCTGCTATCGCTGTTTCGTCGGCGACGCGTTCGATGCCGACGACTGCGACACCTGTGCCGAGGACGGCGTGCTGGGTGCGATGACAGGGCTGCTCGGCAGCTTCGCCGCACTCGAAGTCGTCCGTGCGATCACAGGGCTCGGTGACAGCGCATCGGGCAAACTGCACCTGTTCGACGGACTAACCCCGTCGATGCGCACGATCCGCGTGCCCAAAGACCCAGTCTGCCGGACCTGCGGCCATTAACCATCTTACAAGAACTGCCTGCTTATAAGTTCAGGTCGGGGCAATACGACGGGAGTGGGACCATGTCGGGACAAACGAGCGTCGCGATTACGCTTGCGACTTACAAGGCGATCGAGGCGCAGCGGATGAATTTCGCGGAGACGCACGATGCGATCATCCGGCGCGCGCTGGCCGAGCGCGGCGACCGGCGCGGGCGGGTTGTGCGCGCGGCGACGCTGGCGCGTGGCGCGCCACGGCGGCGCGGACGCGTCACCGTAAAGCTGTTCGGCGAGGCACGTCCGGCCATGAACCTCCGCGACGCTTATCTGATCGCGCTTACCGGACTGGTTCGCCACCGGGCATCGCTGCTCAACCTTCTCGCAAATGAAGGCAGTACCGCACGGCGTTGGGTCGCGACGTCAGCGGAAGCTTTATTCGTTTCGGCCCCGCACCTCGCTGCCGAGCATGCGCATGCGCTGACACCGGGCTGGTTCGTCGATACCAATGTTTCGCGCGCGCAGATTATCGCAAGGCTGACCGTCGCGGCGCGGCTTGCTGGCTATCGCTACGGCGACGACGTCGAGGTGGTCGAGGGATAGCCAGCCCCGTCATTGCGAGCGCAGCGAAGCAATCCATCGCTATCGCGGCGAGGTGGGTTGCTTCGCTGTGCTCGCAACGGCGGGGCTCAAGCCTTCTTCTTCGGTGCCGCCTTTTTCTTTACCGGTGCTTTTCGTCCCTTCTTCGCCGGAGCCGCCGCCGCACGCGTGTCGATCAGCTGGGCCGCTTCCTTGAGCGTCAGCGCCTCGGGCTCGACCGATTTCGGCACGGTCGCATTGGTCGTGCCGTCGGTGACGTACGGGCCATAGCGCCCCGCCATCAGTTTGATCTCGGCCTCGGTGCGCGGGTGCTTTCCCAATATCTTCAACGGGGCGGCCGCCGCGCCGCGCGCCGGACGCCCGCCATTGGCCAGCGCCTCCGCCAGCTTGACGACGGCGGTGTTCATGCCGGTCTCGAACACCTCCGCTGTCGAGGTCAGCCGCGCATACTTCCCATTATGCGCGAGGTAAGGGCCGTAACGCCCGATGCTCGCCGTGATCTTCTCGCCGGTTTCCGGATGCGTGCCGACCTCGCGCGGCAGGCTCAGCAGTTTGAGCGCGAGTTCGAGGTCGAGTTCGCCCGCATCTTTCGGGATCGACGACCGCTTCGCCTCCTTGCCGTCGCCGAGCTGGACATAGGGCCCAAACCGTCCCGACTTCTTCGCGACCTCGAGCCCGCTCTTCGGATCGGTACCG
>JANMMT010000208.1:0-5540 GCA_031373545.1 Hyphomicrobiales bacterium
GGCTTGGAGGAATTCCACCGTCTCGCTCGGCAACTCGCCACGCTCACTCCCTCTGCGCGGCTCGATCTGCGCGACGCCGCCGCGGCCTTTCGGAAGCTGGCCCAAGACACCGCACCAGACTCGACCATCGCCACGTTGGCCCCACTTCCTGAGAGTGAACTCGCCACGGCGCGGGCCGCTGATTTAGAGCAAACTGTAGCCGATGGTGTCTTCCCAATCGATCCCACGCTCGTCCTGCTTGCGCGGGCCGATGCCTTGCTTACAGCCCAACCGCCTGATCCCGCGAAGGCCTTGATCGAGCTGCGCGGCGCTGGCTGCTACACCCACGCCAGGCCCGCCGTAGCCCTGCGGGAGGCACGCGCCCATGCACGGCATACAGCGGACCCGGAACATCTCCAGGAAGCCGCCGCCGCATACGCACGGATGTATGCGATCAACGGCGCACCGGACACAGTGGAGCAGGAATGGGTGAGCATCCTCGCGAAGATGGCCACGCCAGAAGCGGTCATTACCGCCACCAGAAACCTTGAGGGAATGCGGGCTCCGACCGGCATCTTCCGGTTCCGCGCCGAGGCTTGCATGAACGCCCAGAAACCCCTGCTTGCGTGGCTCACCATCACTTCATTGCTCAGCTTGCAGCGGTTCCATCAACCGCTCATTGATTACTGCCGTAGCATCGCCCAAAAACTCTCCGGTGAGATCATTACCGAATGGCTAAGCCACAACCGTGATAAGCCCGGCATGGCCGCTGGCGTAGCGGTCGCGTGGGAGCACCTGGGCAACGCCACGAAAGCCAACGAATTCCTCGCCAAGGCCCGCGCCTGGATGCCTCCCAACTCCAAGACCAACCAAACATGAACCCCGTCAGCCAGTGGTTGTTGAATCGCCACATCGTTACCTTCTCAGAGCGTGTGCGCTCGGGCGACTGGGCAGGTGCCATCGAGCTTTTTGAGGCGAAACTTGGCCCGTCCGGATTCAGTGTTCCCAAGCGAATCCGCGCCATCCATGCTCTGATCCTCTGGCACACTCAGCACGATATGCGGGGCTTGAAAGTGCTCGCCGCCTCGAGCGCCGGAGAAGAAATGGGCTCACCCATTATTCAAGCCGCAGAATTCATTCGTGAAGCCACCGCTGCCGAGACGCTGGCGAGCGAACTCAGCGTAGCCCTCAGCTCTGCCCCCACGGCACGCCCCAAACCCAGCGTGCAGGGAAAACAACCCAACGGCAAAAACGCCACGTTTCACACCCTCAAGCGCCTCGCTCAAGCGGTGCTCTCCGCCTGCCACGCCGATGCTGACGAGGCCCGCGCCTTGGAGACTCTCCTGCTCCTGCCAGAGTCCGATGAAGTGCCCCTGGCCCTGTTCCCGGTTTACGCCAGACTGCGTGTCTGGGCGGCCATCACCAGCCGTCAATACGAGCGCGTGCTTTATGAGGAGGCCGTCTGGCAAGCGCTCCCCGTCGAGGACCAACGCCGCGCCATGGCCGCCTGCGCCTATGGGCACGGGCGGCGCTCGGTGAATGAGGGCCGGTTTGACGATGGCTTCCACGATCTCGATGCCCTTGAGCAATTCGATCATCCCACCCTGCGCGGCACCGCCATCATTGAGTGGGGCCTGGCCGCGCTTCACGCTGGCTCGCCCGCAGCCGCAGCCGATTGGTTTGAGCGGCAGAGCGCGGACATCACGGAGCCTGTCTTCCTCGTGCAAGCGCTGAAGCTCGGCGAGGCCATCGCACGTTGGCACGAAGGTGATAGCACTGGCTCGCGCGAGGCCTTCCAAGCCCTCGCCACTCGCGAGACAAAGCCCACCGATGCCACCGCGCAGGCCGCCCATCTCGGCACGCTCGCGCTGATCGCCTCCGCCGTAGCGGGTCAAACCAAAACCGCCGTTGAAGGCCGTGCCTTGTGGAATGACCTGCGCCAGCGCGCCGCCACCATGCTTGGCCGCATGGACCATGGCTCGCAGGACATCCTTTGCCGCCGCGATCTGATCCAGGGCCTGATGGACTGGGCGGGCCGTGAATCCTCCCCCAGCCCGGAGCAACTGACACGCTTCTCCGCTGCTATCAGCGCGGCAACTCACGGTCAACCTTCCGCCCGACTCCGCGCCATTGAGGGCGAGTTGATCACCAAGTCCCGCGCCATCGATGAAACCCTGGCGCTGGTCGAGCGGCGTGACATTCCTCGACTGCGCGAGATGCACGAAACCGTCCTCGCGGATCTTGGCGACGCCATTCCACCCCGGCTCAGGGCGCTGGTCATCATGACCATCTGGCAGTCAGACCGATCCTTCGATCCCTTGCCGGAACTCACCGCGCTGGCCGCGCGGAATGACCCGGACGGATTGATCGGGCAAGCCATCGCACAGGTTCAGACGGCGCAGACTCTAGGACGGCTGCGGGACATGTGCTTAGCCGCGCCCGATGACTCGCCCTTGCCACCACTCGCTCCGCTCGCAGCTTTTGATTCCCGTGCCAGCGCGCGTGCCTCGCTCGCCGCAGCGCTTATCACCCTGAGACGTGGCAGCGGCGGCGAAAAAGTCCGCGTCATGCTGGCTGCCTCCGCCGCAGACCCGGACCAAACTTTGGTCGTCGTCATCACCATGCTCAACGCCTGGCAGACTGGCGATCCTAGGGCCTTCCAAACCTTGGTGCAAGCCAATGCCGAGAGTTCCCATCCGCTTATCCGCCAAGCCCTCGCCCACCAGCAAGCCATCGCCGCCGCCTCTACTTTGCAGGCCCTGGAGGCTGCAGACGAAGCGGGCGTCATCGAGGCGCTCCGCCACCTCGGCTGGCAGGCGGGTGATCAAAGTGCGCTGCCAATGTTCATCAGCTTCGTTCTTTGGTTGGTGAAATCGCGCCAGCATACTCTCGCTACCCAGTGGCTGCGCACGGCGGCAAGGGAAGGCTCGCAACCCCAGCAGTCCTTTGTCTGCTCGGTTCTCTCCATCGTCGTCAGCGCGGCCCAGCATCAGCATCAATCCGTGATCAACTCCGTAGAGGCGCTCGCCAGGATCACGCCACCCGCAAAGCCTGCTTTCGGCAGCAGAGACGCAGATGCGCAACTGATCACCTGGTGCAGCGTGTTCCGCCTCCGTCACTGCCAGCGTTGAGGACAATCTTCGCGCACGCTGGCCGAGCACCCGCCGCTCGCTGCTTGATGAATCCGAGCGCCTGCGCGCCTCCCCGCACGCCAAGCCCTACGCCGATCTGATCACCGGGCTCCTGAGTCACCTCTCCGTCGATGCCGCCGTGGACGACTCCATCCTGGTGAACCTCGCCGCCGCCAATCAGGCGCTCAACTTGACCAAAGGCGCGCGCTATGTCGGTGACGTGCTCTCTCGCCTTGATACCCGCCAACGCGTGGTGGCAGATTTCTGGACCAGCCTCCGCACTTCCCGGCATCGGGATGCCGCCGATATTTATCGCGACGAGGCCAGCGTCGTGTTCGGTGGGCAGCAACCCAAGGTGTTGGTGGTGGCAGATATTCTCGCACGCTGCGTCGCCGGCCAGCCACCGGATCAGCTCGCGGACGAACTCAAGCAACAGTCCGCAGGCCTGCCAGAAACCTTGGCCGAGGCCGCAAAAAAACTCGCCAGCCACATCAACGATGCGCGCCAGACCCGCCAGTTGATCGAACTGCTCAAGAACCGTCGCTGGGCGGAAATCATCAGGCTTGCGGACACTCTTCAATGGAGTGGCTTTACCGCCGGAGCGATGCCTCTGCCCATTGCCATGCTCCTGCTTTTGGCGCGGTTCCAGGCGGGTCAAAGTGACGACGCGAAGGAGATGGCCGAGCGCCTGCTCGGCGGCAACTTTCCCGGCTGGCTGCATGACGATGCCGCGCTGCTGCTCGGCTACACCTTCTTCCGCCGCGAGCAGTATCAGGACGCCGCGAAAGCTCTGGAGAAGGCGCGTTCCAAGACCGTGCTCGAACACGACGTCGAACGCTACGGTGCCGCTGCCAACTTCAACGCTGGTGTGGTGCTCATGAAGGCCAATCAGAAGACCGCCGCCTTCGATGCATTCTCCCGCGCCATGGCCCATCATCAGAGTGAGTCAGACAACACCCAGCTCGCCCCCCTGTTCCTGCACTTCGGATTAAGCGCCATCGAGACCCGCCAGGGTGATCGCGCTCGCAAAGCCTTCACGCTCCTGCGCGAGGGCCTCGAAGACGTGGAGGACGACACTGAAGTGCGGCGCTTTCTGTTGCTCGCACAACTCGGTGAAAAGCTTTGTGATGCGTTGATGAGTGAGGACGTGGAGAAGATCGGCGGTGACATTTTCCTCCGCCTTGGCGATGAAGTTGACGGGGCGGAAGAAGAACTTGGCGAGGTCTTTACCCGCACGTTCCGACGCGCATCAGTCATCCTCGGCACCTGCCAGGAGCTGCGCCGCGAGATCCGCCGCGCCCCCGAACGCCGTCAAAAGAACAAGACCCTGCGCAAGTTCATCGACACCCAGTGCGAGCACATCGCGAGCTTGCCCCTGGAGTTGGAGAAAGGCAACAGCGATCCCATTCTGCATGTACTCCAGGGCACCGTGAAGCTCTGCTTCGAGAGCGGCTCAAAGGTCCTGGACTCCATCGCCACCCTCGAGAAAGCAATGCGCTCCGGCGTCCAATCACGGCGCTTAATCGCCCTGCTGGACAAACACAAGGCCGATATCAAAAAAGGCCGCGAGAACGCCAATCAGTTGCTCGACATGATGGACCTCTGGCTTGCTTCTGGCTCCGTGCCTGACTGGGTGAAGGATGCGACCGTCACCCGCGATGACATCACCGAAGTTTACCGCTTGAACCGTCAACACAGCCCTGGCGAAGTGGTCATTCCTGGTGGTGACATGCTCGTCGCCGCCATTGAAACCCGCATCAGCGCTCTCACTGAGTTCGCCACGAAAGGTGAAGGCTCAAAGGACAAGAAGCTAAAGAAAATGGCCGACGATGCCACCGCCAAGGCCGCGCAAATCGCCAGCCTCGAACAGCAAATTTTGGAACTTGAACGCGAGATCTACACCCAAATGGCCGCGCGCCTTCGCACCGAAACCATCGATTAACTCTAACCACCTGACCTCATCATGGACACCCAAGAACAAGAACGCCTCCTGCTCGAAGTCATCGAGCAAGTGATGGCCAGCAACAAAGCCACCCAGCCCGGAACTCCAATGGCACAGCTCCGTGACGCCATCGAGAGCGCCCTCACCGCGTTACCTCCCCTCCAGTTCACAGAGTTCGACAAAGCCCTCGGTGACACCCATGCGGCTGAACGGCTCGTCCGGGATGCCCCGGAGATCATAGGCTGGAACGCCGATCAAATCGTCGAGTGGGTAGAGGAACTCTCTCGCAAGCTCTAGCCGCCCCACCAGTGAAACCACCCATCATCTTCATCAGCTACGCGCGCGACAATCTTGACTGCGCCACGAAGCTTCGTGAGCAGTTCAAGATTCTCGAACGTGACCACCGGTGCAAGGTGTGGTGGGATCCCGAACTCCGTCCCGGAGACGGTTTTGAAAAGAAGATCAAGGACGCCATTGATCAGTGCAGC
>JANMMT010000156.1:0-10265 GCA_031373545.1 Hyphomicrobiales bacterium
CAAGCCTCCATGCTGGCACGGGCGCTCTCCCGCCCCGCCATGCCACCCGAGCATCCTCTGGCGATGCCGGTGCAATCTTTCGAGCGCTGGTCGAAGAAGGACCGTTACCAATGGCAGGACCCGGACCGCGCCGAGTTTCCGTGGGTTTCGCGCTTCGTGGTGTTCGGCGGCGGACTTGCGGTCACGGCCTACGGGGCCATCGAGATCTACAAGGTCGTGCAGGTTGGCGGCATCACGGTGCTGGAATGGGCGCTTCTGGTGCTGTTCCTGCTCAACTTCTCCTGGATTGCGCTGGCCTTCTCCTCGGCCGTGCTGGGGTTCATCTCGCTGCTCGTGCGCAAATACCCCTCCGTCATGCCGGCACCCGGTGCGCTCACCACGCGCACGGCCGTGGTCATGCCCATCTACAACGAGGCGCCCAGCCGCGTCTTCGGGGCAATGCGCGCGATCATCGAGGATGTGCGCCGGACGGGCTTCATCCAGCATTTCGATTTCATTTTTCTCTCGGACACCACAGATCCCGACATGTGGATATCGGAGGAGCGTTCCCTGCTGGCGCTCAGAGCCGATCTGCCCGATGACATCGGCGTCTATTATCGCCACCGGCTGAAAAACACTGCGCGCAAGGCCGGCAACATCGCCGATTTTGTCTCGCGCTGGGGTGGGGCGTACCCGCACATGGTGGTGCTGGACGCCGACAGCCTGATGACGGGGGACACCGTGGTGGGCCTCGCCAAGCTGATGGAAGACGACATCGACGCGGGCATCATCCAGACGCTGCCACTGATCATCAACCGCAACACGCTGTTTGCGCGGTTGCAGCAGTTCGCCGCGCGCATTTACGGCCCTGTGATCGCGGAAGGCCTGCGGATGTGGAGCGGGCGCGACGGCAACTACTGGGGCCACAACGCCATCATCCGCACCAAGGCCTTCGCCGATTGCTGCGCCATGCCGGATTTGAAGGGCCGTCCGCCGTTTGGCGGCCACATCATGAGCCATGATTTCGTCGAAGCCGCGCTCATCCGCCGTGCGGGTTATGCGGTCTACATGGTGCCGGGCCTTGTGGGTTCGTATGAGGAGAGCCCGCCGTCGCTGATCGACCTTTCCGCGCGGGACCGGCGCTGGTGTCAGGGCAATCTGCAACACATGCGCGTCATCGGCGCGAAGGGCTTTCACTGGGCGACGCGGCAGCATTTCGCCACCGGCATCGCGTCATATCTGGCCTCGCCTCTGTGGCTGTTTCAGCTGCTGGTCGGCATTACCATCGTCCTGCAGTCGAAATTCATCAGGCCTGAGTATTTTTCCAGCGAATTCTCGCTGTTCCCCGCTTGGCCGCGCTTCGATGCGGAGCGCTCGCTCTGGCTGTTTGCCGTGACCATGGGGATTTTGCTCGCGCCCAAATTCTTCGGCCTGATTCTGACGCTTCTGGATGGCCCGCTGCGGCGCGCCTGTGGGGGCGGGATTCGCGTGGTCCTTTCCTTCCTTGTCGAGATCATCATGTCGGCGCTGCTGGCCCCTGTGATGATGCTGATCCAATCCACCGCCGTGTTCCAAATTCTGGCGGGACGCGACACGGGCTGGAAGCCGCAGCGGCGCGACGACGGCTCGATCCCCTTGCGGGACATCGTGCGCCAGCACCGATCCCATGTGGCGCTGGGCGTGATCGCCGGCATATCGGCCTTTCTGATCGCCACATCTCTGTTCGCCTGGATGTCGCCCACAATTCTGGGCCTCGTTCTGGCGATCCAGATGTCCTGGGCCAGCGGGCAGAAATCCATCGGCCTGTGGCTGAAGGCGCGCGGGTTGCTGGTGACGCCGGAAGAAACCACGCCACCGCCCATTGCCACGCACGCCAATGCCATCAGCGAAGATTATGCCGCGCGCGGGCTGGACGATTGCGACGCCATCGATCTGCTCCACGCCGATCCTACGATGCGCGAACGGCATATTGCCATGCTGCCCAAGGCCGACAAACGCGAGCGCGGGCAGTTTTCCGCCGAGCGGGCGCTGGCAGAAGCCAAACTGGGCGAAGCGGAAAGCGTGAGCGAGGCCACGGCCTGGCTCAAGGGTCGCGAGCGCGCCGTCGTGCTGGCTGACCGGGCCTTGCTTTCGGTACTGGCGCGCTTGCCAGCAGCCTCGAAGGCATGACAAGCTGATATAACAACAGGTGCAGACAAGCGCCAAAGGAGAAGACCCATGGGACTGTTTTCATTTGCCAAGAAAGTCGGGGCCAAGATTTTCGGCGCCAGCGAAGCGCAGGCGGCCCCGGCCGAGGAATTGAAGAAGGAAGCTGAAAAGCACGGGCTCGATGTCTCGGGCGTCGATGTGCAGGTGGACGGCGACAAGATCGTTCTCTCCGGCAGCGCCATGTCCATGGAAGCGGCCGAGAAGATCATTCTGGCCATGGGCAACACCATGGGCGTCTCCTCCATCGAAAACAAGCTTGCGGTGAATGACTCGGCCCCGGCCTCAAATATGTACACGGTGGTCAAGGGCGATACGCTCTGGAAGATTTCCGAAGCCAATTACGGCAAGGGCAAGGGCGGCGAGTACAACAAGATTTTCGAAGCCAACCGGCCCATGCTGTCGCATCCCGACAAAATCTATCCCGGACAGGTGCTGCGTATTCCGCCACTTTGACGGGACCCTGAATCAGCCCTTTTCATTGGCATCCCCGGATTTTCGCCGGGGATGCTCTGCGTTAAAGCCCACAACCCAGTGACCCCCGCCTCCATGAGCCTGAGCACAAGTCGCCCTGCCCTTGATCCCGCCGAGCAGGCGGCAATGCTCCTGTTTCGCATCGGGTTTGGCATTCTGTTCATCGTGGTCCCCCTCGCTTCGGTGATCTCGCGGCGTGCGCTCGTGGCACTCGCACCCATCGGCGCCGTGGTGCTGATTTTCTCCGCCCTCCTCATGCAACCCCCGCCGCAGCCCCGGGAAAAGCTGAAAGAGGCTGCCCTCAGCCTGCCGGGACTTGCGGCGGTGGTGATCCTGATCTGGGCCGCGTTGTCGCTGCTGTGGACACCTTATCCAGCCGCTGGCGCCGAGCGCCTCGCCCGCCTTGCAGGTTCCGCTGTGCTGGCCGTGGGCGCCATTTCCGTGCTGCCGGAGCGCATGCGTGGTTCCAATCTTTACCTCCTTTCCATCGGTTCGGGCGCAGCGGCGCTCGCTGCCATCGCCCGGGCCGTGATTGGCACGGATGCTGATGATATCGCCACGCTGGAGCGTGCGGCCGTGCTCATCAGCCTGCTGGCGTGGCCTGCGATCACCTGGTTGTCCATGAAGCGCCGCAGCCTGCCCGCCATGCTGATCGCCGGCGTTGTGGGAGCTTTGGCGCTGGTGTTGCAGGGGCCGCTGATCCTGCCCGCACTTCTGGCGGGCGCCGTGGTGCTGGGCGGGGCCATCAACAACCTGCGCGGCACCGCACTGACCTTTATCGTCGCCATCGTGCTCCTGATCGTCTGTGCGCCGCTCGTGGCGCTCTTGCTCTCGCTACTGACCCCGCAGGAGACAGCCTTCGGGCGGACCATGCAGATCTGGTCGGACATCATCATCGCGGACCCGTCCCGTTTGATCACGGGGCATGGCATCGAAACGGCCCTGCGCAACCGGCTTCAGAACGGGCTCGACCCCAGTGCGCCCAAAAGCCTGATGTTCGAGGTCTGGTATGAGCTGGGCGTCATCGGCGCCCTCGCGACTGCGGCCGGGCTTGGCCTTGTGGCCAGAGCCATTACGCAGATGGAGCGCCCGATCGCGCCCTTCGCGCTGGGATGCTTTGCCTTTGTCTGCACGCTGGCGGTGACGGGCCTTGGCACCTCGCAGACCTGGTTTCTGACCGCGACGGCCTCGACGTGCATCGCTTTTGCCGCCGTGCAGCATGGCCATTGGCGCACGGACCGCCCCTTGGCCTATCGGCGCACGAGCGACCGGGTCAAGACCTGACGGCGTCCGCCAGCGCCGCCAGCTGCTTCTGGGTCTCCTCGGGCTGGATCAGCCCCGCTGACATCACGAGCTTGGCCGCCTCATCGGGCATCATCGCAATCTCGATGACGTCTTTTTTCGGCAGATAGAAGAAGAAACCCGTCGTCGGGTTGGGTGCACATGGCAGAAACACGCCGATGTGCTCCTGCGTGCCGGGCAGGCTCGCCGCCAGATCGCCCCTGGGTTCGGCGGAAATCAGCACGATCGACCACATGCCGCGCGTCGGATATTCCACCAGCCCGACCCGCTTGAAGGTGGTGCCGCTTTGCGAAAACACCGTCTCGAAAATCTGCTTGGTGCTCTTGTAGAGCCCGCGCACGACCGGCATGCGGTTGAGCAGACGCTCGCTGGATTGCAGCAAGGTACGCCCCACCAGATTGGCGGTGAGGAATCCCAGCATCGTCAGCAGCACGAAGGCCACCACGAGCCCGAAGCCTGGAATGGCGAAAGGCAGATAGGTCTCGGGCAGGTAAATGCGCGGGATGATGGGCTTGACCCAGCCGTCCACCAACGTGATCACCCACCACGTGAGGTAGATCGTGATGGCCACCGGCCCCGTGATGACCACGCCCGTGAGAAAATACGTGCGAAGCCGCTGCCATGCGACTGTCCGGCGCGGCGTTGCGGAAGGCGGCAGGGCAGGTTCGGTTTGCAAGGGCGGGGGTGCTGTCACGGATCGGCAAGCTCCTGTACTGCCGCAGATGTGGCGCTATTCGCACGGCAGTGCAACACGCCTGCTTACTTCGGGTTGGCCGCACCGGTCGTCTTGCCGACGAGCCAAAAATACAAGGGATAGGGCAGGAGGTTGATCGCCTTGAGAATGTAGGCGAAGCGGCGCGGGAAGGTGATCTCGAAACCGCCGCGCGCGAAGCCATCCACGACCCGCCGCGCCGCTGCATCCCCCTTTATGATGAAGGGCATCGGAAAATCATTCTTGGCCGTGAGCGGCGTCTCGACAAAGCCTGGATTGACCACCTGCATCACAAGGCCAAGCGCCTCACAATCAAACCGCAAGGCCTCGCACATGTGGATCATGGCCGCCTTGGTGGCTCCGTATGCCGCCGCGCGCGGCAGGCCGCCATATCCTGCGATGGAGGCGTTGACAGCAATCTGGCCGAAGCCCCGCTGGGCCATGCGCGGCATCAGCGCCGAAAGGCCGTGCACCACGCCCATCACATTGACATCAAACGCGAATTTGACCTTCTCAATGTCGATATCAGGGGCCGAGATGTAGGGGGCAACGCCGGCATTGAAGAAGGCCTGTGCGATCGGGCCGTGCGCAGCCTCGATTGTCTCGACAGCTTGCGCCATAGCGGCCGCATCCGTCACGTCCACCGCATGTGCCACGATGCGCCCGGCCGTGCCATCGGCCTCGCGGCTCAAGGCTTCCAGCTCAGGCAAACGGCGGGCACTGGCTACCACCGTCCAGCCCCTGCGGGCGAGCTCAAGACAGACATCGCGCCCGATACCCGAACTGGCGCCCGTCAGCCAGACGACGCCGTCCTGCGGGCGGACACGGCGGGGGCGCTCGGCCATGGTCACACTCCTGGATTTGAGGCTGATCAGTTGCGGATCAAGCGCTGGAACAGCTTGGCAATCGGTCCCGTCAGTTTCACCGGACCTTCGCTCACGGCAAAGCAGACGCAATCTTCATCCATGCCGGCCACAGGTTTGTGGTCCACGTCGCTGTCCACGACAGAAATATCACCACGGCTGTAGTGCCCCGAAGTGTCGATGAAGGAGCCCTTGAGCACCAGCGTCGCTTCCATGCCTGCATGGGTATGCCGGGGCATGGCGCGGCCCGCCTTGATCCAAAAGAGGGAGGCTTCACAGCCGGGCCGATCTTCCACCTTAACCTCGCGCAGTCCGGGAATGACCGTCTTCCAGGACAGGTCGTCAAAGCCACGCCCGAGATAATCCGCCAAGGGAGCCGGCACAAACGCGGGCGCAGGCAAGGAGCCGGGCGCGGCCGGCTCATCGATGTGCGAGCCTTCGGCAAATATGGCGGCCAGTCGCTGGTCCCGCGTCTGAATTTTTCCAGCAGGCTGGTCGGCCATCGCCGAGGCCGCGAGCTGTTCCAGCGCCTCGACATAGCTGCGGTTGTCGGCCTTCAGCATGAGATGCGAGGCCACGAGCGCATGGAGCGGGCGGCTGAGGCTGCCGGCGGCATAGGACCCCATCAACGCGTCCAAGGCACCGGATTGGCCATGAGAGATCGAGACGAAGTTCACGTCAGCAGTGTCCTGCAAAGCTTTTGAGTGTTGCGATTGTTAGAGTTACGGGGTGGCTGTCCCTATGGATCACCTGCGGATTCGAAGAGTTTAAATGATTAAACAGAGTTTTGAAGAGCCGAAAGCCACATAAGTCCTTCTGCGTGTAAATGAGCGTGACGTTGACCGCGCGCAAGGTGCAGGCCATGCAAGTCAAACGGCCAAGGGCTGCGGAGATTCCCTGCGCAATGACGACACACCTGCTGTTCCGGGACGATTGGTATGCCCATACGGCGCAGGCCAGGGTTGTCGGCCTGACGGATGCGGGCGCCGTCGTGACGGATCGCACCGTCTTCTATCCGACCGGCGGCGGGCAGCCCGGCGATCGCGGTGTGCTCCTGCGCGCCGACGGCAGCGAGATCCTCATCGGCACCACGCTCTGGAGCGATGCGGGAAAAACGGCTGTCGCGCATGTGCCGGCCCAGAGCGCAGAGTTGCCCGCCCTTGGAGAGCAGGTCACACTCACGCTTGACTGGCCACTGCGGCTCCTGCGCATGCGCATGCACACCGGCCTGCACATGCTCTCCGTCGCGCTGCCCTACCCGGTCACCGGTGGTTCTGTCGGAGATGGCGAAGGGCGGCTCGATTTCGACATTCCCGACCTGATCGAAAAGGAGGAGGTGCAGGCGAGGCTTGATGCCCTTCTGGCCCGGCCTGCGCAGGTGACCGACCGCTGGATCACCGATGCGGAACTCGATGCCAACCCCGGACTTGTGAAGACGATGTCCGTGCAACCGCCCCGCGGCGCCGGGCGCGTCAGGCTGGTGGAGATCGCGGGGATAGACCTGCAACCTTGCGGCGGCACGCACGTGGCTGATACTGCCGAGATCGGTCGCATCGAGGTCATGCAGATCGAGAAGAAGGGCAAGCTCAATCGCCGCGTGCGCGTGCGTCTGGTCTGAACAGCGTGCGGGAAACCGATCTCTACCTGCCGGTCAAACGCTTCCTGGAGGCGCAGGGCTATGCCGTGAAGGGCGAGATCAGGGAATGCGATGTGGTGGCCGTGCGCGGCGACGAACCGCCGCTGATCGTCGAGTTGAAGAAGGCGTTCAGCCTGCAATTGCTGCTGCAAGCGACCGACAGGCAAGTGGTGACCGATGCGGTGTACATTGCGATCATCCCGCCCAAGCGGCGGATGTACGCCGACATGCTCAAGCTCTGCAAAAGGCTCGGACTCGGTGTGCTCATCGTGACGGATGATCATGTGGAAGCCCTGTGCGATCCCGCCCCCTACAAGCCGCGCCAGATCGCCAGCCGCAGGACCATGCTGCTCAAGGAATTCGCGCACCGGATCGGCGACACGACGCCGGGCGGCAGCGCCCGCGCCCCGCGCATGACGGCCTATCGCCAGCAGGCGCTGCGCTGCGCCGTGTTCATCGCGCACAATGGCCCCTCCAAGCCGGCGGTGATCCGCAAGGAGGCGCACGCAGCGAAGGCTCCGGCGATCCTGCAAGCGGATGTGTACGGCTGGTTTGTGCGCGTCGAGAGGGGCATCTACAGCCTCTCCCCCAAGGGAGAGGCCGCGTTGGTTGCCTGCGCGGGAATCGTTGCAACTCTGTGATCAGAAACCGTTATTGAGTCAGGCGAACGGTCGCGATTGCTTCGAGCACCTTCGTCAGGCTTTCGCGCAGCCCAGCAGCATTGGTCGCATCGAAGAACTGCCCTCCGGTGCGGCTCGCGCATTCCTGCAGGATGGTTTTGGATTCAAGCCCATCCACCTCGAAGGCAATCGTGAAGATGCGAATCTTGTTGGCCGAATCACGCGAAATATTGAGGCAGGTTTCGCGTGTCAGCCGGTCTGCCATGACTGAATCATTGTCTTCGTGCGTGGGATAGTTCGGCGACTTGGTGTTGCGTCCATCGGTCACGAATACCATGAACTTGCGCACGCCTGTCGTGGCAGGAGCGGCGGTCGAGAGCGGTTCACCAGCCGACAGCATGCGCCAACCCCAGATGAGGCCGGAAGGCAGATAGGTCTCGCCGTTGGTTTCCAAAGCACTGATGGTGGAGCGCACGCGTGCAAGGTCTGTTGTGAGATCAACAAGGGGGGTGCCGCAGGTTACGCCCAACACTCCGGGGATCTTGATGTCGTAGCGGGCATCCTGTGTTTCCAGCGGATAGGCGCGCGAGCCGACACAGCCTTCCCAGCGCACCCAGTCTCCGCCAGACGAACGGCAGACATTGCGCGGTGCACTTGACATCAATGGATCGCAGACGCGTTCGGTTCGCGCAGCGCGGCCAGAACTGCCGCCACACATGCGGGAGCGGCCATCGCGCATGCAGGGCCAGGCAGGTGTGGCGGGTTCTGCACCGAAGCCGACCATCCGGCAGTTTGTTTCGCCAATCTGCTCGCGCTCCATGTTGCAGGATGTGGAAACAGGTGTCTGATAATCGGGGCGCACGTCGATCCAAGGCTTCGTGCGGTTGGCCATGCCCACATTGACGTACTGGCTGAACGGCACCACGCCCACTTTCACGAGGTCCGGACGAATGGCCCGGCGGATCAGTTCATCCATCATGCTTGTGGTCGCGGATTTCAACGTGGCGATCCGATCCCCTTCCATCGAGTCGGTGGTGTCCAGCACGAACGCGACCTCGGTCGGATCATCCATGCCGGAATTTGCCTGCGATTTCGTGGCGATCTCATTTTCGGACGAGCCCGTAAACGATCCCAGGATCGAGCGGACAGACGTCGACGCCTCGACGCGGTAGCCGGTGTTGTTGGGGCCGGTGGTGATGTTGCGAAAATTCACGGTCACCGGCGTGGTGATGCCAGAGGCTTCCAGGTTGGAGTTGAAGACCTGCCTTGCGGCGGATTCGCGCTGGGTTGCGGTTCCGCGCGTGGACGCTCCCGCAATCGCCGCCGCATCTGCCGCTGCATAAACGGCGGAGCGCGCGTTCGAGGCCCGGCTGTAATCGATCGCCACGCCAGAACCGACGAGCAAGGGGCCAATTCCCAAAGCAAACAGCAGGGCAATATTGCCCGATTCGTTTCTGCAAAATTGCCTGAAGCGCGTGAACATCAACATGAAATTATCCCATCGGAGACATGCCGTCGCACTCTCCTTCACAGTCACTGTTATGCCGCATCACCTCTTGTGATTTCGTTAGCCTTTTGGCCGAAAGCCAAGGAATTTCATCAGGTTCCGTTAAGGTTCACAGAAAATGCAGGAGCGGCGCCAGCATCCCTTTGACCCGCCGAGGCCCGTTGGGGCATATTCCCGCCAAACAGGGGGCACCATGCCACAATATACAGATGTCATAGGGTCAATTGGCAACACACCTTTGATCAAACTGCGTCGTGCCTCTGAGCTGACGGGCTGCACCATCCTCGGCAAAGCCGAGTTCATGAACCCCGGCCAGTCCGTGAAGGATCGTGCCGCGCTTGCCATCATCCGTGATGCAGAGCGCCGCAAATTGCTCCAGCCCGGCGGCGTGATTGTGGAGGGAACGGCGGGCAACACCGGTATCGGCCTGGCATTGGTGGGCAATGCGCTGGGGTATCGCACGGTGATCGTGATCCCCGAGACGCAGAGCCAGGAAAAGAAAGATATGCTGCGCCTGGTGGGCGCAGAACTCATCGAAGTGCCGGCCCTGCCCTATGCGAACCCCAACAACTACATCAAGATATCTGCCCGTATCGCTGACAAGCTGGCGCAGTCCGAATCCCACGGCGCGATGTGGGCCAACCAGTTCGACAACACCGCCAACCGACAAGGGCACATCGAGACCACCGGGCCAGAAATTTTTCGCCAGACCGAGGGCGGCGTGGATGGGTTCATCTGCGCCGTGGGCACGGGCGGAACGCTGGCAGGCACGGGCCTGGCGCTCAAGGCGCTGAAACCCGGCATCAAGATCGGCTGTGCGGACCCCATGGGCGCGGCCATGTTTTCCTGGTTCACAACGGGCGAACTCAAGATGCAGGGTTCGTCCATCACCGAGGGAATCGGTCAGGGCCGCGTCACCGCCAACATCAAGGATGCGCCCGTGGACATGGCGTTTCAGGTGGAGGAC
>JANMMT010000091.1:0-33107 GCA_031373545.1 Hyphomicrobiales bacterium
GTTTCGCCGGTGCGGTACACCGCGCAATCCGCCTGCATGATGCCCTGCATGTCGGCGCGCAGCTTGGCCGTGGTGGTGCCGCCCTTGGCGTTGCGGAACTTGTCGAGGCGAGTCAGCGCAAGATCAGCCGAGTGGTCGGGCAGCGCTTGCTGCTTGGCACCCGCATCCACCAGCTCGCCGCAGCGCAGGCCCGCCGCGCGGCCGAACACCACGAGGTCGATCAGCGAGTTGGAGCCGAGCCGGTTGGCCCCGTGCACCGAGACGCAGGCCGCCTCGCCAATCGCCATGAGGCCCGGCACGATGTGATCCGCGTTGCCGCCCACCTTGGTCAGCACCTCGCCGTGGTAGTTCGTGGGAATGCCGCCCATGTTGTAATGCACGGTCGGGATCACGGGGATCGGCTCGCGCGTCACGTCCACGCCCGCGAAAATACGCGCACTTTCGGAAATGCCCGGCAGGCGCTCGTGCAGGATTTTCGGATCGAGATGGTCGAGATGGAGATAAATGTGGTCCTTCTGCTTGCCCACGCCGCGCCCGTCGCGGATTTCCATGGTCATGGCGCGTGACACCACATCGCGCGAGGCGAGATCCTTGGCGGAGGGCGCATAGCGCTCCATGAAGCGCTCACCCTCGGAGTTGGTGAGATAACCACCTTCGCCGCGCGAGCCCTCGGTGATCAGGCAGCCTGCGCCGTAAATGCCGGTGGGGTGGAACTGCACGAATTCCATATCTTCCAGCGGCAGGCCCGCGCGCAGAACCATGGCGTTGCCATCTCCGGTGCAGGTGTGGCGGAGGTGGCGGAGAAATACGCCCGGCCATAGCCGCCGGTGGCGAGGATGGTCTGCTGCGCCTGAAAACGGTGGATCGTGCCGTCATCCATCTTGAGGCAGACCACGCCCAAACAACGCCCTTCATCGGACATGATCAGGTCGATGGCGAAATATTCGATAAAGAACTCGGTCTGGTGCTTCAGCGCATTGCCATAGAGCGTGTGCAGGATGGCATGGCCCGTGCGGTCCGCCGCCGCGCACGTCCGCTGCGCCGTGCCCTTGCCGTAGTCGGTTGTCATGCCGCCGAAGGGGCGCTGATAGATCTTGCCTTCTTCGGTGCGCGAAAACGGCACGCCCCAGTGCTCCAGTTCGTAGACGGCAGCAGGCGCATTCTTGCAGAGATATTCGATGGCGTCCTGGTCACCGAGCCAGTCAGAGCCCTTGACTGTGTCGTACATGTGCCAGCGCCAGTCATCCGGCCCCATGTTGCCCAGTGACGCCGAGATGCCGCCCTGTGCGGCGACCGTGTGCGAGCGCGTGGGGAAAACCTTGGAAATGCAAGCCGTGCGCAAACCCGCCTGCGCCGCGCCAACGGCAGCACGCAAACCCGCGCCGCCCGCGCCCACAACCACCACGTCGTAGACATGATCGGTGATGGGGTAAGCAGCACCCGCGTATTTCGCGCCTTTTGGCGGTGTGAAGGTGCCGCTGTCCCGGTTCACGTTCTTGGTTGTTGCCTTGGCCATGAAAGAATTCCCGAAGCGATTGGAGAGGACCAGCGGAAGGACGTCAGCCAGTGAAGGCCATCTTGAGAATGGAGAAGGAGCAAGCGGCACCGATGGCGACTGCAAAAAACACATTGCCAATGAGCAGTGCGATCT
Organism: Hyphomicrobiales bacterium; assembly: GCA_031373545.1. Classification (GTDB taxonomy): domain Bacteria; phylum Pseudomonadota; class Alphaproteobacteria; order Rhizobiales; family Beijerinckiaceae; genus JADCCX01. Next base: position 1,652 of record JANMMT010000091.1, read on the forward strand.
TGGTGCCCTCGCTGTGCACATAATCCTCGATGATCACCTGCATGCCGAGCTTCATGTGAATGATCCCCGACATCACGAACAATAGCAGCAGCAGGGCGATGAGGGGATGCGACACGGTGGCGACCATTGTTTTGTGGTCAGCACCCGCCAACATGGCGATGATGATGATGAAAGCGATGGCCAGTGGCACATTGGCAAGCGCCGTCATGCGCTGGCGAAAGAAATGATCCGTGCCGGATTTGGCCGAGCCGAGGCCACGGACCTTGCCGAGGTTGGTGCGCATGGTGGTCTTGGAATACATGACATGTCCTCGTTCAGCGCCAGATTCAGCGCCAGGTTCAGCGCAATGACAGGCCGACGGCCCAAATCAGGACCGTGAGCAGCAGAGAACCCGCAAGCGAGGCCTTGGCCAGCCACTCGCGCTCTTCGACGCCGAACCCGCGCCCTGTATCCCAGATGAAATGGCGAATGCCGCCAAGCATGTGGTGCATCAGCGCCCATGTATAACCGAAGAGCACCAGCTTGCCGAACCACGATCCCAGAAACGCCTGCGCCATTGCAAAGGCGCCCGGTCCCGTGGCCGCTGCCACCAGCCACCAGGCCAGAACCAGTGTGCCGGCATAAAGCGCCGCGCCGGTGATGCGATGGAGAATCGACATCATCATGGTCAGCATGGGGCGATAAATCTGCAGATGCGGCGAAAGCGGCCGCCGCGCTGGATCATTCGCCACAGGTTTGATCAAATCAGCCATGTCTGTATCCGGTTGTCCAATTCATCTGCATTTGCACTTATCGAAATTTAGAATCTTTCGCAATGTGGCAGCTTGGCAAGATCATGACAGATTGGGATATTTGTCAGGGACGCTGTCAGCGCCACCCCATGCCAGCCAGATTCACACCGGCTTTTTCAGCACGCTTTGGCCTCGATGGCGAGCGCATGCAGCCCAGCCGCAATTTCATCTGCCAGCAGTGCATTCACCCGCCGGTGCATGCCCAGCCGGCTTTCCCCCACGAATGCAGCACTGGTGATGCGGATGCGCACATGGGTCGTCTGCCCCTCGCGCCAACCGCCATGGCCGGCGTGCTGGTGGCTTTCGTCCAGCACCTCCAGCACGCTGGGTGCGAGCGCGGCATCCAGTTTGGCGCGGATGGTTTCGGTCAGTTGCGGTGCGGGGTGTGCAGAGTCTCGCGTCATCATGTCTCCTCCCTGCCCGCAGTTTAGAGGATTGTGAAGGGCTTGGCTGCCATGATAAAGGCAGTTCCCCTTGTCGAGGCCTGTGCCCCGTCCCATAAATCAGGGCCCGCTCCCGCAAAGATTGACCGATGGAAACCAAATCAAGCTTCTTTGACAGCATCCGCATCAGCGCCAAGGCGAAGAAGGATGCGCCTGCGCCGGTCAGCCAGTGTCAGCACCCGGGCTGCCAGGAAAAAGGCGTTCACCGTGCGCCGGCAGGCCGCGACCGCGAGGGGCACTACATCTTCCTGTGCCTCAAGCATGTGGCGGAATACAACAAATCCTACAATTACTTCGCCGGCATGGGCGATGAGGACATCAGCGCCTACCAGAAGGATGCGCTGACCGGTCATCGTCCGACCTGGAAGCTGGGTGCCAACGGCGCTGCGCCTGGAGTCGACGCTGGAGAACCGGCACCTGCCGGCGACAAGTTCGCGTCCGTCGGCCTGTTTTCTGCCCGCCGCAGCGCAACCCGGCGCGGGGCCGGGCAGGAGGCGCGCCCGACCTACGGCAAGCTGGCGCTCAAAGCGCTGGCCATCCTGCATCTGGATGAAACCGCGACGCCCGAGACAATTCGGGCCAAGTACAAGCACTGGGTCAAGCAGTTGCACCCTGATGCCAATGGCGGCGACCGTTCGCGCGAGGAAAAGTTGCGCGAAATCCTCAAAGCCTACGGCACGCTGCGCTCGGCGGGGCATGCGTAAGCGGCATTGTGTCGCCTGCGTTTTACATCAAACGGCGCAGCCTTTGCCCATGACAGCTTGCGGGCGGCCTGCTTTCCCGGCTACGAGCGGATGAACGAGAGCAGAGAAAAATCATGAGCGCGCCCCTCCACACGCCAGACACGAGCGTTTCCGTCCGGCAGGTTTTCGGCATCGATTCCGACATGCAGTGCCCGGCTTTTAAAACGGCCGACTCCTACGTACCCGAACTCGACCCTGATTATCTCTTCGACAAGGACACGACACTGGCGATTCTGGCGGGCTTTGCCCACAACCGCCGCGTCATCGTCACGGGCTATCATGGCACCGGCAAGTCCACCCACATCGAGCAGGTGGCGGCGCGGCTGAACTGGCCCTGTGTGCGCGTCAACCTCGACAGCCATGTCTCGCGCATCGATCTGGTGGGCAAGGACGCCATCGTGTTGAAAGAGGGCAAGCAGGTCACCGAGTTCAAGGATGGCATCCTGCCCTGGGCCTACCAGAACAACGTCGCGCTGGTGTTCGATGAATACGACGCGGGCCGTCCCGATGTGATGTTCGTGATCCAGCGCGTGCTGGAAAGCGCGGGGCGCCTGACCTTGCTGGACCAGAGCCGCGTCATTCGCCCTCACCCCGCGTTCCGCCTGTTTGCGACAGCCAACACCATCGGCCTGGGAGACACCTCCGGGCTGTACCACGGCACGCAGCAGATCAACCAGGCGCAGATGGATCGCTGGAACATCGTGGCGGTGCTGAATTACCTGCCCCACGACGCTGAGGTGGACATCGTGCTGGCCAAGGCCAAGCATTACACCGGCAAGGAGGGCAAGGACATCGTCAACAAGATGGTGCGCGTGGCCGACCTGACCCGCAATGCCTTCATCAACGGCGATCTCTCCACCGTCATGAGTCCGCGCACGGTGATCACCTGGGCGGAAAACGCCGAGATTTTCAAGGACATCGGTTATTCCTTCCGCCTCACCTTCCTCAACAAATGCGATGAGCTGGAGCGCGGCCTTGTGGCCGAATTCTACCAGCGCGCCTTCGGGCAGGAGTTGAAGGAAAGCACGATGAACGTGGCGCTGAGTTGAGGACATGGGCGTCACTGTCGATACGGATCGCATTGACGAGGTCAGGGCGGTCGTGGGTGCGGGTCTTGTTGCCTACAATGATCGATTTCTACCAAAGGACCGCATGCCGCGGCCCTTTTCAGCCAGCGTCAGAGACGCCAGCGGCGCGGTAATTGGCGGATTGGTGGGGGAGTTCAAGCTCGACTGGCTTTATGTGGATTGGCTCTGGGTCGCAGAAGGCCAGCGTGGCAAAGGCTTTGGTGCACAACTCATGGCCATCACGGAACAAGAGGCTCGCGCAGCCGGAGCAACCCATGTCTTTCTGTGGACATGGTCATTCCAAGGGCCTGCGTTCTATGTATCTCGAGGGTACACCGAATGCGGTCGCATTGTGGACCATCCGAAGGGATATGACACAATCCATTTCGTGAAACGTCTGAGTTGATCAGGGCACAATTGTCCTTAAACTTGAAATTGTAGCCACATGCAGCTACAACTGTTTCGTGACCACCGTTTCCATCCGAGTAGCGAAAAACAAGCTGACCGAGCTTGGCCGCCGCGCCGAGGCAGGTGAACGAATCATCGTGACCCGCCATGGAAAACCTGCGTTTGAGCTGGCGCCAGTGCAACGTAAGGGCGGCCTCAATCTCAAGGCGGGAGAGGCTTATCTCCGGTCAAAAGGCATTGAACCCGGCGAGAGTTGGATTTCGCCAGACTTTGACGATCCGTTGCCAGAAGATTTTCTGTTGCATCCCTTGCCGGAACCGCCAAGTCGGAAGCTGGGATGAACCTGCTTCTCGATACACACATTGTTATCAGCATACTCGACCTGACGCTTGAAAAGCGATTTACACAATTTGCACCTATCTTGCGCAGGGTCAGCAATCATAACTTCGTCAGCACGGTCAGTTTGTGGGAGATTGCAAACAAGGTCAGGACTGGCAAACTTGAAATGAAAATTCCGCTGAATGAAATGGCGTCAACTCTCAAGCAACAGCTAGTTACTATCATTATGATGACATCCGACCACGCTGTTGCCGAACCAATTCCCCTGCCACCCACCCGCGATCCCTTCGACCGACTCCTGCTCGCGCAGGCGCAGATCGAAGGCATGCGGTTCGTGACCATCGACAGCGCCCTGAGCACGCATCCACTCAGCTTGACGCCTTAAGCGATCCGCCTCTGCTCCACATCGCCGATCGCGCCGCTGGCCAGCAGCCCGCGCACAGAGAGATCGATGCGCACGCTGCCGTCCTCGCGGCTGATCTGATACATGTGCCAGGCCGCGCGGTGGTTGATGCTGCCGGGCACGGCCGAGCAGGAGGCGACCCCCACGACGGGCGCCTTGCCGGTCGGAGTCTTGAAATCGATGACAGAGAAGCGGTGGTTGTGGCCGTGCAGGATGAGTTCCGCGCCCGCCTCCGCAATCACGCGCTCGAAGGCTTTGGAATCGCGCAGACCCCGTCCGAAGGAGGCCCCGCGAATGTGCGGCGGGTGATGGATCATCACGACGCGGGCCAGGCCCAGCTTGCCGGTGTCGATCAGGGCCGCCCGGAGCGCCTCGCGCTGGCGCTCACCCAATTCGCCCGACGCCAGCAAAGGTGCCGTCGGCACGCCCGAGGACAGGCCGATCAGCGCCACATCACCGCGCACCCGCACGTAAGGAAACATGACGGCATCCTCGCCGTCCCCCGTCATCCAGGGCGACGCCGTCGCCGCCATGTAGCTGAAGGACGAGCGCACATAAGCATCGTGGTTGCCGGGTATAACACTGACGAAATCAGGCGCACCGATGCGCTGGATGTAGCGCTGTGCCGTCACGAATTCGCTTTCCAGGCCGATGTTGACCAGATCGCCCGTCAGCGCCACGTGGTCGGGCTTGTGGTGCAGCATGTCGGCGGTGATGCGCTCGAGCATCCCCATGTCGTGCACCGCGTAGCGGCCCCGCTTCCAGTTCATGTAGCCCGTCAGGCGTTTGCCCGCGAGTTCACGCAGGCGCGGACGCAGCACGGGGCCCACGTGGGGATCGGAGAGATGAGCGAGGCGGAAGACCAAGATGTGACTCGTATGAACGGCGCTCATTCAAGGCTCGGACAGGAAACGTCAAGTCACATCATCCGCGCAGCCCGCATCGCCGCCCGCATCGCCGCCGCTTGCATTGTTGCTTGCATCTTGCGCAGACCATGCCTCCCACCTTATTTTGGAACGCATGAGCCATGATCGCCCCGGCACCCGCTTTTCTGCCTCCGAAATGGAAGCCATGCGTCGTGCCGCGCGGGACGAAGCCGGCGTGCTCGCCGAGTTCTGGTCGAAAATTCGCAATCTGGCCCGCAAGGTGCCGTTTGCAGAAAATGTCGTGGCCGCTGCGTATTGTGCAAGCGATCCAACCACGCCTGCCAAGATGCGGCTGCTCATAGTGGGCGCGATCGCCTATTTCATTATGCCGGTCGATGCGATTCCGGATATTCTGCCGTTGATCGGCTTCACCGATGACGCGGCTGTGATTGCAGCCACCATCGCCACCGTGCGCGCCCACCTGACCGAAGTACATTATGAAAAGGCGCGCGCGTTTCTAGGCATGCGCCCCTCGCAGATGTGATCACATCGCTTCCATGACGCCCTGCGCTTCCAGCGCACGCCGGAGCCGGGAGAAGGCCAGGCGGATGCGGGACTTGACCGTGCCCAGTGGCAGGCCCGTGCGCTCGGCGATGGCGCTGTGGGACAGGCTGTCGAAGAAGGCGAGCCGCACGAGGCTGAGTTGCTCCTCGGGCAGTTCCTGAATCACGCTGCGCAGGATTTCCTCACGCCTTTGCACATCCACGGCCATGTCCATATCGCTATCGACCGCTCCAATGTCGAAGGCCTGGTCCATGGGGTCCATGTAATCCAGCCGATCGCGGCGCGCCACATCGATGCGCCGGTTGCGGGCGATGCGGTAAAGCCACGTGATCACGGAGGATTTGGTGGAATCGAACAAGGCCGCCTTGCGCCACAAAGTGGCCATCACATCCTGCGATATTTCTTCAGCACTCGCGCGGTCTGTTCCCAGCCGCATGAGATAGGCCTCGAGGCGCGGCACGAAATGGTCGAACAGATGCGTGAAGGCGTCACGGTCCCGGTCGCCCGCTACACGTGCCACCATCACAGCCCATTCAGCCGCTGTTGCCACACAAACTCCCCAGCGGTCGCAAACCGCTCTGCCGACACGCGAATTCTGCCAGACTGTTGCAACAATTTGACATACGCACTGTCAACCTCAAATTACACCGCATTCTACTTCGTGGATACGGCAATTTGCAGGCATGGGCATGGGCATGAATACGCATGGTAATTGCCGCCGCACTTGTCGCGGTGTTTGCCGTGGTGTTTGCCTGGGATTTGCTTTGGCATGCGCGGAATTCCTGTCCCGGCTCTTTGCCATGCCCTGGGCGGTCGCGGCGCAGGGGCGCTTAAAGACGGGAGTTCTTAAAGTCGGGAACCTTTAAAGGCATGGCAATTCTGCCGAGATGATTTTATAGCTGACCCAAATTTGCCCAGATCATCCAGCTCCAGTAGCCAGAACCGCGTGACAAGCCGCAGGCACCAGGCCAGAGGACCATCGTATCACACCATGACACGCCAAGCGTTTCGCCATGCTCCCGCCATTCTCCTCGCGCTGGCCGCCTGCACAACGCCCTGGGCCGCCCTGGCACAGCAGCGCACACCCGCCCGCACGAACGGTGGCAATGCATGGGAATTCGGCAAGTCCGGGGCCTGGACCATTTTGCGGGCGGGCGAAGGGCGGAGCAAATCCTGCTTCATCATGACCCAGCCCGCCGAGCGGACACCCAAGGGTCTGACGCGCGATCCCGCCTATGTCTACGTGCTCATGCGCCAGGGCGAGGCCTCCAAGCCGGAGTTTCAGGTGTTGACGGGCTATCCGCTCAAGGCCTCCAGCGAGGCGCAGATCAGTGTCGGCGGGCAGACCTTTGCCGCCAGCGGCATGGAGAAAACGCTCTGGCTCAAGAACCCGGCCGAGGAAGTGCGGCTTGTGACCGAACTGCGCCGGGCGTCCACCATGACCATCAAGGGCACATCGCTGCGTGGCAATGACACCACTGATCGTTACTCTGTCACCGGCTTTGGCCAGGCGCTTGAACGGGCGCAGAAGGAATGCTCGTGAGCGTGGCTCTTCCTGTGACTTCCGGGCCGCCATTGCCATCGCTGATGGGCCTCACGCGCGCCGCGCTGGGGGATCGTCTGGTCGAGATTGGCGTGCCCGAGGCGCAGCGGCGCATGCGTGTGGGACAGCTCTGGCACTGGCTCTACTGGCGCGGCGCAACGCGCTTTGACCAGATGACGAATGTCTCCAAGGGGCTGCAGGCCGATCTGGCCCAGGCCTACTCGCTGGACAGACCTCAGATTGCGTCCGAGCAGATCAGCAAGGATGGCACGCGCAAGTGGCTGATTCGCATGCCTTCGACCGGACCGATGGACCGCGGCGCGGAGGTGGAGTGCGTCTACATTCCAGAAATCGACCGGGGCACGCTCTGCGTGTCCAGCCAGGTCGGCTGCACGCTCAACTGCACCTTTTGCCACACGGGCACGCAGAAGCTGGTGCGCAATCTCACTGCTGCCGAGATCGTGGCGCAGGTGATCCTCGCGCGCGATCAGCTTCATGATTACCCCGATCGCGCAGGCTCCAGCCCCCCGCGCAACACCAAGCCCGGCGAGGGCCTGCGTCTTGTCTCCAACATTGTCTTCATGGGCATGGGCGAGCCGCTCTACAATTTCGAGAATGTGCGCGATGCCATCGGCGTGCTGACCGATCCTGAAGGGCTGCAGATCTCGCGGCGGCGCATCACGGTGTCCACATCCGGCGTCGTGCCGGAAATCGGCCCGCTGGGCGACCAGACCAACACCATGCTTGCCATTTCGCTGCATGCGACCACCGATGCCCTGCGTGATGTGCTGGTGCCGCTCAACAAGAAGTATCCGATCGATCCGTTGCTGAACGCCTGTGCCAACTACCCCGGAGCGTCCAACGCGCGGCGCATCACCTTTGAGTATGTGATGCTCAAGGGCGTGAACGACAGCATCGGCGAGGCCAAGCAGCTCGTGCGCATGCTGCGCGGGCTGCCGGCCAAGATCAACCTCATCCCCTTCAACCCGTGGCCGGGTTCGCAGTACGAATGTTCGGATTGGGACCAGATCGAGAAATTCTCGCAATACGTGTTTGATGCCGGCTACTCCTCACCCATCCGCACGCCGCGTGGGCGGGATATTCTGGCGGCTTGCGGTCAGCTGAAGAGCGAGACAGAAAAGATGCGGGCGCGGGCCCGGATGATGCTGGAAGACGGCATTGGCGCGGAAGGCCTTTACGCCGCCGCGACGGAGGCCTGAGCCGTGCTGCATGTCCTGGGGCGCACGTTTCTCATTCCGCTGGGTCTCATCCTGTCGGCCGTCGCTGCCGCAACCGTGTTGATCATGGCCAGCGTCGTGCAGCCAACAATCGGGGGGGCCATCACCGAGGGCGCCATGACCACGCTGCGGGCCGTGTTCGACAATCACATGTCCGATGCGGATGCGCCTGAACGCATCGCAAGGCTCGCCATTGGCTTCTCCAAGCTCACATTTGCCCTGCTGTTCCTGCCTGTGGCCCTCATGGCGGCCACCTCCGAGATCTTCAGCCTGCGGTCGTGGTTCGTGCAGGCTTTGGGGGCGGCGCTGCTCACGGCGCTTTTGCCATGGGCCATGCTGCCCTCGCTGCTGCAGGGCACGGCTTTCGCCTCGCCGATCACGGGGCTGCTGGCCGCCACCGGTGCGTTTGCCGGCTCGATTTACTGGATGGTCGCAGGCCACGGTGCCGGACGCAGCCCAAGGTCGATCGAGGACCGCGCGACGTTCACAGCTCGGCGCTAGGCAAGCGGATCGTGAAGATCGCGCCGCCTTCCGGACGATTGCCCGCAGTGATGCTGCCCCGATGCGCCTCGATGATCTGGCGTGATATAGACAATCCCAGACCCGAATTCTGGCCAAAATCGTGTTCGTTCGGACGATCCGTATAGAACCGCTCGAAAATCCGTTCCATCGCATGTTCGGGGATTCCGGGGCCGTCATCCATCACCGTGATCACGATGTCCGGACCTTCCCGCCGCACGTCGACATCGATGATGCTGCCCTCGGGCGCGAAGGACCGCGCGTTGTCCAGCAGATTGGTGAGCACTTGGCCAAGGCGGCTGTCATGCCCCTGCACCACGAGCCCTTGGGCCTTCTTGCCCCGCGCGGGCGGCGGCGGGTGGGTGACGACAAGGCGGATTTCCGCCTGATGGGCCTTGCGGGTGTCGTTGTTGATGCTGACAACAGCGGCGGCGAGACGACCCAGCTCCACGGGTGAAGAATCGGCTTTGGCCAGTTCGGCATCGAGACGCGAGGCATCCGAAATGTCGCTGATCAGGCGATCCAGGCGTTTGACATCGTGCTGGATAATATCTAGGAGGCGCTTCCGGGCGACTTCGTGTTTCACCCGGGGCAGCGTTTCCACCGCACTGCGCAGCGATGTCAGCGGATTCTTCAGCTCATGGGCCACATCGGCGGCGAAGCTTTCGATCGCCTCGATGCGGTTGTAGAGCGAATCCGTCATGGCCCGCAATGCGCCCGAAAGGTGGCCGATCTCGTCGGAGCGGTCGGAAAAATCCGGGATTTGCTGCCGCGAGTTGATGCTGCGCCGCACGCGGTCCGCTGCCGCGGCCAGGCGCTCCACCGGTTTGGCGATGGTGTTGGCCATCAGCAGCGAAACCAGCGCCATGATCGCCGTGACCGCGCCGAACACGATGAGGATGTTAAGTCGCTCCTCGGCGATCACCTCATCGATATCGCCGTCCTGGGTGGAAAGTTGCAACACGCCGCGCACGATGCGCAGCCGCTGCACGGGAAAGCCCGCCGAAATGATGGTATCCCCGCTGGCATTGACGCGCACGACCGTCGTTGTGACCCCGTTGAGGGCGCGCTGCACCTCCTGGTTCGGGCGTAACGTCAGGCCGTCGTCCAGAGGCGTGATCTCGGTGCGGCCAAACCGCCGTTTCCAGATCGACCATGTCCGCTCGATCAGGGTCGCATCCGCGCTGGGAGGCGGCAGGTCCATGCGCTGGATATCGCCCGGCGCGTAGAAATTGCGGGTATCGACCAGCAAAGTCCCGTCCCGGTCGTAGACGCGGGCGCGCAGTCGTGCCGCGCTGACGAGCCGGCGCAGCACAGGAGCCACACGCTCCGGATTGAGGGAAAACTCCAGCGCGGACAACAGATCCTCCGCCGGGGCATCACCCAGTTGCAGCTGGAGCAGCTTTTCCGGATCAATCGTCAAGGCATCGCGGTCGACGACGGCGGCGCCCGCGATGGCAGCGGCAATCATCTCACCCTGAACCTGCAGGCTTTGCACCCGCGCATCGATGACGCCCACACGCGTCTGGTTGAGCCAGAGGAAGCCCAGGAGCAGCGCCACCAGCCCGGCGAAGTTCAGCAGGATGATGCGCCGCACCAGGCTTGAACCCAGCCGCGAGACCACCATGCTCATGAACCGGCGCAGGCCAAGCCGCAGGCGCACACCCGCCCGCAGCCGCGCGGCAGGGCGGGGCGCTGGTTCTGGCTCTGGTGAAGGACCATGCATGGTGTGGTTGTGCGCGTGTGCGGCGACTGAGGCAAGACGAAGGCGCAACCGGGGAACGCGATCAGCCCCCCAAGCAGGATCAGCTCCGAAGGAGGATCAGCCCTTGAAGAATGCCGCAGCGGCGGCTTTGGCGGCTTCCTTGGCTGTGCGGGCGCCCTTCAGGCGTTCGATCTCGCTGGCCAGCAGGGCCAGGCGTTCATCGAGTTCGCTGACAGACAGCAGTGCGAGGTCTTGCCCCACCTCGTGGGTGATTGTCTTTTTCGCCGCGCGCTCTTCGTCCATATCGATGGCTCACATCCGCTCGTCGGCAATCACCTTGCCATCATTGGGCAGGGAGCCGGGTTTGACCAGTTCCACCGCGCCCTTCAGCTTGAGCTGCGCAGCGAGCGTGGCCTCCACGGCTTCCGCCAGACCGGTCTGGGCCTCTTGCGCTTCGGCTTTGAGCGTCATCACGTCCTGCTCGTTGGCGCGGGTGACCACAAGCCGCAAGCGGCCCAGCTCCGGGTGGGCACGCGCCACGGCGTTGATCTGCGCCGGGTCCACGAACATGCCCTTCACCTTGGTGCGCTGATCGGCCCGGCCCATCCAGCCCGCGAGGCGCTGGTTGGTGCGCCCGCACGGCGAGGCACCGGGCAGCACTTTCGACAAATCGCCCGTGCCGAAGCGCAGGAGCGGATAATCCTCGTTGAGGCGGGTGACGACCACCTCGCCCACTTCACCCTCCAGCACGGGATCATGGCTGCCGGGGCGCACGATTTCCACGATCAGGCCCTCGTTCACGATCAGTCCTTCGCGGGCTGCACTCTCATAGGCGATGACACCCAGATCCGCCGTGGCATAGGCTTGAAACGCCGCCACCCCGCGCGCCTTGATCTCGGCCTGCAGGCTGGGCGGAAAGGCGGCCCCCGACACCAGCGCCTTGATCAGCGGCGACGGGCCGCCGACCTCGGTCAGCTTGTCGAGCAGGATTTTCAGGAAATCCGGCGTGCCGCAATAGCCACTCGGGCTGTAGAGGTTGATCGCCTGCAGCTGTTGCTCGGTGTTGCCGGGGCCGGCGGGAATGACCCCGCAGCCCAGCGCCTGCGCGCCCGAATCCATGATGAACCCGCCCGGCGTGAAATGGTAGCTGAACGTGTTGAGCACCACATCGCCCTTGGTGAACCCCGCCGCGAACAGGGCGCGGGCCGCGCCCCACCAATCCATGTAGATGCCCTCGGGCTCGGCGATGGGGCCGGGCGACATCAGGAGGCGCGCCATCTGCCCGGGTTTGGCAGTCACCAGGCCGCCGAAAGGGCCTTTGGCCTGTTGCAAGGCCATCAGCTCGGGTTTGCGCAGCACCGGCACGCTTGCCAACGCCGCGCGGTCCTTCAAGGCCTTGACCTCGATGCCCTTGAGCTGCGCCCGGAGCGCCGGGGCCTTGCCCTTGGCGAAATCCATGAGGCCGCGCAGATCCTTGAACAGCGCCTTCTCGCGCTTTTCGGCTTCCATGTTTTCGAGCTTGTCATAGAACATGGGCGTTATCCTCAAGGGGTGATAAAGTTTTCAGCTGCTGCTCAGGCTTTTGGAAATGCGCTCGACGCGCTCGGCCAACGCGGTGATGGAGGTCGCCAGCTTCTGCTCCTCACCTGCACGCGCCGCGTCATGCCCGTTGAGGGCGGAGCGCGCCTCGGCCAGAAGATTTTTGGCGTCCTCCAGCTTGGCGCGCGTGTCGGCCAGCTCATCTGCAACGGTGATGGCGGCCATGACCGCGAGGCGCATGTCGCCAATTTCGCCGAACGAGGTGCGCATGTCCTGAATGCGCCCGTCATAAAGCGCAGCCAGGGCTGTGAGGTGATCCTCCTGCCCGTCATCGCAGGCCATGCGGTAGCTCTTGCCATCAATGGTGACTGCAACCTGCGCCATGCTCACGCGCCCTTCTGCTCGGGGGCGGTGCTGAGCGCGAGCGCCGACTGAACGTGGCTCGCGGCGTTGTCTACACGCTGCGAAAGCTCCTTCAGCAGCGCCTCGCGGGCGCGGCCCCTGGCCAAAGCTTCATCCAATTGCTCGGCCAGCCGCGCGCGGTCGCCGCGCATCAGCTCCAGTTCGGTGGCGCGCCCGGCATCCACCTTGTCCGCCTGCACGCGCCGACCGGCCGCGCCGTCCAGCACATCAATGGCAGTCCCCAGCTGCTGCAAGGCCTCAGAGAGCGAAGAGGGCTGTGACATGCGAAAATCCTCCTCTGCGGCCAACCGGGGTGATGCGTGCAGACTCAAGCGCTTAGGAGCATTACTTTAGAAGCCACCACAAGACAGCGTCAACCGCTCGCATGCACCTTTCAGAGGTTGATCGCAGCTTTGCGACTTTCCGGCGGCAGGCGGCATAGTTCGCCTTGCCTCGCGCCTCGGCATGGCCGACGATGGCGTGACGTGACCCGTTTGAAAGCGCACCACATGGCAAGAAACACAAAGCGAAAGCCGACCCAAAAACAGATCGCGCGCCTGCGCTCGCGACAGTGGTTCGATAACCCCGACAACATCGACATGACGGCGCTCTACATCGAGCGGGTGCTCAACTACGGCCTGTCGCGCGAGGAGCTGCAATCGGGCCGCCCGATCATCGGCATTGCCCAAACGGGCTCCGATATAGCGCCCTGCAACCGGCACCACATCGAGCTGGCTGGGCGCGTGCGCGATGGCATCCGCGAGGCGGGCGGCGTGCCCTTCGAGTTTCCGATCCACCCCATTCAAGAAACCTGCAAGCGCCCCACCGCCAGCCTCGACCGCAACCTGCAATATCTCAGCCTCGTGGAAATCCTCTTCGGCTATCCGCTGGACGGCGTTGTGCTGACAACGGGCTGCGACAAGACAACGCCCGCGCAGATCATGGCGGCGGCGACGGTGAACATCCCCGCCATCGTGCTGTCTGGCGGGCCGATGCTCAACGGCTGGCACAACAACCAGCGCACGGGCTCGGGCACAATTGTCTGGAAAGCGCGCGAACTCCATGCAGGCGGCAAGCTTGATGACGCGGGCTTCGTGGACCTCATCGCCTCGTCCGCGCCCTCGGCGGGCCATTGCAACACCATGGGCACGGCCTCCACAATGAACAGCCTGGCGGAAGCGCTCGGCATGTCCCTGCCCGGTTGCGCGGCAATTCCCGCGCCCTACCGGGACCGCTACGAGATGTCCTACCGCACGGGCCTGCGCATCGTGGACATGGTGTGGGAAGACCTGAAGCCGTCGGATATTCTCACCCGCGCGGCGTTCGAAAACGCGGTCGTGGTCAACACCGCCATCGGTGGCTCCACCAACGCCCCGGTGCACCTCAACGCCATCGCGCGGCACATCGGCGTGAAGCTCGACAACGATGACTGGGAACAGCATGGCTACGATGTGCCGCTGCTGGTCAATTTGCAGCCCGCCGGTGAATATCTGGGCGAAGAATATTACCGTGCGGGCGGTGTGCCCGCCGTGGTGGCGGAACTCATCAAGGCGGGCCGGATTGACCGCATGGCGCGCACCGTGAATGGCCGCACGCTGGCCGAGAATTGCGAAGGGCGCTTCAGCGGCGATCCGCGCGTGATCTGGCCCTACGACCAGCCCATGAAAACCAAGGCGGGGTTTCTCAACCTCAAGGGCAACCTCTTTGACAGCGGCATCATGAAGATGAGCGTGATCTCGGAGGAGTTTCAGGCGCGCTATCTCTCCAACCCCAAAGACCCCATGGCCTTCGAGGGCCGCGCCGTGGTGTTCGACGGGCCGGAGGATTACCACAAGCGCATTGATGATCCTGCGCTGGGCATCGACGGCAACACGCTGCTCTTCATGCGCGGCGTGGGCCCCGTGGGTTATCCCGGTGCGGCAGAGGTGGTGAACATGCGCCCGCCCTCCTATCTCATCAAGCAGGGCATCACCTCGTTGCCCTGCATCGGCGATGGGCGGCAGTCCGGCACCTCCGGCTCGCCCTCCATCCTCAATGCCTCGCCCGAGGCTGCGACCGGCGGCAATCTGGCCTTGCTGCGCACTGATGACCGGGTGCGGATCGACCTCAACAAGCGTACGGCCAACGTGCTTGTGAGCGACGCGGAACTGGCCGCGCGCCGCGCTGCACTCAAGGCTGCGGGGGGCTACAAGTTTCCCAAAAGCCAGACACCGTGGCAGGAAATCCAGCGCGGCATCGTCGATGAGCTGTCCAACGGCATGGTGCTCAAACCGGCGGTCAAGTATCAGAAGATCAACACGAAATTCGGCGTGCCAAGAGATAACCACTGATGGACAATCATTGATGAAACGCCGCTTTCACACCCTTGATGTCTTCACCGACACCCCCCTGGCGGGCAATCCGCTGGCTGTGGTGCATGACAGTGCGGGGCTCGATACCGCCGCCATGCAGGCGATCGCGCAGGAGTTCAACCTGTCGGAAACCGTATTCGTGCTGCCACCCGATGATCCGGTGAACACCGCGCGCATCCGCATCTTCACGCCGGCGAATGAACTCCCGTTTGCCGGGCACCCCACCGTGGGCACGGGCGTGCTGCTAGCCCTGCTGCGCGCGCCGGACAAGGTGAGCGCTGCCGGGCTCGTGGTGGCGCTGGAGGAGATCATCGGCACCATCAAGGTGGACGTCACGCGCCAACAGGGTAAGGCGGCGCGGGGGTTGTTTTCCATCCCCAAGCTGCCGGAGTTCCCGGCGCTCCCGCCGCGCGATCCGGCGCAGATTGCCGCCGCGCTGGGCCTTGCGCCGGATGATATCGGCTTTGAGGGGCACGCGCCCTGCAACATCGCCGCGGGCGCGCCCTACACTGCCGTGCCCGTGGCCACGCTGGATGCGCTGGCGCTGGCGCAGTCACTGCCGACGCCGGCCTTTGAGGCGGCTTTTGGCGGCACATCGCACCCCTGCGCTTACCTCTACGCGCGCACCGGGCCAAACACCTGGCAGACACGCATGTTCGCGCCCCTCATCGGCATCATGGAGGATCCCGCCACAGGCTCGGCGGCTGCGGCCTTTGCCGGCCTTATCATGGCCCATGACCAGCCCGGCAACGGCGTGCACCAGCACATTCTGGCCCAAGGCCTCGAGATGGGCCGCCCTTCGCAGATCGTGCTGACGCTGCATGTGCACGGGGGCGTGCTTGAAGAGGTCACCATTGGCGGTGCAGCCGTCATCATATCCGAAGGCACACTCGACCTGTGAGCAGCCGGATCATACCGCTCAAGGGCATCGACGCACGCTATGAGCCGCTGGAATGGGACTTCTCCCGCGACCACCGGGCCGATATCAACCGGAGATGGGCGGCGCGCGTGGCGACAAACCCGCATCTTTTCAACGGCACCGTGTTGATGCAGCACCACTGGGACATCCGAAACGGCGTCTATCACGCGGCTTATGGCCCGGTGGACTATGCCAGCTTCCTGATCTGGCGGGAAATGGGCGAGCCCGGCAGCCCGCGCCGCAACGGCTTTGCCATGGCGGCCGTGCAAACCACCGACGGGGCTTTCGTGCTGGGCGTCATGGGCGCACACACAGCCAACGCGGGCCGCACTTATTTTCCCGGTGGCACGCCCGACCTGCAGGATGTGACGCCTGACGGCCGTGTGGACCTGGCCGCCAGCATGACCCGCGAACTCTATGAGGAAACAGGGTTGCGCGCTGACGAGGTGGAGATCAGCGCCGATTGGGTGGTGGTGCTTGATGGCATGCGCGCGGCTTTTCTGAGGCCGGCCAGATTAATCTACGACAGCGCGACCACGCAGCGCATCATCACGGAGCGGCTGGCTTTGATGCGGGAATCCGAGTTGTCCGGCATCGTGCTGGTGCACAACAGCGCCGAGATCAACACAGCGCTGACGCCGCCCTTTGCCGCAGATTACATGCGCAAGGTCTTCTCAGAAAATTGATGCCGCCATGCGCCGCGCCGTCAGCATCATGGAGCGCCCTGCCGGGCGGTGACGCGCCTTGATGATGCTCCAGCTTTGGGTCACCAGCGGCGCACAGCCAAGGCCCGTGAGGCGTGGCTTCACCAGCGCATAGGGCGGCGCGCCCGTGGCCCTGCCGATGGCAGCGCACACCAACGCCTGCGACGCCGGATCGCTCATCAATGTGCCATCCATGCGCCACAGCCAAGCCTGTGTGCCCTGGCGGAGAGCCATGACGCCGACATGTCCCACCGCCGTTTCCAGACCGGCCAGAACAAGCCCCTCCCTCTGTGCCATTGTGCGGCTCATGGCACGCAGGAAGGTGAAGCTGGTCGCGTCCGCCCCCTTCCGTTCGGGCGACAAGGCCAGCAGCTGCTCGACGCCGTCGCGGATATCAGCGGGCGTCGTCATCACCCACAGGCGCCCCTCGGCGCGCATGGCGGGTACCGCACGCAGATGCAGCCCGTGGGTCAGGGGCGCATCCTTGATCGTGTCGTGCACCCAGCCCCGCGCTTCGCACAGGGCGCCGAGCAGTTGACTCGTGGGACCACCGCGCGGAATTCCGGCCAGATCAAAGGCAAGGCCATCTCCCAGATGCAGAACCAAGGCATCGAGGGCCCGTCGTGCCTCTTCAGGATCAGCGCTGAGCAGCGGGTGTCCGAGCGGCAGAAGCCGGTGCACCAAGGGCACCACCATGCGGGCCGGGCCGCGCCCGGTGCGCGCCAATGCGACAGGAGCCATGCCCAGGAGACGCGTGCGCGCGCTGTCCTGCCAGACAAGAGCGAGACGCCACTCCGCCTCACGGGCATAGTGCTGGGCCAGGGGTTGCAGATAACCCGGACTGAGAAACGGATTGGCTTCCAGAGAATCGGCGGCCAACGCCTCCCATGCCGCGCTGATGCTGGCGGGCACCGGATGTCCGATGACCTCGACGACGCATCCCGATGCAACCTTGCTCATGCCCAGCCCCTGTCACAACCGGGGAGGCGCAGCGCACCAGATTGGCACACCCCGCCCCGCAATGACACGCACAACAGCGCGCCACCGGTTGGCGGGGATTACAGTTCACGTATCATGCCGCAGCGGTCAGATGCGCCCATCCAGCGGAAACACCTTGGCGGGGTTCATGAGCCAGGCCGGATCAAACACCGCCCGCACGCGCATTTGCTGCTCGAGATCAGCCTGGTTGAACTGATGGCGCATGAGATCGCGCTTCTCGATGCCCACGCCGTGTTCGCCTGTGAGGCAACCGCCCACCTCCACACACAGCTTGAGGATATCGTTGCCAGCCTCTTCAGCCTTGCGCGCGGATTCAGGATCGTTGGCATTGTAGAGGATCAGCGGATGCAGGTTGCCATCACCGGCATGAAACACGTTGGCCACGCGCAGGCCGTAGCCCTTCACGATCTGGTCGATGCGGGTCAGCACCTCCGGCAGCCGTCCGGTGGGGATCGTGCCGTCCATGCAGATGTAATCCGCGATGCGGCCCGTGGCCCCGAAGGCGGATTTCCGCCCTTTCCAGATCGCGGCGGTTTCCATGGCGGATTTGGATTCCTTCACGACCTTCACATTGTGCTGGTTGGCGACGGTGACGATCTTGGCCAGCAAGGCGGCCATTTCAACCTCGGAACCCTCGACCTCGATGATCAGCAAGGCTTCCACATCCATCGGGTAGCCCGCCTTGGCGTAAGACTCGCAAATCTCGATGGCGGGCTTGTCCATGTATTCCATCGCCACGGGAACGATGCCCGCGCCGATGATGGCCGCCACGCAGGCGCCCGCATCCTCCGGCTTGTCGAAGCCGAACAGCACAGGACGCGCGCCCTCCGGCAGAGGCAGAATGCGCAACGTCGCTTCCGTGACGATGCCAAGCTGTCCTTCCGAGCCGCAGACAAGCCCCAGCAGATCGAGCCCCGGCGCGTCCATCGCGCTGCCACCCAGCTGCATGATCGTGCCATCCAGCAGCACCAGCGTGACGCCCAGCAGATTGTTGGTGGTCACGCCGTATTTGAGACAGTGGGCACCGCCCGAATTCATGGCGATGTTGCCCCCGATGGAGCAGGCGAGCTGCGAGGATGGGTCCGGCGCGTAGAAAAAACCCTCCGCCGCAATGGCGCTCGACACTGCCAGATTGGTGATGCCGCATTCCACGCGGATGCTGCGGCCCGCAAAATCCACCTCCAGCACGCGGTTCATCTTGGAGACGCCGATGACCACCGCATCCTCCTGTGGGGTCGAGCCGCCGCACAGCGATGTGCCCGCAC
The DNA here is from genome assembly GCA_031373545.1 of Hyphomicrobiales bacterium. Lineage (GTDB taxonomy): Bacteria > Pseudomonadota > Alphaproteobacteria > Rhizobiales > Beijerinckiaceae > JADCCX01. The sequence continues at coordinate 20,460 of JANMMT010000091.1, forward strand.
CGCGCGGCACCACGGGCACGCCGTTGTCTCGGCAGAAACGCAGCACGGCGGCCACCTGCTCGGTTGTTTCGGGCAGCACCACGATCAGCGGCAGGCGCTTGTAGGCGGTGAAAGCATCCACCTCGAAGGCGCGCCGCTCATCCTCCGCCGTGATCAGTGAAGCCGGCGGCACAAGCTTGGCCAGCCCGTCGATCAGAAAGGCGCGCCGCGCCATGATGTCGGCCTTGGGCTCCGGAAAGGCGATCGCGGTCATGGGTGTCTCCCTTGACTGCAAGTTAACCTATTTCACCGCACCGCGCGAAGGCAAAAGCGCCGCAGTCATTCCGCTTTGCGCGTGCTGTCCATGAAATGGCGCAGCACGGCATTGATGCGCCCCTGATACCCCGCACCTTGCGCCTTGAAGAAGGCAAGGATGTCGTTGTCCACGCGGATGGAAATGGCCTGTTTCGCAGGCGGCTTGACGAGAACGGCACTGGACCAGTCAAGGTTTTCGACCGCCTGAAGATCAGGATCGCCGGCAACTTGCCGTGCGATGTCCTCTTCGGTTGTGGCCTTGAGGCGCGCAATATCACTTTTGATGGGCTGCTCGAGTAATTCATCAAGAGTGTAGCTCACGATGCGCTCGCTCTTCTTTGCGCCATGCACGCCGCGCCGTGATGATGCGGGTAACGCCGATGCGGATCGTGTAGATGCCTGTGACGAAGACTTCATCGATTATCCCCACTATCTTCCAACGCTCCTCACCATTCTGGTCAGAGCGCATGACAACGTGTTCTTCGGCAAACAGCTTTGCGATATCTCCCAATGCGATACCGCGCTTTTCGAGTATGCGCGCAGCTTTGTCTGGGTCCCAATCAAACTTCATTTATGTGCCCTACCCATCAGGACACTATCTATATTTTGAGTGCAACTTACGAGCCTTTGGGTTTCGCTGCCCCTGAGCGTGCAGAGGAAAACGTATATACGATTGTATTCTATTGCGCAAACCGCCTCCTGTGGTCCACAGATACCCCATGAAATTCCCGCCCCACCTCCTCGATGACATCCGTGCCCGGCTGCCCGTCTCGGCAGTGGTTGGTCGGCGCGTGAAGCTGACCAAGGCGGGGCGCGAATGGCGCGGGCTGTCGCCGTTCCAAAAGGAAAAGACGCCTTCGTTTTATGTCAACGATCAGAAGGGCTTCTACCATTGCTTCTCCAGTGGCAAGCATGGGGACATTTTCCGTTTTGTCATGGAGACTGAGGGGCTGACCTTCCCCGAGGCGGTGGAGCGGCTGGCGGCGGAGGTGGGTGTCGAGATGCCCAAAGCCACGCCGGAAGCCGTGGAGCAGGAAAAGAAGCGCCGCGACCTCTATGACGTGATGGAGCTGGCGGCGAAATTCTTCGAGGCCGAATTGGAGCGTGCCAGCGGGGCCACCGCGCGGGCCTACCTCGCCAAACGCGGATTCACCCCGCGCACGCAGGCGGAATTTCGCATGGGTTTCGCGCCCGAAAGCCGCGAGGCTTTGCTCAAACACCTTTCGCAGCAAGGCGTCAGCGAACAGCAGATGATCGACGGCGGCTTGGTGATCGAGCCGGAGGATCGCCGCGGTGTTTATGACCGCTTTCGCAACCGCCTGATGATCCCGATCCAGGACAATCAGGGCCGCGTGGTGGCCTTCGGCGGGCGGGTGCTCGACCCCGAAGCGAAACCGAAATATCTCAACAGCCCGGAAACCAGCCTGTTCAAGAAGGGCTTCATCGTCTTCAACGGCCACCGCGCGCGCGAGGCCTCGTTCAAGGCCGGCACGGTGATCGCCACCGAGGGCTATCTCGACGCCATCGCCGTGCATCAGGCCGGCATGCGCAACGTGGTGGCGACGCTGGGCACCGCCTTCACCGAGGAGCAGATCGCCACGCTGTGGCGTTATGCGCCCGAGCCTATCATCTGCTTCGACGGGGACAAGGCGGGGCTTGCTGCCGCCAACCGCGCCATCGACCGCATTCTGCCCGCACTGAAAACCGGCTTTTCCTTCCGCTTCGCCATCCTGCCCGAGGGACAGGACCCCGATGACATGATCAAGGCCAAGGGCGTGGAGGCCTTCGCCGCCGTCACCTCCAGGGCCATGGGTCTGTGGGATGCCCTGTGGCTGCGCGAGACGGCGCAGGCCGATGTGTCAACACCGGACCGGCAAGCGATGCTGGAGCGCAGCTTGACGGGGCTTGTCGCGCAGATTGGTGATCCGCTGGTCAAGCGGCGTTACGAACTGACCCTGCGCTTCCGGCTCAACCAGTTCTTCTGGGAGAAGCGCACGGGGGAGCGCACGCGTGGACCCAAAGGCCTGCGCCCCGTCATCAAGCTTTCCCCCGGCTCGGCGCAGGTGGGGGGTCCGGCCGCTGACCAGATGGCCGTGGAGCGCCTGTTTCTGGGTCTGGTGGTGCATTATCCGGATCTGGCGGAACGGCACCGCGAGCGGATCGCCAGCCTGCGCCTGCGCGGGCATTATGATTCAGATGCCTATGGCCCCGTGCCGCATGAGCGCTTCCTGTCCGATGTGCTGCGCGTCATTGGCGAATATGCCGAGCCTGATGCGCTCGATTTCTACAATCTGCTCGATCCCTATTTCATGGACATGCTGGATGACGTGCATGGGCGCGAGGATGCATTGCGCGGGCTTGTGTGGGGCTACCGCCTGCTCGAAGCCTTCCCCATTCTCAAAGCACAGCCCGATGAAAGCTTTGTGGAGCGGTGCTTTGATCAGTTTGTGCGCGGGCTGGAATACCGCGAGGCAGAGCTGGATGTGCACGAACTCTCCACGGCGTCCGCCGAGCACATGACCGATGATCAGCCCGAGCGCATCATCGCCCTCAAGCGGGAACTGGAACTCTCGCGGGCCATTCTCGACGAGACCGAGCGCGCCCTCGCCGAGGAGGCCCAGGTCATCACGGCGGCCCATCGTGACGCGGGTGCACCAGCCAGCAGGACACGCAACAGGGATGCCGCGCTGCCGGAATTCTGACGCTCAGCTCGATATCCGCTCGATATCCGCGCCGCATTTGCGCAGCTTGGTTTCCAACGCCTCGAACCCCCGGTCAAGGTGATAGACCCGGTGCACCATGGTTTCGCCCTGTGCCACCATCGCGCCGATGATCAACGAGGCGGAGGCGCGCAGATCCGTCGCCATCACTTGCGCGCCTGTGAGGTGATCGACACCTTCCACAATGGCGGTATCACCATCGAGGCGGATTTTCGCCCCGAAGCGCGCCAGCTCCTGCACATGCATGAAGCGGTTTTCAAAGATCGTTTCGCGAATGTGCGAGGTGCCCTCGGCACGGCACATCAGCGCCATGAACTGCGCCTGCAGATCGGTCGGAAAGCCGGGGAAAGGCTCGGTCGTCACATCGACCGGGGCCAGTGCCTGGCCGTTGCGTGCCACACGGATGCCATTGGCAACCGGCTCCACCGTCACGCCCGTGCGCGCCAGCGTATCGAGGCCCGCCTTGAGCAGATCATAGCGCGCATGCTCCAGCACCACGTCGCCGCCGGTCATGGCGACAGCCATGGCATAGGTGCCTGTCTCGATCCGGTCCGGCAGCACGGAATGCCGCGCACCGTTCATGCGGGACACGCCCTCGATCTCGATGGTGGCCGTGCCCGCGCCCTTGATCTTGGCGCCCATCTTCACGAGCAGATCGGCGAGATCCTTCACCTCAGGTTCGCGCGCCGCATTGTGAATGACGGTGGTGCCAGAGGCGAGCACCGCCGCCATCAGCGCGGTGTGGGTCGCCCCCACCGAAACCTTGGCGAAGAAGATTTCAGCGCCCTTCAGCCCCTTGGGAGCCTTGGCGTCCACATAGCCCCCATCAATGGTGATGGTCGCGCCCAGACGCTCCAGCGCGTGGAGATAAAGATCGACGGGCCGCGTGCCGATGGCGCAACCACCGGGCAGGGACACCCGCGCGACGCCCATGCGCGCCAGCAGCGGGCCGATGACCCAGAAGCTTGCCCGCATGCGCGACACCAGCTCGTAGGGTGCCGTGGTGTCCACGATCTGGCGGGCCGAAAGGTCGATGGTTTGCCCCGTCACGCGGCTTTGCCCAGCCAGCTTGCCCGCAATGGCATGGTCCACGCCGTGGTTGCCCAGAATGCGCAACAGCTGCGTGACGTCAGTCAGTCGTGGCACATTGTCGAGTGTGACACGCCCATCCGTCAAAAGAACCGCCGTCATGAGGGGCAATGCGGCGTTTTTGGCACCGGAAATCGGAATCACACCGTTGAGCTGCGTGCCTCCGTTGATTTTTATGCGGTCCATGAAAAGTCAGCTCATCATTGCGGGTGCGGGAAGCGTTTCCGTTTTGAAAACGCTATGGTGTCTGGATGTCAACGCGCGTCAACGCCGGATTGCCATCGGCAGGTGGGCTGGCTTCGCCGTTCTGGCTTTGACCGGTCTTTTCCTGCCCTTTGCGCTTGATCAGATTGGAGCGCAAAGCAGCCGCTCTGCGTGCCAAACGTACCTTGTTTTGCGATTCGGTGGCGCGGTGGGGAGCGGACCCTTCTGTCATAGCGAACCTCTAAGCGCCCTGCGACATTGATGCAAGCAAGTCATTTCAAATCATTAATGCCCCCTGTGTTCGAAAGAACAACACGTTGCTCATTTTCGACAACGCCTGCCTTAATGTCGGCAGAGGTATTCATGACACATGTTCGCGAAGTTCTTCTTGTATCCAGGCCGCCGGCAGCAACCCTCCTCACGGCCCTCCAGATTGGCCAAGGTGTCGGCGCAGGGCCAATTGTCGGCGCAGGGCCAACCATTGGCACAGGGTCAAGCGTCGGCCCCCAGCCCAGCGCCGTCAAGCTGACATCCGATCAGGATCCGAACCGCGATTTGCAGCGCTGGCTGCATGAACAGGCGCGGGCGCTGGGGGCGCGTCATGTTTCGTTCGTTATGCGCCATGTGCCCGGCATCGTTGTGGATGATCCGCTGGTGATCGAGACCTACGGGCCGGCCTGGCGAGAGCATGCGCTGCAGGAAAAGTTCGATCAGGTCGACCCGGCCCGCACGGTGGCGGATCGCGCCATGGAGCCGATCGACTGGGCGGAACTGCCCCGCACACGCCCGCGGCTGCGCAAGTTTTTCCGGCATTTCATGGAGAATGATCTGGGCCGCAACGCCGTCTCCTCGGTGTATCGCGGGCCTCTGGGCGACCGATCCGTCATGACGCTGACAAGCGATTCGACCGAACGTCGCTGGCTGACGCAGAAGCCCGATCTCATGAGCGGGCTGCTTCTGCTGCATCCGGCCATGCACCGCACTGTCTTGCGCTCGGTGTTTCGCATCGAAGGTGCCGATGCCATCAAACTGACGCCGCGCGAGCGTGAATGCCTCGGCCTTGCTGCCCACGGGCAAACCAGCAAGCAGATCGGGGAAAACCTCGGCTTGACTGCGGCAACGGTCAACTTCTTCATTGACGCTGCGGCGGTCAAGCTTTCAGCCAGCAACCGCGCCCATGCTGCCGCCAAGGCCGTGGCGCTTGGTCTCGTCCCGCCTCCGCGCTGAAGCCGAACGCTTATGTACGCAACGGGTGGCGGCCATGCGCGCGTCTCGGCGCGGGACGGCGCATCCCCGCTTCAGCTGTGGAGCGGGCTTGCGCTGGTGGGGCTGGTGGCGGGCGTGCAGATGATCTGGCCCGGCCAATCGATCATCATCCTGCTGATGGCACCCATATTTCTGGCCTTCATCGTGATGCAGGTGGGAGCAGCCCTCGAGCCAGCGGTCGATGCACCCATCATGGGTGAGCTACCGGAATGGCCTTTCTACAGCGTGCTCGTGCCGCTCTACCGTGAAGCGGCCGTGGTGCCCCAGCTCATGCGGGCGATGGCATCGCTGGACTACCCTGCATCGCGCCTTGAAATCCTGTTGCTGGTCGAGAGCGACGATGCCGAGACCCTGCAGGCGCTGGCGAAGGAACGGGCGGCATCCCATTTCAAGCTCGCGCTCGTGCCGCCCGGATCGCCGCGCACCAAGCCCCGGGCGCTCAACCACGGTCTGACCCGGGCGCAGGGCGAACTTGTCACCGTCTACGATGCAGAGGACTTGCCGGAAACGGATCAGCTCAAACGCGCCGCCCTGCTGTTCAACCATTTGCCGGAGGAATTCGTCTGCCTGCAGGCGCGCCTGGTGATCGACAATGGCCGTGACAGCTGGTTCGCGCGCATGGCCGCGATGGAATATGCCGCCTTGTTCGACGCCGTCAAATGCGGGCTGGCGGCCGATGACCTCCCCATCGCGCTCGGCGGCACATCCAATCACCTCAAGCGCGGCGCACTGGATGCGTTGGGCGGCTGGGATGCCTGGAATGTCACGGAGGATGCGGATCTCGGCTATCGCATCTCGCGAGCGGGCTGGCGCGTCGGCGACCTGGCATCCGCCACATACGAAGAGGCGCCCATCACGTTCCGCGCCTGGCTCGGGCAAAGGCGGCGGTGGTTCAAGGGGTGGATGCAGACACTGATCGCCCATGGCCGCGATTCGCGGGAGGCTATCCGCGCGGGTGGCCTGTGGAACTGGTCCATGACCATGGTGCAACTGGTCGGCGTCGTGGGCGGCGGGCTGTTATATCCCATCCTGATCGCGCATTTTGCGTGGCATGCGTGGAGTGGCTGGCTTTTCCAGCGCGATTCATGGGCGATGCTGATGGCCAACAGCGTGGCGATTGCCACCATCGGCGCGGGAGCCCTGGCGATGCTGGTTCCCACAATCATCGGGCTCAAGCGGCGGGGCGCGCTGCATCTTCTGCCCTGGGCGTTGACGCTGCCGGCCTATCTGGTGCTGATCAGCCTCGCATGCTGGCTTGCCCTCGCCGACCTTTTGCGGCGGCCCTTTCACTGGGAGAAAACGCAGCACGGGCAAGGCAAGCGCTGCGCTGCGCCGGTCAGAAGCAGTTCATGATCGCTGTCATCAGGCCGCTCACGTAAACCGCCTCGCCGAAGCGCGCCCAAAGCAGGCCCGCGCCCAAAAGCGCCAGAGCGGCCAGTGCCGTGGTGGCGGCTAGCGCACCCGTGCGCCGCTGCGGCGCATCCAAAAGCGAGGGTAAGGGTGTATCAGGCATGATGTTCTTTCTTTTCTCCACAGGACCTTCTTTGCAGGTCAAGACGTTCTTTACACCGCAAGACCGTGTACTCCAAGACGACAGCTGGAAACTCCGATGGCGCGCCTCATGACCATGATCCTCTTCATCTTCTCGTCGCTCGTGGCGACACTCGCGATCTGGACGCAGATCGTGGCAGCACGCGCCGCTGCCGAGCACCCGCCCAGTGGCAGCTTTGTGGCGGTCACGGGCGGCCAGTTGCACCTGCGCGACATGGGGCCGCGCGACGCCCCGCCCGAGCGCACGCTGGTGCTGATCCACGGCGCCTCCTGCAATCTTCTCGCGCTGACATTGCCGTTGGCGGAACCACTTGTCGCAGCCGGATACCGTGTCGTTGCCATTGACCGGCCCGGCCATGGCTGGAGCGACCGCCCCGGCGGGCGCACCGACGCATCACCGGTGCGCCAGGCCGCGCTCATTGCCGAGGCCATGCAATCCGTCGGGGCGGGCGAGGCCATCGTGGTGGCGCATTCCTTCGCCGGAGCCGTCGCCACGACGCTCGCGGCGGATCATCCCGCGCGGGTCAAAGGCCTGCTGCTGCTTTCGCCCGTGACGCACCCCTGGCCGGGCGGTATCGCCTGGTATTATTCGGCTGGCAGCATACCGGTGATTGGCTGGGTTCTCGCGCGACTCCTGCCTGTACCCGGTGCAGCGCTGACCATGGAAGCGGGCGTCGCGAGCGTCTTCAAGCCCCAGGCGACACCTGCCGATTACACAGCGAAAACCGCCCTCACCCTGCTGCTGCGGCCTGACAATTTCGAGGCCAACGCGCAGGATGTGGCGGCGCTGTACGATCACGTCGTGGCGCGATCGGGTTCCTACGCTGACATCAAGGTGCCCACCACCATCATCGCCGGCAGCACAGACACGGTTGTCTCAAGCACCATCCATGCTGCGACGTTCGGCCGTCAGGTGGCGGGCGCCAAGACGATCATCCTCGACCATGTGGGACATGCGCCCCATCACGCCGACACGGGCCTTGTCGTGCGCGAGATCGGCGACATCAGCGTGAAGGTGGCGCAAGCGCGGCCTTGAGGGCCAGCATATCCTGCCAGACCAGCCGCTTTTGCAGGGGCTGGCGCAGAAGATAAGCCGGGTGCAGCGTCGCCAGCGCGCGGATGCGGCGCTCGCCGGCGGTGTAGTCAAACCATTGGCCGCGCAGCTTGGTGATTCCCTCCTTGACGCCCAGCAGCGTCTGCGCCGAGGGACCACCCAGGCAGACCAGCACCTCAGGCGCGACCAGCTCGATCTGGCGGCGGATGAACGGCAGGCATATGGCTGTCTCCTGCGGAGTGGGCGTGCGGTTGCCCGGAGGACGCCACGGGATCACATTGGCGATATAGACCTCGGATCGCGCAATACCGATGGCCGCCAGCATGCGGTTCAGCAGTTGCCCCGAGCGCCCCACGAAGGGCAGTCCCTCGCGGTCCTCCTCCGCGCCGGGCGCCTCCCCCACCAGCATGAGACGCGCACCGGGGGCCCCATCCGCGAACACAAGGCGCGAAGCGGTCTTCTTCAGTTCGCACCCGTCAAAGGCCTGCATCAATGCGCGCAGTTCCTCCAGACTTGTCGCCGTTGCGGCGCGCGCGCGGGCATCTGTCGTGGCTTCATCGGGGGAGATGGCGCTGGGCGCACGCGGCGGGGCGACGGTCACAGCGGGCGCTGGCCGCATCACGGCATGCGCTGCGCGCACGGGCATCGGCTGCGTGCTGGCGGCCACATCTCGCACGAAGCGATCATGCGGCGCGTCATCCACCGCCAGATCAACGCCCTGCTCGGCGTACCACACCAGCAGCGCCTCCAGCGCTTCGGCAGGATCGCCGCCCTCGCGCGCTTCCGGAGCTTGAGTGAATGTCATACTCGCATCATAACGGGGGTGACGCGTGCTGGCGAGACCGGAATCATCCGTTGAAAGCCAGCCTCCATTAGTTTATATATGAACTAAATCTGAGGGAGTGACTTTCATGGAGCCGGCAGACCTTTCAACTCTTCCCGACCGCGAGGGCATGGATTACGACGTGGTCGTGGTGGGCGGTGGCCCCGCTGGCTTGGCGACAGCCATCCGTCTCAAGCAGTTCGACGAGGCCTTGACCGTCGTCGTCGTGGAAAAAGGCGGCGAGATCGGTGCGCATATCCTCTCGGGTGTGGTGGTGGACCCGATCGGTCTGGACGCCCTGCTGCCGGATTGGCGCAGTGATGCCGATTGCCCCCTGAGGACACAGGTGACAGCGGATCATTTCATGCTTCTGGGGCCATCGGGTGGAATCCGCCTGCCCAATTTCCTCATGCCGAAACTCATGAGCAACCACGGCAATTACATCGGTTCGCTGGGCAAGGTCACGCAATGGCTTGGCGCCAAGGCCGAGGCGCTGGGCGTGGAAATTTATCCCGGCTTTGCGGCGAGCGAAGTGCTTTACGACGCGGCGGGCGCTGTCACCGGCATCGCCACGGGCGATGTGGGCATTGGCAAATCCGGCGCGATGACCGAGCGCTACACGCGCGGCATGGAGCTGCGCGGGCGTTATACGATCTTTGCCGAAGGGGCGCGCGGCCATCTGACCAAGCAGGTCGTCGCCAAATACAAGCTGGATGCGGGCCGCGACCCGCAGAAATACGGCATTGGCCTCAAAGAACTGTGGCAGGTGAAGCCAGAGCATCACACGCCGGGCCTGGTGCAGCACTCTTTTGGCTGGCCGTTGGACAGCCGCACGGGTGGCGGCTCGTTCCTTTATCATTTCGAGGATGGCAAGGTGGCCGTCGGCTTCGTGGTGCATCTGAACTACGAAAATCCGTATCTGTCGCCCTTCGACGAGTTTCAGCGCTTCAAGACGCATCCCTCCATCGCGCCCATCTTCGAGGGTGCCAAGCGCATCTCTTACGGCGCGCGCGCCATCACCGAGGGTGGCTGGCAATCAGTGCCCAAGCTGTCCTTCCCCGGCGGTGCACTGGTGGGCTGCGCGGCAGGCTTCGTCAACGTGCCGCGCATCAAGGGCAGCCACAATGCCGTGCTCTCGGGCATGCTGTGCGCCGAGCACCTGCATGATGCCCTCAAGGCCGGCCGTGCCCACGACGAGGTGGCGGGCTATGAAGCGGCCTGGCGCGCTTCGGCCATCGGCCGGGATTTGAAGCCCGTGCGCAACGTCAAGCCGCTGTGGTCGCGCTTTGGCACCTGGATCGGCGTGCCTCTGGGCGGCATCGACATGTGGATTGCCTCGCTCACGGGCTGGTCACCCTTCGGCACGCTCAAGCATGGCAAGGCGGATCACGAAACGCTGAAACCCATGGCGGACAGCAGGCCCATCGCCTACCCCAAGCCGGATGGTGTGCTCACCTTCGACAAGCTCTCCTCCGTCTTCGTCTCCAACACGAATCACGAGGAAGACCAACCGGCGCACCTGAAGCTGAAGGATGCATCCATCCCCATCAGTCACAACCTGCCGCTCTACGGCGAACCGGCCCGGCTCTATTGCCCGGCGGGTGTCTACGAGGTGGTCTATGAACACGCCGAGACCAAGCTCAATCCGCGCTTCGTGATCAACGCGCAGAACTGCGTGCATTGCAAGACCTGCGACATCAAGGATCCAACCCAGAACATCACCTGGGTCACGCCGGAGGGCGGCGGAGGCCCGGTTTATCCGGGCATGTAGCAGGAGCGCCCGGTTGATCCGGGCATGTAGCCGAAGCGCCCGGTCTAGCCGGGCTTTGGCCTCACACGAAGAGAAAATCCGCCGCCGTCACGTTGGCGATGCCTGCAAGCATGATGGTGCTGAACTGCATCGTGCCACCTGCAAAGGTGATCAGCGTGCCGCCGCCCTGTGCGGTCAATGTGATCGCCGATGAAAGATCGCCGGCCGCATAGCCGCGACCGGTCAAATCGATGCGATCCGCGCCGGTGGTGAAATCGATAATGAGATCGTCGCCCATGTTGCCGTTGCTGATGTATCTGAAGAGATCATTGCCGCCCAGACCCACCAGCGTGTCGCTGCCCGAACCACCGACAACCGTATCGGCAAAGTTCGAGCCGAAGATCAGGTCTGCACCGCCATACCCGTACATGGTCATGCCCACCGTGTTGTTGTTGCCATAGAGCGTGTTGGCAAGGCTGTTGCCCGAGCCTTCCGTCGCGCCGCCAAAGCTGACAAGCTGCTCCACATCATCCGCCAGATTTCTGACATTGTAGCTGGCATAAACCGTGTCGCGCCCTTCGCCGGCATTCTCGACAATCGCGTCTGTGGCGGACGTGGAATAATACACATCGTCACCCGCACCGCCGACCATGCGGTTGGCGCCGCCCAGACCTTGCAGAATGTCGTTGCCGTTGCCGCCGGTGAGTGTGTCGGCCTGGTTGGAACCCATGACCCAGTCGTTGCCGTCACCGCCATCAAGTATCTGGCTCAAGTTGGAATTGAGGCCGAACAGATTGTTGTCGCCGCTGTTGCCGGTCACGGTGGTCGCTGCGCCGTAAACAACGGCTTGTTCCACATTGGCGGCAAGCGTCACATTTGCCTGGGTGTAGAGCGTGTCGAAGCCGCTACCCGTGTTCTCGATGATCATGTCCCCGCTCTGGAACAGGTAATAGACATCGTCGCCAGCGCCGCCGCTGAGCGTGTCCGCGCCATTGACCGCGAGATACGCGAGGATGATGTCATTGCCGTCGCCGCCGTCCAGACTGTCCGCATAGTTGGAGCCGTACAGCACATCCGCTCCGCCAAGACCCAGGAAGGTCACGCCGTTGAAGCGAACCGTGCCATCGAAGGTGTTGACGTTTGCGTCCCCTGTGCCGGTCAACACTGTTGCGCCTGTGGCAATGACATACTCCACGTTGACCCAGTTGGTGAAGGAGACACTGGTGTAGACATAGTCAAAACCCTCGCCCGCAAGCTCGGTGACGACGTCGCCCGCATTGTCCACGGTGTAAAAGTCGCCGCCCGCGCCGCCCACCATCGTGTCAGCACCTGTGCCGCCGTTGATCACATTGGAGGCTGCGTTGCCGGTGAGCACATTGTCCGCACCGTTGCCCGTGCCATTGATGGCACCTGCAGCTGCTGCCATACGTAGATTTTCGAGGTTGGCGCCCAGTGTGTACGTGATGCTTGTCTCGACCGTATCCGTGCCTTCATTCGCCAACTCGGTGACCACATCACCCGCGTTGTCGACACCGTAGACGTCATTGCCCACACCGCCGACGAGGCTGTCCGTGCCCGCGCCACCATCCAGCGTATCATCACCCGCACCGCCAAAAAGCGAATCGTTGCCAAGGCCCGCATTGATGCTGTCATTGCCGCGCCCGGAGCGGATCAGGTTAGCAGCGTCGTTGCCGGTGATCGTGTCGTTGCCATCGCCGGTGTAAACGTTCTCGATGATCGTGCCGGCCGCGATGGTGAGGGTCTGCCCCGCGAGCGTGCTGGCTCCCGCTCGTGGCGCGGCTGACCTGGAACCCGGGTCGCATCGGCTTGCTCCCCTCCGCGGCAGTTCGGTTCGGCCTCGTCGCGGCGGCGCTCGCCATCGCGATGGCCGCTGGCG
>JANMMT010000102.1:0-19963 GCA_031373545.1 Hyphomicrobiales bacterium
CACGCTTCTTCACGGCATTGCCCCTGTTGTTGGCGGCATCCATCAGTTCAGATGAAAGACGCTCAACCATTGTTTTGTCGTTGCGGCCACGGGCTGCCGTGATGATCCACCGGATCGCCAGAGCCTGACGGCGCGTCACACGTACTTCGACGGGAACCTGATACGTGGCACCACCGACACGGCGCGAACGCACTTCGATTGCGGGAGCCACATTCTCGAGGGCGGATTTGAAGACCTCGATCGGGTTCTGCTTTGTCTTGGTCTCGATCACTTCGAACGCACCGTAGACGATGGTTTCGGCGACGGACTTTTTGCCTTCGTACATGATCGAGTTCATGAACTTCGTCACGATGACGTCATGGAACTTTGGATCTGGAATGATCTCGCGCTTTTCAGCGCTGTGGCGACGTGACATCTGTTCAAACCTCTCGCAAACTTACTTCGGACGTTTCGCGCCGTACTTCGAACGACGCTGCTTGCGGTCCTTGACCCCCTGCGTATCGAGAACGCCGCGCAGGATGTGATAACGAACGCCGGGAAGATCCTTCACGCGACCGCCGCGGATCATCACCACGGAGTGCTCTTGAAGGTTATGGCCTTCGCCGGGAATATACCCGATGACTTCAAAACCGTTCACCAGACGAACCTTCGCCACCTTGCGGAGCGCGGAGTTCGGCTTCTTCGGCGTCGTCGTGTAGACGCGCGTACAGACGCCACGCTTCTGCGGATTGGCCTGCAGAGCCGGGGTCTTGTTGCGCGCCACGAGCGGACGGCGTGGCTTGCGGATCAGCTGGCTGATCGTGGGCATCGGGCAACCTTTATTTTCAGTTCCGAACGCAACGAACCGAAGTTCCAGACGTTGGAGTGATGACGCCTTGCCTCGCGGCAAAACAAAATGACGCCGCAGGTGCAAGCACCCAGGGCGTTTTCGAGCAGAGGACCGCCAGACTTGCATCTGGAGGTCATGATCCCAACAAGACTGACGTCCGATGAGAAGGCAACGTTTGAGCGGACTGTGTTTCAGGCATGTCGCCCGGAACCCTCGACGCTCACAGCTTACCAAGAGTGGGCGTCGGCTACACCCAGATTCTCGACCCGTCAAGACTCATTCGTGATTCAATCGCCCGCTATTCAGTTTTGCAGGCGTTTGAACACCAAAGAGGCATTCGTTCCGCCAAATCCGAACGAATTCGAGAGAACGACATTTATCTGGCGCGCACGGGCCTTGTGCGGCACGAGGTCCAGATTCGTCTCTACGCTGGGCTGATCCAGGTTGAGCGTGGGTGGTGCAATCTGGTCGCGAATGGCAAGGACCGAGAAAATGGCCTCCACAGAACCCGCAGCGCCCAGCAGGTGGCCGATGGCGGATTTGGTGGAAGACATGGACACCGTCGCCGCTGCCCCGCCCACAAGCCGCTCAAAAGCCTTCAGCTCGATCTCGTCTCCCAGCGGAGTCGACGTGCCATGCGCGTTGACGTAATCGATGTCGGCAGGCGAAAGCCCCGCCCGCTTCAAGGCCGCGCTCATGCACCGGAAAGCCCCGTCGCCATCCTCGGAGGGCGATGTGATGTGATGCGCATCGCCGCTCATGCCGTAGCCCACGAGTTCAGCATAGATGCGGGCCCCACGGGCCTTGGCGTGCTCGTATTCCTCCAGCACCACGACGCCGGCGCCCTCCCCCATCACGAAGCCGTCACGGTCGATGTCATAGGGGCGCGACGCGCGGGTAGGTGTATCGTTGAAGCCGGTTGAAAGCGCGCGGCAGGCGGCAAAGCCGGCAATTGACAGCCTGTTGAGGGGCGACTCTGCGCCGCCCGCCACCATCACGTCCGCATCGCCCAGTGCAATGAGGCGACCGGCATCGCCGATGGCATGCGCGCCTGTCGAGCAAGCCGTCACAACCGCATGGTTGGGGCCCTTGAGCCCATGTTCGATGGAAACGTAACCTGATGCCAGGTTGATGAGGCGCCCGGGAATGAAAAACGGCGATATCCGCCGCGGGCCCTTCTCCATCAGCGTGACCGTGGCATCATGAATGCCGCCCAGCCCGCCGATGCCTGATCCGATCAGAACACCGGTGGCGCACTGATCTTCGTGTGTCTTGGGAACCCAGCCCGAGTCGCGCAGCGCCTGTTTGGCCGCTGCCATCGCGAACACGATGAAATCGTCGACCTTGCGCTGTTCTTTGGGTTCCATCCAGTCATCTGGATTGTAGGCACCCAACCCTTCGCGGGGGATAAACGCACCGACGCGGGCCGGCATGTCTGAAACGTCAAAGGTGGTGATGGGGCCGAGCCCACTTTCACCCTCTTTCAACCGGGACCAGGTCACGTCCACCCCGCAGCCCAGCGGGGTTACCATTCCCAGGCCAGTCACAACGACACGGCGCATGTTCAATCCGTCAGACGCGGGAGGTTGGATCAGGCCGTGGCCTGCTTGGAGATGAACTTCACGGCATCGCCGACGGTCTGGATCGTTTCAGCTGCGTCGTCAGGAATTTCGACACTGAATTCTTCTTCGAAAGCCATGACCAGTTCGACCGTATCAAGACTGTCGGCGCCCAGATCGTCGATGAAGTTCGCACCTTCGACAACCTTGTCCGCATCAACGCCAAGATGCTCGACAACGATCTTCTTCACCCGTTCAGCGATGTCGCTCATAAATCTGATCCTTGTCATTCCTGGGGAGGCTTGGCCACCCGCTCGTTATAAGAGCCCGCATGCCAATGAATGCGTGTGAGCAAACAATGCAGGTGGCGCTTCTCTGCCTTGCTTCACCGCGCGCTGTCAACGCGGGAAACACTGCCACGCACGGATTTCAATCGATCTTGAAACCGATGCGGCTTGCCACTGGCACCTGCGAATAACGCAACAATATCATTGTGTTGGTGAGAATTTCTGAATCAAGAGATCGCAATGTCGTGCGCGTTTGAGGCCAAGCCTCAGTGCCCAAATTTAACGGAGAGCCGTAAGCAAAAAGGCCCCGCTGCGAACAGCGAGGCCTTGATTGAAGGTAAGAGGCCCTTACTCCGCTGCAGGCAGGGCCGGGATTACTTCATTGGCTGCCGCCGTGTCGCTCGCCTTCTGGGCCACGATCAATGCATCGCGGCGTGTCGCGATCTCGCGGATGCGGCTCATCATCTGGCCGGTACCGGCCGGGATCAGGCGACCCACGATGACGTTTTCCTTGAGGCCCATGAGCGTGTCCGACTTGCCGTTGACGGCGGCCTCGGTGAGCACGCGCGTGGTCTCCTGGAACGACGCCGCAGAGATGAACGACCGCGTCTGCAGGCTGGCCTTGGTGATGCCGAGCAGCACAGGCACGCCCACGGCGGGCTTGCCACCGTTCTCGCGGATGCGCTCGTTGATCTCCTCGAGCTCGGTTCCGTCAAGAATGTCCTGCGTCAGCAGATCGCTGTCCCCGCTCTCGGTGATCTCGACCTTCTGCAGCATCTGACGGACGATCACTTCGATGTGCTTGTCGTTGATCGTCACGCCCTGCAAGCGATAGACCTCCTGGATTTCATTGACGAGGAAGGCTGCAAGCTCTTCCACGCCTTTGACCGCCAGAATATCATGCGGTGCCGGATTGCCATCGACGATGAAGTCGCCCTTCTCCACATGGTCGCCATCCTGAAGATAGATGTGCTTGCCCTTGGGGATCAGGTACTCGGTGTTCTCAAGACCGGCCTCGTCGGGAATGATCGAGACGCGGCGCTTGTTCTTATAATCGCGCCCAAATTGGATCGTGCCGGACACTTCCGCGATGATCGCCGCGTCTTTCGGACGGCGCGCCTCGAAGAGTTCCGCCACGCGGGGCAGACCACCCGTGATGTCGCGGGTCTTGGCGCTTTCCAGCGGGATACGCGCCATGGTGTCGCCCGCCTTGATCAGCACGCCCGGATCACAGACGATGACGGCCTCGACCGGCAGCAGGTATCGGGCGTCGCCGCCACGCTCCAGCTTCTTCATCTTGCCGTCCGCTGTGTGGATCGACAGCGCCGGCTTCAGGTCGACCGAACGCATGTTGGCACGCCAGTCGGTCACGACACGCTTGGAGATGCCTGTGGCTTCGTCGGTGGTCTCGGAGAGAGACGCACCTTCCACCAGATCCTCGTAAGCGACGGCCCCGTCCACCTCCGACACGATCGGACGGGTGTAGGGATCCCATTCCGCAATGCGCTGGCCACGCTTGATGGTGTCGCCCTCGTCCACGCGCAGTTTCGCGCCGTACTGGATGCGGTGCACCGCGCGCTCGGCGCCGTCCGCCCCCACCACCACAACCGCAATGCTGCGGCCGATGGCAATCAGGTCACCCTCGGAGTTGCGGCCCACCACGCGGTTGCGCATCTTCACAGTGCCCTCGAAGGCTGAATCCAGCGTCGAGTTCTCGGAAATCTGCGCTGCACCACCGATGTGGAAGGTCCGCATGGTCAGCTGTGTGCCTGGCTCGCCGATGGACTGCGCCGCAATCACGCCGACTGCTTCGCCGATGTTCACAGGTGTGCCGCGGGCGAGATCGCGCCCATAGCAGGTGCCGCAGACGCCCGTTTTCGCTTCGCAGGTCAGCACCGAACGGATCTTCACCTCCTGAATGCCGTTCGCATTCAAGGCGATGATGTCGACCTCTTCGATCAACTTACCCGCCGGAATCACGATGTCGCCCGTGGGCAGATGCACCACGTCTTCAGCGGTGGTTCGACCCAGAATACGCGCACCGAGCGAGGCCACAACCTGGCCCGCATCGATGATGGCGCGCATCTTGATGCCGTTGCTCGTACCGCAGTCATTGATCGTGATGATCGAATCCTGCGCCACATCCACAAGGCGGCGCGTCAGGTAGCCGGAGTTGGCCGTCTTCAGCGCGGTATCGGCCAGACCCTTGCGGGCCCCGTGGGTCGAGTTGAAGTATTCAAGAACGGTCAGACCTTCCTTGAAGTTCGAAATGATCGGGCTTTCGATGATTTCGCCCGAAGGCTTGGCCATCAAGCCGCGCATGGCTGCCAACTGCTTCATCTGCGCGGGCGAACCACGCGCGCCCGAATGGCTCATCATGTAGATGGAGTTCATCTGCTTCTGGCGGCCGTTGTCGTCTTTCTGCACGGCAGAAATGCGCTTCATCATCTCATCGGCGAGTTTGTCCGTGCACTTGGCCCAGGCATCCACCACCTTGTTGTACTTCTCGCCCTGCGTGATGAGGCCGTCGAGATACTGCTGCTCGAACTCCTTGGTCAGGCCGCGCGTCTGATCGACGATCTTTTCCTTGGTTTCGGGCACGACCATGTCGTCCTTGCCGAAGGAAATGCCGGCCTTGAACGCGTTGCGGAAGCCCAGAGTCATCACCTGGTCACAGAAGATGACGGTGTCCTTCTGACCACAGCCACGATAGACCGTGTCGATCATGTTTGAGATTTCCTTCTTCGTCATGAGCTTGTTCACGACGTCGAAAGGCATGTTCGGAGTCTTGGGCAGCATCTGTCCGATCATCACGCGGCCAGGCGTGGTGTCGTAGATCTTGCGGACGGCTTTGCCTTCCACATCAATGCCTTCCCAACGATACTTGATCTTGGCATGCAGCGTGACGGCTTTTGCGTTCAGCGCATGCTCGAGCTCGGACATGTTGGAATAGAGCGAACCTTCGCCTGGCTCGCCGTCCGCAATGATCGAGAGATAGTAGAGACCCAGCACGATATCCTGCGAGGGCACGATCACGGGCGCGCCGTTGGCCGGGTGCAGGATGTTGTTGGTGGACATCATCAACACGCGGGCTTCCAACTGCGCCTCAAGGCTCAGCGGGACGTGGACGGCCATCTGGTCGCCGTCGAAGTCAGCGTTGAAGGCCGTGCAGACAAGCGGGTGCAACTGAATGGCCTTGCCTTCCACCAGCATCGGTTCGAACGCCTGAATGCCCAGACGGTGCAGTGTCGGCGCGCGGTTGAGCAGCACAGGGTGTTCGCGGATCACCTCATCCAGGATATCCCAAACCTCGGGCTTCTCCTTCTCGACCAGTTTCTTCGCCTGCTTGACCGTGGATGACAGGCCCTTGGCGTCCAGACGCGCATAAATGAACGGCTTGAACAGCTCCAGCGCCATCTTCTTGGGCAGGCCGCATTGATGGAGTTTCAATTCGGGGCCGACCACGATGACCGAGCGTCCCGAGTAATCGACGCGCTTGCCCAGCAGGTTCTGGCGGAAGCGGCCTTGCTTGCCCTTGAGCATGTCGGCAAGCGACTTCAGCGGGCGCTTGTTGGCCCCCGTGATCACGCGGCCACGGCGTCCGTTGTCGAAGAGCGCATCCACAGCTTCCTGCAGCATGCGCTTCTCGTTGCGGATGATGATGTCCGGCGCGCGCAGCTCGATCAGGCGCTTGAGGCGGTTGTTGCGGTTGATCACGCGGCGATAGAGGTCATTGAGGTCGGACGTGGCAAAGCGGCCGCCATCCAGCGGCACCAGCGGGCGCAGATCTGGCGGGATGACGGGAACAACCGTCAGAACCATCCACTCGGGTTTGTTGCCTGATTCCAGAAACGCTTCGATGATGTTGAGGCGCTTGACCAGCTTCTTCTTCTTCAGCTCGCTCTCGGTGGCTTTCGCATCCACGCGCAGCTCGCCGGCCAGCTTGGTCAGGTCGATGTTGCGCAGCAGTTCGCGGATCGCTTCGGCGCCGATCATGGCGGTGAAGCTGTCATCGCCGTATTCATCCTGCGCGCGCAGGTAGTCTTCTTCGGAGAGCATCTGACCCTGCTTGAGCGGTGTGAGGCCAGGCTCCATGATGATGTAGTGCTCGAAATAGAGCACCCGCTCCACTTCCTTAAGCTGCATGTCGAGGATCATGGCGATGCGCGAGGGCAGCGACTTGAGGAACCAGATGTGCGCGACGGGCGCGGCCAGTTCGATATGGCCCATGCGCTCGCGCCGCACGCGCGACAACGTCACTTCCACGCCGCACTTCTCGCAGATCACGCCCTTGTATTTCATGCGCTTGTACTTGCCGCACAGGCATTCGTAATCCTTGATCGGCCCAAAGATGCGGGCGCAGAACAGGCCGTCGCGCTCCGGCTTGAAGGTACGGTAGTTGATCGTCTCCGGCTTCTTGATCTCGCCGAAGGACCACGAGAGGATCTTCTCGGGGGAAGCGATCGAAATCTTGATCGCATCGAAAACCTGTGGCTGCACCACAGGGTTGAAGACACTCATGATGTCCTGGTTCATCAACATCTCCTGGTGGCGAGGGAAGCCTCGCCTCTCAAGCAAGTAAAATCGGTCAAACTTGGGCAGATCGCGCCTGAATCGGCGCGATCCGTGTTCTGTTGTCTTTACTCGGCCGCGTTGGCCGGCGGCAACTCGCCTGCATTGGCAGGCTTGGGTGCGCTGGTCAGTTCCACGTTCATGCCCAGCGAGCGCATTTCCTTGATGAGCACATTGAAGCTCTCAGGAATGCCGGCCTCGAAGTTGTCCTCACCGCGCACGATCGACTCGTAAGCCTTCGTACGGCCGGCCACGTCGTCGGATTTGACGGTGAGCATTTCCTGCAAGGTGTAAGCGGCGCCGTAGGCTTCGAGCGCCCAGACTTCCATTTCCCCGAAACGCTGGCCACCGAACTGCGCCTTGCCACCCAGCGGCTGTTGGGTCACGAGCGAGTAAGGCCCGATCGAACGGGCGTGAATCTTGTCGTCCACGAGGTGATGCAGCTTGAGAATGTAGATGTAGCCCACCGTCACCTGACGGTCGAACGCATCGCCCGAACGCCCGTCGTAAAGCGTGACCTGGCCCGACTTGTTGAGGCCTGCCATCTCAAGGAAGCGCTCGATGTCCTTCTCCTTGGCACCGTCGAACACGGGCGTTGCAATCGGCACACCCCTGCGCAGGTTGTTGGCCGTTTCAGCCAGCGACTGGTCGTCGAGAGCATTGAGTTCGGCATCGTCACCGAAGATTTGCGTCATCTTGGCGCGCAAGGGCTTCACGTCGTGGGTTGCCATGTAGGCGTCCACACACTGTGCAACCTGCTTGCCCAGACCCGCACAGGCCCAGCCCAGATGCGTTTCAAGGATCTGACCGACGTTCATGCGGCTCGGCACGCCCAGCGGGTTCAGCACCACGTCGACGGGGGTGCCGTCTTCGAGGAAGGGCATGTCTTCCGCCGGCACGATCTTGGAGACAACGCCCTTGTTGCCGTGCCGTCCGGCCATCTTGTCGCCGGGCTGGATCTTGCGCTTCACGGCGACGAAGACCTTGACCATCTTCATCACGCCCGGTGGCAGTTCATCACCGCGCTGCAGCTTCTCGACCTTGTCCATGAAGCGGCTTTCAAGGCTCTTGCGGGCCTCGTCGTACTGCTTCCGGGTCGCCTCGATCTCGGCCATCTTGGTGTCATCGCTGACGCCGTAATTCCACCACTGTGAGCGGGGAATGTTGTCCAGCCCGTCACGGGTGATGGCGACATCCTTCTTGCCGCCCTTGGGGGCCGCAATGGCGACTTCGCCCACCAGCATTTCAGCCACGCGGCCATAAACGTTGCGGTCGAGGATGGCGAGTTCGTCGTCGCGGTCCTTGGCGAGACGTTCGATTTCTTCCCGCTCGATGGCGAGCGCACGCTCGTCCTTGTCGATGCCATGGCGGTTGAACACGCGCACTTCCACGATGGTGCCCTGCACGCCCGGCGGCACACGCAAGCTGGTGTCGCGCACGTCGGAGGCCTTTTCGCCGAAAATGGCACGCAGCAGCTTTTCTTCCGGCGTCATCGGGCTTTCGCCCTTGGGCGTGATCTTGCCCACCAGAATGTCGCCCGCCGCCACTTCTGCACCGATGTAGACGATGCCCGCCTCGTCGAGATTGCGCAGCTGTTCTTCGGACACGTTGGGAATATCGCGCGTGATTTCCTCAGGCCCAAGTTTTGTGTCGCGGGCCATCACTTCGAACTCTTCGATGTGGATCGACGTGAACACGTCTTCCTTCACAATCCGCTCGGACAGCAGGATGGAGTCCTCAAAGTTGTAGCCATTCCACGGCATGAACGCGACGAGCATGTTGCGACCAAGCGCCAGATCACCCAGATCGGTTGATGGACCGTCCGCGATGACCTCGCCCTTCTCAACCGTGTCGCCCACCTTCACCAGCGGACGCTGGTTGATGCAGGTCGACTGGTTGGAGCGCTGGAACTTCTGAAGGCGGTAGATATCCACGCCCGGCTCGCCTGGCAAGATTTCATCCGTCGCACGCACCACGATACGCGTCGCGTCCACCTGGTCGATGACGCCTGCCCGCTTGGCTGCAATCGCCGCGCCAGAGTCACGCGCCACGATGCTTTCCATGCCCGTGCCGACGAATGGCGCGTCGGAACGCACCAGCGGCACAGCCTGACGCTGCATGTTGGAGCCCATGAGGGCACGGTTTGCATCGTCGTTCTCAAGGAACGGGATCAGCGCCGCCGCAACCGAGACAATCTGCTTGGGCGAGACGTCCATGAGGTCCACGCGGTCTACGGTCGTGACCATGACTTCACCCGCATGGCGGCAGACAACGAGGTCCTCCGTCAGCTTGTTCTTCTTGTCCACGGGCGCCTGCGCCTGTGCGACGTAATACTTCGCCTCTTCCGTCGCGGAGAGATAGACCACCTCGTCGGTGACCTGCCCATCATGCACCTTGCGGTAGGGACTTTCGATGAAGCCGTACTTGTTGACGCGCGCGAAGGTCGCCAGCGAGTTGATCAGGCCGATGTTCGGGCCTTCCGGCGTCTCGATCGGGCAGATGCGGCCATAATGGGTCGGGTGCACGTCGCGCACTTCGAAGCCCGCACGCTCGCGGGTCAATCCGCCCGGTCCAAGCGCCGAAAGCCGACGCTTGTGGGTGATTTCCGACAGTGGGTTGGTCTGGTCCATGAACTGCGAGAGCTGTGACGAGCCAAAGAACTCGCGCACGGCAGCCGCCGCTGGCTTGGCGTTGATCAGATCCTGCGGCATCACGGTCGCCAGATCCACAGAGCTCATGCGCTCCTTGATGGCGCGCTCCATGCGCAGCAGGCCCAAACGGTACTGATTTTCCATCAATTCGCCGACCGACCGCACGCGGCGGTTGCCGAGGTTGTCAATGTCGTCGATTTCGCCGCGGCCATCGCGCAGGCCCACCAGCGTCTTCGTGACCAGCAACATATCCTCGCTGCGCAGCACACGCACTGAATCATCGGTCTGCTGATCGAGGCGCATGTTCATCTTCACGCGGCCCACCGCTGAGAGATCGTAGCGCTCGGACTCGAAAAACAGTGAGTTGAACATGTTCTGCGCGCCATCCACCGTGGGCGGCTCGCCCGGGCGCATCACGCGGTAGATGTCAAACAGCGCGTCTTCGCGGGTGCTGTTCTTGTCCACAGTGAGCGTGTTGCGGATGTAAGGGCCGATGTTGATGTGGTCGATGTCGAGACACGGCACTTCGGTGATTCCGGCCTGATCGAAAATTTCGAGCGTCTTGGCCGAGATTTCATCGCCCGCTTCGGCGTAGATTTCACCCGTCTGCATGTTGACGATGTCTTCGGCCACATAGTTGCCGATCAGATCTTCTGCCGTCAGGCGGAAGGCCTTGAGCCCGCTTTCCTGCAGCACCTTGATCGAGCGCGGCGCCATCTTGCGGCCCGCTTCGATCACGACTTCGCCGGTGTCGGCGTCGATCATGTCGACGGTCGGCTTGAAACCACGCATGCGGTCGGCATCGAATGGCATGCGCCAGTCGCCCTTCGCATCCTTCAGGAACGGCACGCGCTTGTAGAAAGTGCCCAGAATATCTTCCGAGCTCATGCCGAGCGCATAGAACAGCGAGGTCACGGGCAATTTGCGGCGACGGTCGATGCGCGCATAGACCAGATCCTTGGCGTCGAACTCGATGTCGAGCCAGGAGCCACGATAGGGAATGATGCGCGCGGCAAACAGCAACTTGCCGGATGAATGCGTCTTGCCCTTGTCATGGTCGAAGAACACGCCGGGCGAACGGTGCATCTGCGAGACGATCACACGCTCGGTGCCGTTGACGATGAAGGTGCCGTTCATGGTCATGAGCGGCATGTCGCCCATGTAGACGTCCTGTTCCTTGATGTCCTTGACCGACTTGGCCTGCGTGTCCGGGTCCACATCAAACACGATGAGGCGCAGCGTCACCTTGAGGGGCGCCGCATACGTCATGCCGCGCTGGCGGCATTCCTCGGTGTCGAACTTGGGGGCCTCGAACTCGTATTTCACGAATTCAAGCATGGCGGTCTGGGCAAAATCCTGGATCGGAAAGACCGATTTGAATACGCCTTGCAGCCCTTCTTCCGGACGCCCGCCCTCTGGCTCTTCCACCATCAGGAACTGGTCGTAGGACGCCTTCTGGACCTCGATGAGGTTCGGCATCACGGCCACCTCTTTCGCACTGCCAAAGAAGTGGCGCTTGCGACGACGTCCAGCTGAGGTCTGAGCCAAGGTTTGCGCCATGTGGATCCTCGTAAAGTTCAATGAATTCAAGCAGTTGTTTCAATCTCCGGATTCAAATTCTAGAATCAGGAGATTGAAGCAAACGCCCGGTGGGTCATACCGAACCCATCGGAGACGAAACGAACGCGGGCGGCAAGAGGCCATCCGCGTCCTTGTTTTCAGTGTGCGGCAGCCCGGCACACAGGCATCAAGATCACTTGAGTGTGACCTTGGCGCCCACAGCCTCCAGCTGCTTCTTGAGCTTCTCGCCTTCGTCCTTGGACACGGCTTCCTTGACCATCTTGGGTGCGGCTTCCACAAGGTCCTTGGCTTCCTTGAGGCCCAGACCCGTGATGGCGCGCACTTCCTTGATGACTTCGATTTTCTTGTCGCCGGTAGCGGTCAACTCGACGTTGAATTCGGTCTGCTCTTCAACAGCTGCAGCAGCAGGACCAGCGGCTGGGCCGGCAACAGCAACGGCAGCAGCGGCGGAAACGCCCCACTTCTCTTCGAGCATCTTGGCGAGGTCGGCAGCTTCAAGAACGGTGAGATTCGACAGTTCGTCGACGATTTTGGCAAGATCAGCCATGGTTTCAGTTCCTTAATAGATGCGTTGATGGGATGATATCTGGTGTCGATCGACGGCTTACGCCGCATCCTTGTTGGCATAGGCCCCGAACACGCGGGCCAGCTTGGCAGCCGGCGCGGTGGAGAGCTGCGCAAGTTTCGTCGCAGGAGCCTGGATGAGGCCCACGATCTTGGCGCGCAGTTCATCGAGCGATGGCATCGTGGCGAGTGCCTTGATTCCGTTCGCATCGAGGGCGGTTGAACCCATGGCGCCGCCGAGGATCACGAGCTTGTCGTGGTCCTTGGCGAAGGCAACCAGGATCTTCGGAGCGGACACCGGATCCTTGGCATATGCCAGGATCGTTGGCCCAGTCAGCAGGTTGCTGATGGACGCCATCTCCGTGCCTTTAAGAGCAATCTTCACGAGCGTGTTTTTTGCGACCTTGAGCGTGGCACCAGATTTCTTCATCTCCTTGCGGAGCTTCTGCATCTGGGCAACGGTCAGGCCAGAGTAGTGCGCGACGACAACTGAACCAACGCCCGCCTGGAACGTTGTGCCCAGCGTGGCGACGAGCGCTTCTTTACCAGCTCTGTCCACGTGTGCTCTCCATATGTGGCTCCGGGCACCCCCGAAACCGGCTTTGAAAGACCAACCCAGAACGCAATCACGCGACAACATCACGCTTTTGCCCGCCAGGGCGGCGACTGAACGGCGGCGCGGCGTTCCCTTGCGGGAAAAACCACACTGCCGGCGCCTGCCCCCAGTGCTGCAAAAGCAGCTTGGGCCAAGGAATAAACCGCGTTTCGACCAGTCGCCTGGCTAAAACATTTCAAAACGGTCGCTTCCCCGTCTGTGCAGACCCCCGCGGGAATTAAGCTGACGTGACCGCCAAAGCGGGCCGTCCAACGCATCTGCAGTCTCGGACAGGACAAAGCCGGTCTGGACGCACAGGTTCCCCCAGCGCCTTCCCGGCTTCGATTACAGGGTTACCCCCGCAAATTCATTGAAGGCCATAAGACCATAGATCGGCACATAGGCGCTTCGTCTCCCCTTGCCAAGAGTCTTTTGACAAATGGCAAGGCTTAAAATTCGATTATCACAGGAACGTGTCCCGCGCTGCACAAGATCGGCTGCGCGGGGCACTTATGAGGCTCAGGCCGACGTGCTGGAGATGTCGACCTTCACGCCCGGCCCCATGGTGGAGCTGATGGCGATCTTGTTGATGTAGCTGCCCTTGGCGCCCGTTGGCTTGGCCTTTTGCACCGCATCGACGAAGGCCTTGATGTTGCCCTCCAGCTTGTCGAGGCTGAACGAGGCCTTGCCAATGGCGGATTGCACGATACCGGCCTTCTCGACACGAAATTCGACTGAACCGCCCTTGGCTGCCACCACGGCTGTCGCAAGATCCATGGTCACGGTGCCGACGCGCGGGTTGGGCATGAGGCCACGGGGCCCGAGCACTTTTCCGAGACGTCCGACCAGACCCATCATGTCCGGTGTGGCAATACAGCGATCAAACTCGATCTTGCCCCCATTGACGATCTCGAACAGGTCTTCCGCACCCACGACATCGGCGCCGAGCTTCTTGGCTTCTTCGGCCTTGGCGCCGCGTGCGAACACGGCCACGCGCAGGGTGCGGCCCGAACCATGGGGCAGATTGCAGACGCCGCGCACCATCTGGTCCGCATGGCGGGGGTCCACGCCGAGGTTCATCGAAATCTCGATGGTCTCGTCGAATTTGGCGGTGGCACGCTCCTTCACCATCTTCACGGCATCTGCGAGAGGGTAAAGGGTGACGCGGCCGATGCCCTCACGGGCCTTTGTTGTGCGCTTGGACATGTTTGTCATGATCTTAGCCCACCACTTCCAGGCCCATGGAACGGGCCGATCCGGTCACCATCGCTGCGGCGGCGTCGACCGTGTCGCAGTTGAGGTCCGGGAGTTTCTTTTCAGCGATTTCGCGAATCTGGGCTGTGGTGACTTTACCAGCGAAGCCGCGACCCGTGGTCGGATGACCCGACTTGATGCCAGCAGCCTTCTTGAGCCAGTAGGACACCGGGGACAACTTCATCTCAAAGGTGAACGAACGATCCTGATAGGCCGTGATCACGACCGGGATCGGCATGCCCTTCTCCATTTGCGCGGTCTTCGCATTGAAGGCCTTGCAGAATTCCATGATGTTCAAGCCGCGCTGGCCGAGTGCCGGACCGATGGGCGGTGCCGGGTTGGCGGAGCCCGCCGGAACCTGCAGCTTGACGTAGCCAGTAATTTTCTTGGCCATTGCCTGTCTCCTGATGAGGCGGGTTGCTCCAATAGCGATCTCAGCCCCGCTCACGCGCGACACAAGAACTATCCAAAGCAGATCACCACCGGTGAAAGAGCGTGGTGCGGATTGGTGTGCACATCGGCGGCGAACCGACGGGCAACTTCCTCCCACGAACGAAACACGGCAGCAACTTCTACCGTGCCCGTCGCGTATGACTCAAGGCATGCGGAAAGGCAAGAGAATGGTGCAAGAGCTTGAGCATGGGGATCGGCTTGGGGTTGGGCTTGGAGATGGGGTTGGGCTTGGGCACTTTGAATACGGAACTTCCGAGACACGCCAACCCTCGACATCGTCGCCATGCTTCCCCATTTTAACGGGAAACGATTCGTGAACCTGCGGTAGTGCCTTTGTCCGACCCCTTCGCCCTTGATGATCTGCCCGCGCCGTTGCCAGCACCCGGCGGCATTGCGGCGCGCGCCATGGCGGCGGCCAGTCCGTCCACGCAATATCTCAAAGGCCTCAATGACGAGCAGCGTGCGGCGGTCGAGACCATAGATGGCCCGGTGCTGGTGCTGGCAGGAGCCGGCACGGGCAAGACGCGTGTGCTGACCACCCGCATTGCCCATATCATCGCCAAGCGGCGCGCCTTCCCCTCGCAGTTGCTGGCCGTGACCTTCACCAACAAGGCCGCGCGCGAGATGAAGGAGCGCATCGGCCATCTTCTTGGCGCCGTGGCCGAAGGCATGCCGTGGCTGGGCACGTTTCACTCCATCGGCACCAAGATCCTGCGCCGTCATGCGGAGCTGGTGGGACTGAGGCCCGATTTCACCATTCTCGACACCGATGATCAGCTGCGCCTGCTCAAGCAGGTGATGCAGGCCGAGAACATCGACGAGAAGCGCTGGCCCGCCCGCGTGCTGGCTTCCACCATCGATGGCTGGAAAAACCGGGGCCTGACGCCCGACAAAATCCCGGCGGGTGAGGCCGAAGCCTTCGCCAGCGGGCGCGGGCGCAAGCTTTACACCGAATATCAGGCCCGGCTGAAAGCGCTCAACGCCGCCGACTTCGGAGATCTGCTGCTCGAGTGCATTCGCCTGTTCCAGCAAAACCCGGCGGTGTTGAGCGAATTTCAGGATCGCTTCCGCTTCATGCTGGTGGATGAGTATCAGGACACCAACGTGGCGCAGTATCTCTGGCTCAGGTTGCTGGCCCAGAAACGCGATGACCGCCCGCAGAACATCTGCTGCGTGGGCGACGACGACCAGTCGATCTACGGCTGGCGCGGCGCGGAGGTCGACAACATCCTGCGCTTCGACAAGGATTTTCCCGGCGCGAAGGTGGTACGCCTCGAGCGCAACTACCGCTCCACGGGGCATATCCTTGCCGCCGCCTCGGGACTGATCACCCGCAACGAGGACCGCTTGGGCAAGACCCTCTTCACCGACGGCGAGGAGGGCCACAAGGTGACGGTTTCGGGGGCGTGGGACAGCGAGGAGGAATCCCGCCAGGTCGGCGACGAGATCGAAGCCTTGCAGGTGAAGGGGCATTCTCTCAACGAGATCGCCATCCTGGTGCGGGCCTCGTTCCAGATGCGCGAGTTTGAGGAACGCTTCATCACCCTTGGCCTTCCCTACCGCGTCATCGGCGGCCCGCGCTTTTACGAGCGCAAGGAGGTGCGCAACGCCCTCGCCTATCTGCGCATCGTGCACCAGCCCGCTGACGATCTGGCACTGGAGCGCATCATCAACGTGCCCAAGCGCGGCATCGGCGACGCGACTGTGACCGAGCTTTATGGCTATGCGCGGCGTGAGCAGATCTCCCTCAGCAGCGCCGTGCGCGCACTGGTCGAGACGGAAGAACTCAAGCCGAAGGTGCGCCAGACCCTACGTGATCTTGTGACCAGCTTCGACCGCTGGGCAGGGCTTGTGCAGACACAGCGCCATGGCGAGGCCGCCGAAACCATGCTGGAGGAAAGCGGTTACATCGACATGCTCAAGCAGGACCGCTCGGCCGATGCGGCGGGGCGACTGGAAAACCTGAAGGAACTGATCCGCTCCATGGAGCAATTCGACACGCTGCAAGGCTTTCTGGAACACGTCAGTCTGGTCATGGAGGCCGCGCAAGGCGACAGTGAGGAGCGCGTCACCATCATGACACTGCACGCCGCCAAGGGGCTGGAGTTCGAGACCGTGTTTCTGCCGGGCTGGGAGGAAGGGCTGTTTCCCCACCCCCGCGCGCTCGATGAACAGGGCCGCGCTGGCTTGGAGGAAGAGCGCCGCCTAGCATATGTTGGCCTCACTCGTGCCAAGGAGCGGGCGAAAATCTACTTCGCCTCCAACCGGCGCATCCATGGCTCATGGAATGCCTCGATTCCCTCGCGTTTTCTTGATGAACTGCCCGAAAGCAACGTGGAAGTCATGGCCTCCGGCCCCAGCTTCGCGCAGGGGCGCGGGGGGTATGCGGGCGGAGGAAACTTCGGCGCAGGAAATTTCGGCCAAAGCCGCTTCGACCGGATCACGCCGTTTCAGGGCTCCACTTACGCCACGCCGGGCTGGCAGCGTGCACAGCAACGCGGCACCGGTGCAACTGGCCCGGAAGAACCAAGGCGCGGCGGGTTTGCGCCCGCGCGACAGCCGATGATGATCGAGGGCGAGGTGCTGGCGCGCTCGCAAGCTGCGCCTTCGCGCTTCGGGGAAGGTGCACGGGTGTTCCACCTCAAATTCGGCCCCGGTACCGTGGCCATGGTCGATGGCAACAAGCTGACCGTGGACTTCGACAAATCCGGCCGCAAAATGGTGCTGGAGGGCTATCTGGAGGCGGCTTGAATAGAGCTATTTAGGATAAAGCACGGTATCTTGCAGTTGAATTTTTTATGTATAATTTAGTTGGTTAGTCCTATTTCCGTTTTGAGTGACCATGCTCACCAACAGCCGCGATATCATCCGGCGCCTCAACCGTGATGGCTTTGAGCTGTTGCGTGTTCGCGGCTCACATCACCAGTTCAAACACCCTGTGACCAGACTGCGAGTCACACTCATACACCCTGAAAAAGACTTGCCAAAAAAGACCGTTCAGTCGATTTATAGGCAAGCGGGTTGGCCGCGTGATTAAATGTAATGGGTATCATGACTGCCTACATCGGCCTCATTCACAAGGATGAAGACAGCGCATTCGGGGTGTCATTCCCTGATATGCCGGGACATATCACGGCTGGCCGCACGCTGGATGAAGCGATGGATCGTGCGCAAGAGCTGCTCGGGTTGTTGTTGGACACTTGGGAAGAAGACAGTGGTGAGCACGCCCCAGAGCCAAGCAGTCTGGATGCCCTGCGCGCTGATCCAGCCTTCACGGACAGCCTCAAAGACGGCGTTGTTATCGCGGTGCAAGCAACGCCTCAGCCCAAGCGCGTTGCGGCAGAGTAAGCATCTTCACAATTTCAAAATTTGCAATTATGTTTTTGCCCATCGGAATTTTGGGCCGGAGCCCGGGCCAGTCCGCGGCGGCGAATACCGTCACGGCATCGCGGAAAAAACCCCCCCGAAATCTCGATGAGACGGGCAGGCGCGCGCTTTTCAGATGGAATCGCTCAACTGAACGATATGTCGAAACCATGGGCGCACCCCTGATCAGGGTATGCCGCAGAAGGGACTATACTATGCCTACTGGAACCGTGAAATGGTTCAACCCGACCAAGGGCTATGGCTTCGTCCAGCCGGATGATGGCAGCGGCCAGGATGTCTTCGTTCATATCTCCGCAGTGGAGCGTGCAGGCCTGACAGGTCTGCGTGAAGGACAGAAGATAACATATGAACTGGTAGCCGACCGCCGCACGGGCAAGACCTCGGCAGGAAACCTCGTTGTTGGTGATTGAAGCCTGCAAGAGCAGTTTCGCAGGAGCAATCGCCGCCCAACTCCGGTGACAAACACGAAAAAGGCCCGCGCGGTAAGCGTGGGCCTTTTTGCAGTTTAATTGCCGCATTACTCGATGGTCACGGCCACAAAGCGCACCTCGCCCTGTGCATTGGCCACGGTGAAGAGCGCGGCGCGGCGGCCGTCTTTCTTCAACTTCTCCACCCGGTCGGAGACGTCCTGCAGGGTGCCGACAGCCTCCTGGCCGACCTCCACAATCACCTCGCCTGCCTGAATGCGCTTGTCCGCTGCATTCGAATTGGGCGTCACGCTGGTGATCACGACACCCTTTTGCCCGTCTTTCAAATTGAAGCGCTTGCGCACTTCAGCGTTGAGCGGCGAAAGCTCCATGCCCAACACACGGCGCGTAGCCTGGGGGGCAGCCGGTGCATTGCGCGTCGTGCCACCCGATGAGGCCAACTGCTGGCGCTCACCATCCTCAAGGCGACCCAACGTGATCTTGCGCTGCTCTTCCTTGCCCTTGCGGAAAATCACCACATCCACGGCTTTGCCGACGGGTGCGGCTGCCACGAGGCGTGGAAGGTCGCGGCTGTCACGCACATCCTTGCCATCAAACTTGATGATCACATCGCCAGTTTCTATGCCGCCCGGTTTGGCGGGGCCTGCGTCATCGACGCCTGCCACCAGCGCGCCGCGCACACGGCCAAGGCCGAGCGTTTCAGCAATGGTGTCATCCACCTCCTGAATGCGCACGCCCAGCCAGCCGCGGCGGGTTTCGCCGAACTCGCGCAGTTGCTGCACAACCGAGTTGGCCAGTGTCGCCGGCACCGCAAAACCGATGCCGATCGAGCCGCCAGATGGCGACACGATGGCCGTGTTGATGCCGATCACCTCGCCGTTCATGTTGAACAGCGGCCCACCGGAGTTGCCCCGGTTGATGGCCGCATCGGTCTGGATGAAGCTGTCGTAAGGGCCACTGCCGATGCGCCGGTTGCGCGCCGAGAGGATGCCGGCCGAGACAGAGGAATCAAACCCGAAGGGGTTGCCGATGGCAATGACCCAGTCGCCGACCTTCGACGACTGATCATCGCCGAACTTGACGGCTTTCAAGGGCTTGTCTGGCTTGACGCGCAGCACAGCGATATCAACTTTCGCATCTTTTCCAACGACCTCCGCCTTCAATCTCGTCCCATCATTGAAGTTGACCGTGATGTCATTGGCCTCACCGATCACGTGGTTATTGGTGATGATGATCCCGGAGGCGTCGATGACAAACCCGGACCCCAGCGAATTGGAGCGCCGCTGCTGTCCTTCACCCTGTTGACCGCGCCGGTTGTCACCCCGCCGCTCGTTGGGTGTGCCGGGCTGGCCGCCTTCGCCGCGCCGGTTGAAGAAGTCATTGAAAAACTCCTCGAACGGTGCACCAGGCGGCACCTGCGGCAGTGGCACGCCGCGGTTTTCAGCCGTGGTCGACGCCGAAATGTTCACCACAGCATCCAGGACCTGCTCGACAAGGGGAGCGAAGGACTCAGGCGCGCCACGGGCATACGCGGGCGCTGACCACGGCGTCATGGGCGTCGCCACGAGGGACGTTCCAATCAGCAAAGCAGTTGCGATGGCAGTCAAACGAGAAGTTCTGGTCGGCATCTGGCCCTCTGGAAGTGAAGATTCCGGTGTTGTCCACCGCGGCTGATCAAGGAAACAAATATGTCTGAAACACGACGGGAGGGTCACCCCTTGATCACGGTTCCGTCAAGTCCGCATCGCGCCCTTCACAGAACACGCCGCAAGACAAAGAGCGCGGCCACACCCAGCACGGCAC
>JANMMT010000198.1:0-16480 GCA_031373545.1 Hyphomicrobiales bacterium
GGCGCGGCCATCGGTGATGATGACGATGGTGGGCGTGCGGCCCCGGCGGCGTTCGTCTTCCGCCACGCGGGTCGCCATGTCGAGGCCGCTGGCCAGCGGCGTGCCACCCCCGCCGGGCAGGCTGGCGAGGCAACGCTTGGCGCGCGCGAGCGAGCGCGTGGGCGGCAGCAACATGTCGGCGGCACGGCCCCTGAAGGTGACAAGCGCCACTTGGTCGCGCCGCACGTAGCAGTCGGCCAGCAGGAGTTCGACCGCGCCCTTGGCTTCCGCCAGGCGGTCCCGCGCGGTGGAGCCCGAGGCATCGACCACGAAGATCGTGGTGCTGCCGCGCCGCTCCTTGAAGCGCTTGATGCGCAGATCGTCGGGCCGCACCATGAGGCCGCTGGCGGCGGGGGCGCTTGCGCGGCGCAGCTTCTGCCAGGGTGCGGCACTCATCAGTGTGGCGAGCAGATCGATGCGCGCGCGGCGGCGCGGATCGCCCTTGCGGCTGGCCAGAGGCCGCCCACGCAGCAGTGAGATGACGCTGTCGCCCGCCGGGCCGCTTGGTCCCTTGGCGCGCGTGCGCAGGCTGCCTGCGGCCAGCATCGCCAGAATGTCGGCGGGAATCGCGGTCTGCGCCGCATCCAGCACCACGTCATCGAGGCGGCGCGGCTCCTGCGAGGTGGTATCAGGCGGGGGCGGGGCCTCTGTGTCTTGTGCCTCTTCGGGCGGGGGCGGCGCGGCCTCCTCGCTGTCCTCGCTGGCGGGCAGGTGCCGCGCGCGCGGGCCCAGCACGAGCCGGGCAGCCAGCGTGATGTCGGCGTCGGTGGTGGCTGCGCGGGCCTCAAGGGCCGCTGCCGCGCGGGCAACGCGGGCTGCGAGCAATGGCGCGCGCAGGGAGGAAATGCCCAGCGCCGCTGCAGCGATGGCCAGCGCCTCGATCTGCAAATCACTGATCGTGACATGGGGATAGGCCACGCGCGCTGTCAGGATTGCACCTGCCGTCCTCTGGCTTGGCGCGCCTGCAACGGGGGGAAGCTGGATCTGCAGGGCCAGCCGCTCGGCCAATGGGGCCGGTGTGCGCTCGTCGGAGGTCTCGCCTTCGTCCAGCGCCACCACGCCGAAGCACGATCTGCGCAGTTCAGAAAGGCCATCGCGCTCCAGCCGCACCGTGCCGTCATCCAGCGTGCTGGCGATCTGCGCTGCGCTTGAAGCAGGCAGGCGCTCGGCCATGGCGATGATGAGCAGGCTGCCATCGGCCCGCACCAGGGCGCCTTGTTGGACCACGGGCTGACCCGTTGAAAGAGTCGCCTCAAGGTCGAGCCCGCCGATGAGCTGCTGATCGGCGATGGAGGCGGGAATCTTGATGGTCGCGCCGCTCATCAATGCGGAGAGATGTCTGGTCCATGCGTCGCGTGCGCCGCCCGCTGGGCTGCGCAGCACAACGCCGCCCAGCGCATGGGCAGCCACGGCCAACAGTTCAGCCGCCAGCAGGGCGTCGCTCCACAGGTCAGGTGCTGGCGCAGGAGCGGTCACTGAAGCAGCGCCTCCGTCACGGCGCGCTGCACGCGGCTGCCGCTGCTGGTTTCATCCATCGGGTTGCGACGCAGCCTGTGCCCGAGCGCGGCGGGCGCGATGGCGCGCACATGGGCGATGCTGACGGCTGATTCGCCCTCGTAGGCCGCGACAGCGCGCGAAGCCCGCAGCAGGGTCATCTCGCCGCGCAGACCATCAGAGCCAAGCGCCACGCACAGCCGCGCCACGCTCTCGCGCAGGGCATCCGTGGTTTCAATGTCCGGCAGGAGCTTTCGCGCCTTGACGATGCGGGCGCGCAGCCTGGCCTCGTCCTTGGCGGCATCTGCATGAAAGGCCGCCGGATCGCGGTCGAAGGCCTCGCGGCGCTTCACAGCCAGCACGCGGGAGGGAATGTCCTGCGGCGTGCCGATGTCCACAGACAGGCCGAAGCGATCGAGCAGTTGCGGGCGCAGTTCCCCCTCCTCCGGATTGCCACTGCCCACCAGCACGAAGCGCGCGGGGTGGCGGATGCTGAGGCCATCGCGCTCGACGACATTTTCACCGGATGCCGCCACATCCAGCAAGAGATCGACGAGGTGATCCTCCAGCAGGTTCACTTCATCGATGTAGAGAAAGCCCCGGTTGGCGCGGGCCAGCAGGCCGGGCTCGAAGGCCTTTTCGCCCTTGACCAGCGCGCGCTCAATGTCGAGCGCGCCGACCACGCGGTCTTCAGTTGCGCCCAGTGGCAGATCGATGACCGGGGCTGGCATAAGCTGCGCGGCGTGTTTTGTGCCGGAGGCGAGCCGCCCGCAATCGGGGCAGGTGGCAGCCACCTTGGCGGGGTCGCAGTTGAAGCGACACCCCGTGACGGTGCGGATGGGGGGCAGCAGGGCTGCGAGCGCCCGCACGGCGGTGGATTTGCCCGTGCCGCGATCGCCGAACAGCAGCACGCCGCCGATGGTGGGATCGACCGCCGCGATGACAAGCGCGCGCTTCATCTCCTCCTGTCCGACGATGGACGTGAACGGAAACGGATGACCCATATTCAACTCCCCCTTGCGCGCCTCAACCTGGCTTCACCAGGCCCAGCAGGCTGCCGATGTCCTTGAACATGACCCGGATGTGCGCCAGAGGTTCGCGCCGCACCATCTCCTTGTTCATGTAGGATTGCCAGGTGAGCTTCTGCACATCCTTGTCCTTGCACAGGCTCACGAAATTCTCGCGCATTCGGTCCGAACGATACCAGATCCATTGCAGCAATCCGAGCACCAGGAACACCTTGCCGTGGGCCTTCATGAAGGTCTTGCGGGCCGTGGCGAGGTGGCGCGCCTCGCCGGTGCGCAGGGTCGCGTCCACCGAATCGGCCACCATGCGGGCCGACGCCATGGCGTAATAGATGCCTTCTCCCGAGGCGGGAGCCACCACGCCGGCGGCATCGCCGGTGACGATGACATCGCGGCCATTGTCCCATTTCTTCAGCGGCTTGAGGGGGATCGGTGCGCCTTCCTTGCGGATGGTCTCGGCCGTGTCGAAGCCGAATTCCTTGCGCAGATCGGCGATGGATTCCTTCAGGCCGAAGCCCTTGTTGGCACTGCCCGTGCCGATGCTCACCTTGTCGCCGTGGGGGAAAACCCAGGAATAGAAATCCGGCGAGTAGCGCCCGTCATAGATCACGTCGCAGCGGCGGCTGTCGTAGCGCGCGCTCTCTTGTGCGGGGGCCTTGATGATCTCGTGGTAGGCGAAGACATACGGCATGCGGTCGCCGCCGCGAATGGCCTGCTTGGCGACCTGCGAGAGTGCGCCGTCCGCTCCCACCACCATGCGGGCGCGGAAGCTTGCTTCGGTGGATTTGTCACCTTTCGGCGCGAAGTGAAGGCGCGCGGTGCCATCGGCGTCGCGGCTGATGCGGCTGAAGGTGCCCGCCCGGCGGTCCACCCCGGCGCTCGCGGCGCGGGCGCGCAGATACTCATCGAACACTTCGCGGTCCACCATGCCCACGTAGCCGCCGTCGCTCACCGGCATGTCCACACCCTT
The DNA here is from genome assembly GCA_031373545.1 of Hyphomicrobiales bacterium. GTDB lineage: Bacteria > Pseudomonadota > Alphaproteobacteria > Rhizobiales > Beijerinckiaceae > JADCCX01. Next base: position 3,529 of record JANMMT010000198.1, read on the forward strand.
GTCGGAGGGCGGCACCATGCGCGCCGAGGTGATGCGGGCGCAGATCAGATGATCGGGGATGTCGAAATCCCGGATGAGCCGGGGCGGGATCGCGCCGCCGCAGGGCTTGATGCGGCCCTCGCGGTCGAGCAGCAACACGCGCCAGCCCATGCACACAAGATCATGGGCGGCGGTCGCGCCCGAGGGGCCGCCGCCAATGACGGCAATGTCGTAGAGTTCAGCGAGGGGTGCGGTCATGCTCAGAACCTCCGGTTGCGTGTGTTCGTTTTCATCGGCCTGCGGCCAGTGCGAAATGGTCATCGTCTTGCAGAAGCCGTGCGGCAGCGCGCGGGGTTGGCGCGGGGCTTGTCAGTTTGGCCACCTGCAGCGCCAGCGCGGCGGCGGCCAGAAACAACAGGGCTTCCAATGCAAAGACGCTGGTATAGGCGATGACGGGCGAGCCGAAGAGGAACCGCGTCAGATCCACCGCCACGGTGCCCGCAAACCCGCCGATGCCGAAGGCCACCGCCTGCGCCGCGCCCCAGACGCCCATGCGGGTGCCCTCGCGCCCGGTGGTGCCGCTGGTGGCCAGCGTCATCATGGAGCCAATGGCGGCCCCGGCGTAAACGCCGTTGGCAAAGCCCAGAAAGGCCACGTTGGCGTTGAGCGGCCAGCTTGGTCCCGCGCTGCCCGCCAGAACGAGGCCGACCATGGCGACCGCCGAGGCGATGCAGCCGCCCACCGTCCAGACCACGGGGGAGCCGATGCGCCGATGGCCCAGCGCGCGGCAGGCGACGGCGACCGCCACCATGCCGGCAAAGACACCGCCGTGCTGAATGCCCGAGAGTTTGGTGGAGGCGCCCGGTGTCATGGCGAAGAGCGCGCCCGCAAAGGGTTCCAGAATCAGATCCTGCGCCGAATAGGCCAGCATGGACACAAACACGAAGATGGCGAAGAGACGCGCCGAGGGTTCGGCCCAGACCTCGGCGAGCGCATCCTTGAAGGCGGGGCGGTCAGCCTGCGTCGCGGGTTTGGACACAGCTGCGCCCTCGACGCCCCAGACCGCGACGGTGGCGAGCGCGAAGGCGATGAGCGAAATCACGGAGGCAACGGCCAGCAGACGCGCGTGGCTGTAAGGATCGAGAAACTTGCCCGCCGTGAGAGCGGTGATGGCGAAGCCCGCAATCATCATGAGCCAGACCGTGCTGGCTGCGGCTGCCTTGCGCTCGGGCGCCACGCGCTTGGCCAGCAGCACGAGCAGGGAGGTGCCCGCCGCGCCCACGCCAATGCCAATCAGCGTGAAGCCGACGAAAGCCGTCAGCAACCCGGCCACGAAGTATTCCGCCATGATGCCGATGGAGGCGGCGGTCAGCGCGCCGCCCACCGCCAGAATCGCCATGCCGCCGATGATCCACGGCGTGGAGCGGCGGCCCTGATCGGTGCCGAAGCCCCAGCGCGGGCGCAGCATTTGCAAGGCGTAATGCCAGCCCACCAGCGCGCCGGGCAGCATGGCGGGCAAGGCCAGCTCAACGACCATGACACGGTTGATGGTGGAGGTGGTGAGCACCACGATGGCGCCCAGCGCCGTCTGCACGAGGCCGAGGCGGATGATGCCGAGCCAGCCGAGGTTTGCGGAGGTGACTGTGCTCATCTCACAGGCTCCGGATGGCAAAGGCGGTGATCAGCATGCCGCTCACGTAAAGCGACACACCCGTGGCGTTGTACCAAGGCGCACGCGCGCGTGGATCGCCCAGCAGGCGCAGCATGAGGCCGATCTGCGCCAGCAGGGCAATGCCCACCGCCAGCGCGTGCCAGGGGCGATCCAGCGCCGCCAGCATTCCCACCACACCCGCTTGTGGCAGGGCCATGATGGCGCAGGCGAGTTTGGCAGCGGCGGCAGGCCCGTATTGTACGGGCAGGGAGCGGATGCCCATGCGGGCGTCGCCCTCCACGGCCTTGAAGTCGTTGAGCGTCATGATGCCATGGGCGCCGAGGCTGTAGAGCGCGGCCGCCGCAATTACGGGCCATGAGGGCAGCGTGCCCAGCATGACGGCGGCGCCTGTGAACCAGGGCAGCCCTTCATAGGCAAAAGCAACGGCGCTGTTGCCATACCAGCCATTCATCTTGAAGCGAAAGGGCGGCGCGCTGTAACCCCAGGCGAGCAGCAGACCGATGACGGTGGCCGCCATGACCCAGGTGCCGAGCAGGCTGGCGACGAGGAGCGACAGCGCGGTCCAGATCAGCGCGATGATCAAGCCCCATTGGCCAGGAATGCGGCCGGAAGGAATGGGGCGATTCGGCTCATTGATGGCATCGACGAAACGGTCGTACCAATCATTGGCGGCCTGGCTGGTGGCGCAGACGCAGGGGCCCGCCAGCAACACGCCGAGAACCAGCATGTCCCACTGGGCAGCAATGGGCACTCCCGAAGAGACGATGCCGCAGCCAAAGGCCCACATGGGCGCGAACCACGTGATGGGCTTGAGCAACTCCAGAACGGCAGCTGCGCTCGGAAGGCTGCGGGCAGCAAGGGCTGGGGTGGTGGACGCCATGTCCCGAGGTTACGACCGCACCTTGGCAGCGTCAATTTCTCTTTACAGTCAAAGGCCTGCGTATGACAACGTAGGCTTACGTAGTGTTGCGTGTGTCAGATGTGTCGCTGCCCAGATCCCCCAGACCATAGCGGTGCAATTTTGCGTAGAGGCTCTGGCGGCTGAGGCCGAGCATGTCAGCGGCAGCGGCGCGGTTGTCGCTGCTCAACTCCAGCGCCGCTTCCACGCAAAGGCGCTCGATCAGGTCGGCAGCCTCGCGCACGATGTCCTTCAATGGAACGGAGCCGACAAGCTGGCGTATCTGATCCGCAGAGCGCGCCAAGACCGGCGCAGTGGCCTGCGTCGCGGGGGCGTGGTCAGCAGCAGCATGACCAGTGGCGCGCAGGACAAAGCCGGTGCGCGTGGTGGTGCCCTCCAGCAGACGCACACCCGAAACCTCGACCGGTTCCACCGACCCGTAGAGGCCGCGCACAACCGAGTTGACACCGCGCAGGCGGCCCGCCTGAAGCAGGGCACCGAGCATCAGGCTGAAATCCACGCCCTGCCGTCCGAGCCATCTCTCCAGTGGTTGACCCATGGCGGCAGCCAGTGTGGGCAACTCGGCCATATCGAGAAAGTCGCGGTTGGCGGCCAACACATGGCCCTCGCCGTCGGTGATCACAAAAGCCTCGGGCAGCATCTCGATCCATTTTGACAATGCGGCGGCTTCGGCTTCATCGGCTTCCGCACCCTGGTGCACGGGTGACAGCCGCAGCAGCACGGCGGTGCCGTCCTCATGGCGAAACAGTGTGGCGCTGGCGCTGAACCGCGCCTGTCCCATGGCCGCATGGAGCAACACCGGCGTGCTGTCGCGGCCGGTGGCGGCGCTGGCCAGAAGGGTGGACAGGGCGGCGGTATCCTGCTCGTCGAACAGCGAGGCGAGGGTGCGCCCGGTGAGCCGGCTGGCTGGCAGATCGAAGGCCGTGAGGGCCGCTGCATTGGCTTCGGCCACGCGGCGCGTCGTGCCTTCTGCGATGAGCAAGGCATCGGACGAGGTCTGGAACAGGGCCTTGAAGCGCGTCTCTGCGGAGCGCAGTCGCTGGCCGTCACCATCCACCATCTGCTGGCTGCGCAGGAGCTGACGCTGCAACTCGGCAAGCGGGCGCAGATCCCGCCCCACAAGCAAGACGTCAGCTTGCAGCCTGTCACCGTTCATGACGCCGTCGGGGCGGCCCTGCCGCATCGCGCTGAAACGGACAGGGATGGGCGAGGCACCCTGCGCCGAGAGGAGATTGATCTCCCGCCCCCTGCCGAGGCCTTCCGCCCCGGCATCGCGCAGCAGGACCTCGGCCTTGCCACGGCTTTCAACCGAGAGAATCTGCGTCAGCACGCGCCCTGCAAGAGGCGGCAATTCTGCCGAAAGTGTGGTTTCCTGACCAAAAAACACGGAATTGACGGTGCCGGAATGGTCAACCAGCAGCAGAATATCTGCAAATCCAGCGAGCGCCGTTGTGGCTGCCGCATGATCGAGTGTCACCGGACTGGAGACGGGAGAGAGGGTTGAATGGGGCACGATGTTCAGCGGGAATCACCAGCGCGGGCAGGCGCGCCATCCTTGTTGTCGGTTTCACTAGAATGGATCACGCTGCGGATAAATCCCCCGTATCAAAACACTTCCGTGCCGGCGCGCAGCAGTGCCGTGGCCGTTGCCACCGCATCGGCCGCATTGATGGCCGCACCGTCGGCACCAAGGGCAAGCGCCTGGCTGGGCTTGTCGATGAAGGCGGCGCCCCCCACCAGGATGACGAGGTCGCGATTGCGGGAGGCCTGTCGCATGCGGCGCACCAGACTGGCGGTGGCTGCGTAGGGGCCCGTGCAGGACAGCGACAGTCCGACCACATCGATGTGGGCCTGCGCAAGCGCATTCAGAATGTCATCGGCGTCGCGGGGCAGGCGCACATGGGTTGTCCAGCCATCGGCGCGAAAATGATCTTCCAGCACGAGCAAACCAAAGCTGTGGTCGTCGCCGGGGCAGGTTGTGAGAAGGACGGTCCGGGGCGCATCTTGCAGGCGGATGGACAGAGGCGGCATGGCCTCGGTGCGCATGAGGCGGGCCAGCCGCGCGACGCCAAGAGTCACTTCGGCAAAGGAGCAATCGTCGGCCAGCCACTCATCGCCCATGCGGCGGGCGACCGGCGTGAACAGATCGAGCAGCACCGCCTGACGCGAGACGCCCCGGCGCTTGAGCCCGCACAGCAGCATCTCGGTTGGTTGGGGGTCCGCGACGCCAATGCACAGGCGCAGGTTGTCGATGTCCTGCGGCGTGATCAGGTGGGGCGTGGCAGAGGGAAGTGGATGGCGTGCGGCGTTCAGCTCGGGCAGGATGCGTGTGCGGATAATACCTGCCAGCACCTCGCCGACCTGGGCCGGCATCCGACTTGCGGCCGGGTTGACTCTTTGGGCGCGAACCGATTTTGTGCGGCCCGTTTTTTTCAGTGCGGAGGGAGAGGGGGGCTTGACCGATCTGGCGCGGTTTTGCGGCTCCTGATGCATCTCTGTCATGATGACCTCACCCGGCACACAAGCTTAAAACCGGCTCATCTGCCTCTCGTGTGCCGACTGTCCGCTGCTCAAAGCCTCCCGACTTAAAGCCCGCAGCGCACAGGACTCCACGGCTCTTTTGTAACAGCTCGAAAAGCCATGTCTTGTGAGGGCCAACCCCATTCGGGAATCCGCTATGGGGGTTGACACGTATGCCCCAAACCACCCCAAATGTGTAAATTCAATTTGACGTTTTGTTGAAATGTCACGCATGTTGCTCACGAATTAAGCGTCAGTGCCGGATGACACCAGACACAACAGGCACGACGACAGGGGTTACGCTTTTGCCAGTTGCAAGCAGCCAGGGGATCATTCGCGGAGCGCTCTACTCGCCAGAGCAGCAGCGCCGGCGGGATGAATCACGCTGGACGCTGGTGCAGGGCATTCTGGCTCCGTTGCAGTTTCTGGTGTTCCTGATCAGTCTGGCCCTGGTGCTGCGGTATCTCGCCACCGATACCGGTTATGCGGCGGCAACGCTGTCGGTCATCGTGAAGACGCTGACGCTCTACACCATCATGATCACGGGGGCTTTCTGGGAGAAGGCCGTGTTCGGGCGTTATCTTTTCGCGCCTGCCTTTTTCTGGGAAGATGTGGTGAGCATGCTCGTGCTGGCGCTGCATACGGCCTATCTTGCCAGCCTCATTCTGCCCGGTGTGCCTGCGCACACGCAGATGGGCATCGCGCTCCTCGCTTATGCCACCTACGTCATCAATGCCGCGCAGTTCGTCATCAAGCTGCGCATGGCGCGCCAGAGTCGCGCGCTGCTGGCGGGGGTATCGTCATGAACGACATGACGCCCATGACCGGCGTGCCTGCGGCGCTGTGTTCCAGCAGCCCGAAAGCCGAAGTCGCGCGCGCCGCCCGCGGTCAGAAGGCCGTGTTCTGCGGCCTCACCAGCATCATCTGGCTGCACCGCAAGATTCAGGATGCGTTCTTTCTCGTCATCGGCTCGCGCACCTGCGCGCATCTCATCCAATCCGCTGCCGGAGTCATGATCTTCGCCGAGCCACGCTTTGGCACCGCCATCATCGAGGAGCGTGATCTGGCGGGCATCGCCGATGCGCATGACGAACTCGACCGCGTGGTGGCGCGTCTGCTCGAGCGGCGTCCCGACATCCGGCTGCTGTTCCTGGTAGGGTCATGCCCCTCCGAGGTCATCAAGCTTGATCTCCACCGTGCTGCGCAGCGGCTGGACGGGCGCTTTCGCCCGCAGGCGCGCGTGCTCAACTATTCGGGCAGCGGCATCGAGACGACCTTCACGCAGGGTGAAGACCTGGCGCTGGCATCACTGGTGCCCGAATTGCCTGCCGATGCCGCGCAAGCCGCGCCATCGCTGATGATCGTCGGCGCACTGGCTGATGTGGTGGAAGATCAGCTCATCCGCCTCCTCAAGGCCATGGGCATCGCCGACATTCGCCTGCTGCCGCCGCGCCGCTCCACCGAGCTGCCCCCGGTCGGGCCAAACACGCGCTTTTTGCTGGCGCAACCCTTTCTGGCCGAAACCGCCCGTGGTCTTGAAGCGCGCGGGGCCACGCGGCTGGCTGCACCCTTTCCGCTGGGTGAGCAGGGCACAACGGCCTGGCTGAAGGCGGCAGCCACGGCTTTCGGCATTTCGGACGAGGTGTTCAAGCGGGTCACCGCGCCTGCCCGCGCCCGTGCCATCAGCGCCGTGGCCAGCCACAAAGCCGTGCTCGCAAACCGCTCCGTGATGTTCTTTCCCGATTCGCAGCTGGAGGTGCCGCTGGCGCGTTTTTTGGCGCGCGAACTGGACATGACGCCTGTGGAGGTTGCGGTGCCTTACCTGCACCGCAAGCACATGGCTGAGGAAATGACGCTGCTGCCCGAGGGCACACTCGTCTCTGAGTCGCCGGATGTGGATGAGCAGATGGAGCGCTGCCGGGCCAGCCGTCCCGATCTGGTGGTGTGCGGGCTGGGCCTTGCCAATCCGCTGGAGGCTGAAGGTCTGACCACCAAATGGTCGATCGAGCTGATGTTCACGCCCGTGCAGGGCTATGAGCAGGCGGGTGATCTGGCCGAATTGTTTGCACGCCCGTTCCGGCGTCGCCAGCGGCTGGAGATCTAGCCATGCAGCTGACGCTCTGGACTTATGAGGGACCGCCGCATGTGGGCGCCATCCGCATCGCCACAGGCATGCAGGGCGTGCACTATGTGCTGCACGCGCCGCAGGGTGATACCTATGCGGATTTGCTGTTCACGATGATCGAGCGGCGCGACCACCGCACGCCGGTCACCTACACCACGTTTCAGGCGCGCGATCTGGGCGGCGACACGGCGGACCTTTTCCAAAGCGCCTGTCAGCGTGCCTATGATCGGTTTCAACCCCAGGCCATGCTTGTGGGCGCGTCCTGCACCGCCGAGCTGTTGCAGGACAATCCGGGCGGGCTGGCGCTGGCCTTGAAGCTGCCGATTCCGGTCGTGCCGCTGGATTTGCCGTCGTACCAGAAGAAGGAAAACTGGGGTGCGGCGGAGACCTTCTACCAGCTCACCCGCGCGCTGTGCGGGGCGCGTGTCGCGGACTTCGAGAGGGCCACGGCGGTCGAGGAGAGCCGCCGCCCGCGCTGCAACATCCTTGGTCCCACGGCGCTGGGATTTCGCCACCGCGACGACGTGATCGAGATCACGCGGCTGCTGGGGTCCATCGGCATCGATGTGCATGTGACGGCCCCCATGCCGTCTTCGCCTGCCGATGTGATGCGCATGCCGGAGGCGGATTTCAATGTGGTGCTCTACCCCGAGATCGCCGACACCACGGCGCGCTGGCTGGAGCGCAGTTTCAAACAGCCCTATACCAAGACAATCCCCATGGGTGTGGGCGCCACGCGCGATTTCATCCGCGAAATTGCAGGCTTTGCCGGGCTCGACGGCGATCTCGCCGTGGCGCTGGCGGAAAGCGTGCAGAAGCCTCGTCTGCCGTGGTGGAGCCGCTCGGTCGATTCGACCTACCTCACCGCCAAGCGCGTGTTCATCTTTGGCGATGCGAGCCACGTCATTGCCTCTGCCCGCGTGGCGAAGGAGGAGATGGGCTTCGAGGTCGTCGGCATCGGCACCTACGCCCGCGAGTTTGCAAGGGATATCCGCGCGCTGGCCGAGAAGCTGGGCGTCGACGCGCTTGTCACTGACGATTACCTGGAGGTCGAGGAGCGCATCACCGAGCTGCAGCCCGAGTTGGTGCTGGGTACGCAGATGGAGCGGCACATCGCCAAGCGCCTCGGCATCGCCTGTGCGGTGGTTTCCGCCCCGGTGCATGTGCAGGATTATCCGGCGCGCTTTGCGCCCGTGATGGGCTATGAGGGCGCGAACGTGCTGTTCGACACCTGGGTCCATCCGCTGATGATGGGGCTGGAAGAGCACCTCATCCACATGTTCCAGGATGACTTTGAGTTTCGTGATGGCGCGGGTGCCTCGCATCTGGGTCACGGCGGCGGAGCCGCGAGTCAGAGTCACGGCGGCGGAGCCGCGAATCACAAGCCCATTCAATTGCCCGAGCCCGATCTCGAGCCCGCGCATGTGGCACCGTCGCCCGAAGCGCTGGATGCCGCCCGCCAGTCCGTGGCGCAGGTGCTGGCCTGGACGCACGAGGCCGAGTCCGAATTGAAGAAAATACCCTTCTTCGTGCGGGGCAAAGCCCGCCGCAACACTGAACGCTTCGCCGCCGACCGTGGATTGAACCCCATCACCGTGGATACGCTTTATGACGCGAAAGCCCATTATGGACGCTGACAGGACACCCCTGCGTGTTGTGATCATCACGCTGGACAGCCATTTGGCCAGCGCCTGCGACCGCGCACAGGTGGCGCTGCGCCGTGACATGCCCGGTCTCACGCTGGCGCTGCATGCGGCCTCGGAGTTCTGCAACACGCCGGCTGCGCTCGCGCACTGCCTTGCAGATATCGCCCAAGGCGACATCATCATTTGCACCATGCTGTTCATGGAAGATCACATCAACGCCGTGCTGCCCGCCTTGCAGGCCCGCCGCATGGACTGCGATGCGATGGTGGCCTGCATGTCCGCACCCGAGGTGGTGAAGCTGACCCGCATGGGCCGCCTCAGCATGGCGGAAAAAGCCAGCGGCATGATGTCCTTCATCAAGAAGCTGCGCGGCAAGAAAGACGAGAAGGGCCCGCCGAAAGGCTCCGGCGCCTCGCAGATGGCGATGCTGCGCCGCCTGCCGAAAATCCTGCGGTTCATCCCCGGCACGGCGCAGGATCTGCGGGTGTATTTCCTCACGCTGCAATACTGGCTGGCGGGATCCGACACCAATGCGGCCAGCCTCGTGCGTCTGCTGGTGGACAAATACGCGAGCGGCCCGCGCGAAGTCTATCGTGGCCGCGCCAAGGCGTCCGAGCCGGTGGAATACCCCGAGGTAGGCGTCTATCACCCGCGCCTCGCCGCGCGCATTTCAGGCCAGTCCGACGCGCTGCCCAAGCCGCCCTTGAAGGTTGCGGGCCGCGTGGGCGTGCTGGTGCTGCGCTCCTACATTCTGGCCGGGAACACCGCCCATTACGACGGTGTGATCGCGGCGCTCGAAGCCAAGGGGCTTGAGGTCGTGCCGGCCTTCGCCAGCGGGCTCGATGCGCGCCCGGCCATCGAGGCGTATTTCATGAAAGACAGCGCCGCCACCGTGGATGCGCTGGTGTCGCTCACCGGCTTCTCGCTGGTAGGCGGCCCGGCCTACAACGATTCATCCGCCGCGGAAGATGTGCTGGCGAAGCTCGATGTCCCTTACATCGCGGCGCAGCCCGTGGAGTTCCAGACGCTGGAACAATGGGGCGCTTCGGGCCGGGGTTTTCTGCCCGTCGAATCCACCATTATGGTGGCGATTCCTGAGCTGGATGGCGCGTCTGGCCCCATCGTGTTCGGAGGGCGCTCGGATGGCGCCGGGGAAGCCTGCACCGGATGCAGCCGCGCCTGCGTGTTCGAAGCAGGCACCGGCAACCGCGACATGCATTCCTGCGGTGAGCGGGCTGAAATGCTGGCTGCGCGCCTTGCGCGGTTGATTGCGCTCAAGCGCAGTGCACGCGAAGACCGCAAGATCGCCATCACGCTGTTTGCCTTCCCCCCCAATGCGGGCAGCCTCGGCACGGCGGCCTTTCTGGCGGTGTTCGAATCGCTGTTCAATGTGCTGAAGGGCCTGCGGCTGGCGGGCTACAAGGTCGACCTGCCCATGAATGTGGATGCGCTCCGCGCCCGCATTCTGGAAGGCAATGCCGCCAGCATGGGCGCGCTGGCCAATGTGCATGCGCTGATCTCCGCCGATGACCAGGTGCGCAACCAACGCTGGCTTGGCGAGATCGAGGCCCAGTGGGGTCCCGCGCCGGGGCGCCAGCAATCGGATGGTCAGTCGATCCAGGTGCTGGGCGAGCGCTTCGGCAATGTGTTCGTCGGTATCCAGCCCGGCTTCGGCTACGAGGGCGACCCGATGCGGCTGCTCTTTGAAAAGGGCTTTGCACCGACCCACGCCTTCACGGCCTATTACCGCTATCTCAACGATACGTTCAAAGCCGATGCCGTGCTGCATTTTGGCACCCACGGTGCGCTGGAGTTCATGCCGGGCAAGCAGGCGGGGCTCTCGGCTGAATGCTGGCCAGATCGGCTCATCGGCGACATGCCGAATTACTATCTCTATGCCGCCAACAATCCCTCCGAGGGTGCGCTGGCCAAACGGCGCTCGGCCGCCACGCTGGTGAGCTATCTCACCCCGCCGGTGACCAATGCCGGGCTCTACAAGGGGCTGCTGGAGGTCAAGTCTTCGCTGGAGCGCTGGCGAACCCTGACGCCCGAGGAAGCCGATACGCAAGAGTCGCTGGCCGTCATGATCCAGCAGCAGGCCACGGGCGTTGACCTTGCCCAGGCCGAGCCGCTGTGGGGCGCGGATGCGGGCGCGCACATCGCCAAGCTCTCGGCCAAGGTGCTGGAGCTGGAGTACACGCTCATCCCCGTTGGCCTGCATGTGGTGGGCGACGTGAACACCGCCGAGGAGCGCTGCGACATGCTGCGCGCCATGGCGGAGGCGACCCACGGCTTCACGCCCAGCGACACTGTGCTGGCGGCGCTGATCGCCGGAGCGAGCATGGAGGAGGCGGGCCAACTCATGGGCGTGCCGCTGGATGATGCCATGCATGCGGCGCTGACGGATCTGGCGTTCTGCAACCAGAAGCTGGTGGAAGACCACGAGGTGGCGGGCCTCGTCAAGGCGCTGGACGGGCGGTTCATTCGCCCCGCACCCGGCGGTGATCTCATTCGTACGCCGGCCATTCTGCCCACGGGGCGCAACCTGCACGGGTTCGATCCGTTCCGCATTCCCTCAGCCTTCGCCATGCTGGACGGCAAGGCCCAGGCCGACCGCGTCATCGCCAAGCACATGGCCGATGGCCATGCGTTCCCCGACACCATCGCGCTGGTGCTGTGGGGAACGGACAACCTCAAGAGCGAGGGCGGGCCGATTGCCCAGGCGCTGGCGCTGATGGGCGCCGCACCGCGCTTTGACGCCTATGGCCGCCTGGCGGGCGCTGATCTCCTGCCGCTGGAGACTCTCGGCCGCCCGAGGGTGGATGTGGTGATGACGCTGTCAGGCATCTTCCGCGATCTTTTGCCCTTGCAGATCAAGCTTCTGGCGGAAGCGGCGTTTCTGGCCGCCAGTGCCGACGAGCCGCTGGAGATGAACGCCATCCGCCGCCATGCGCTGGCCTATCAGGCCGCCAAGGGCTGCGATCTGGAGACGGCGGCCCTGCGCGTCTTCAGCAATGCGGACGGGGCTTACGGAGCCAACGTCAATCTCCTCATCGACAATGGCCGCTGGGAGGACGACGACGAACTCGCCGAGACCTATACCAGCCGCAAGTGCTTTGCTTATGGTCGCAAGGGCGTGGCGCAGAAGCAGGACACGCTGCTGAAAAGCGTGCTGGCCGATGTGCAACTGGCCTATCAGAATCTCGAATCCGCAGAGCTCGGCGTCACCACCGTCGATCAATACGTGGACACGCTGGGCGGCATCAGCCGCGCCGTGGCGCGCGAGCAGAAGGGCGCGGTCGTGCCGGTCTACATCGGTGACCAGACCAAGGGCGCGGGCACCGTGCGCACGCTGGGCGATCAGGTGGCGCTGGAAACCCGCACCCGCGCGCTCAACCCCAAGTGGTATGAGGGCATGCTCAAGCATGGCTACGAGGGCGTGCGCAACATCGAGTTGCAGGTGCAAAACACCATGGGCTGGTCGGCCACCACGGGGCAGGTGGAGCCTTGGGTCTATCAGCAATTAACCGAACTATATGTGCTGGACCCTGCCATGCGAGAACGGTTGGCCAACCTCAATTCCACCGCCTCCGTTCGCCTCGCCAACCGGCTGCTCGAAGCCAAGGACCGCAATTACTGGACCCCAGATCCCCAGACCCTCGCTGCGCTCGAAGCGGCCAGTGAAGAGCTTGAGGACATACTCGAGGGCGTCGCGCCCGGGAGAGCATCATGAGCGCAGGTACCTTAGAACTGAAGATCCGAAGTCCCGTCGTGCGCCGCACGGACGGCGATGGCTCGGTGCAGGTGCAGATGAACGAACCGCTGCATCTGGGCACCACCAAGGTCATCGCGGTTTATGGCAAGGGCGGCATCGGCAAGAGCACAACATCCTCCAATCTGTCGGTGGCGTTCTCCAAGCTGGGCAAGCGGGTGCTGCAGATCGGCTGCGACCCCAAGCATGACAGCACCTTCACACTGACCAAGAGCCTGATCCCCACGGTGATCGACGTGCTCGAGACCGTGAATTTTCACTCCGAGGAGCTGCGCCGCGAGGATTTCGTGTTCGAGGGCTACAACGGGGTTCTCTGCGT
>JANMMT010000014.1:0-13735 GCA_031373545.1 Hyphomicrobiales bacterium
CAGGGCGAGCGGCGCGAGCAGACCTTGCGGGATGGCACTAAGCGGTCTGTCCGCGTAATCGCGCCAGAACTTTCGCCCGCCCCATCAGCGGCAGCAGGCCCTTCAACTCCGGGCCGTGCTCCAGCCCCGTGAGGGCAAGGCGCAGTGGCATGAACAGCGCTTTGCCCTTGCGGCCCGTGGCCAGCTTGAGCGCCTCTGTCCAGGCACTCCAGGTGCCTTCCGTGAAGGGCTCGGCGGGCAAATGCGCCTCAGCCTCGGCCATGAAATCTGTTTCCGTGATCACGCCTTCTGCAGCACCATAGACCAGTGCATGCCAGCCTGCGATATCCGCGAGCGTCACAAGATTGCCATGCACGGCGGGCCAGAGCGCGCGCGCCTCCGTCTCCGGCACACCCAGAGCTGACAGGCGTGCTGCAACCGCCTCGTAGGGCATGGCGTGCAGCGTGCGGGCAGTGAGGTTCATCACCTCGTCCGGGTCAAATTTGGTGGGCGCGCGGGAGATGCGGTCGAGATCCACCAGCGCGACGAGTTCTTCCAGGGATTGCACGGGCCGCACGGCTTCGGCGGTGCCCGTCAGCACGGCAACGGCGGCCAGCGCCAGCGCTTCTGCGCCGGCTTCGCGGAACGAGCGGATGGAGAGCGTGCCCTTGCGCTTGGACATCTCCTCGCCCGAGGCGGCAATGATGAGGTTATGGTGGGCAAAGCGCGGAGGCGGACTGCCGAGCGCGCGAATCAGCTCCACCTGCACGCCGGTGTTGGCCACATGGTCCTCGCCCCGGATCACATCCGAAACGCCCATGTCGATGTCATCGACGACGGAGGCAAAGGTGTAAAGCACCGTGCCATCGGCGCGCACCAGCACGGGGTCGGACATGGCAGAGGTCTCGATGCGCGAAGGGCCACGCACGCCGTCCTGCCATTCGGCGGCATTGCCGGACAATTTGAAGCGCCAGTGCGGGCGGGTGCCTTCCGCTTCCATCCTGGTACGATCTTCAGCTGTAAGCGCCAGTGCTGCGCGGTCATAGACCGGCGGCAGGCCGCGCGCCTGCTGGCGCTTGCGCTTGCGGTCGAGTTCATCGGCGCTTTCGTACGCCGGATAGACCAGCCCAGCGGCTTTGAGGCGATCGAGTTCGCTTGCGTAGCGCGCCACGCGGTCGGATTGGCGCTCCAGCCGGGCTGGCGTGATGCCGAGCCAGGCCAGATCTTCGATGATGGCGTCGGCAAAAGCCTGCGTCGATCGCTCCTGGTCCGTGTCGTCCAGACGCAGGATGAACGTGCCGCCTGCCTTTCGGGCGACCAGCCAGTTAAGTAGCGCGGTGCGCGCATTGCCGATGTGGATAAAGCCCGTGGGGGAGGGCGCGAAGCGGACAGTGAGACTCATGCGAGATGGGTTATCACCAACGCGGTGCTTTTAGCAGCCCAAACCTTCGCATTTGCGCAAGTTGGCGATGGCCCGGCGCTTGGCAGCGATGTCGAGATAGCCCACCACAGCTTCGCGCCCACCGACAAAGGACGGCGTGGCCGCAAGACCGAGATTTTCACCGAGTTGCGAAGCGGCGACCAGGGCCTTGGTCACGCGGTCGCTGTCCGCATCCGCAATCATCTTGTCGCGTTTGACGCCGAGGCCTTCGGCCACCTGCAGCGCGCGTGTCGCTTCCACGCGCCCGCGCAGGGCGAAGAGCTTTTCATGCAGCGCCAGATATCCGCCTTCGATCGGCTGCATGCTGGCCGCAAGCGCGACACGCGAGGCCTCGATGGAAGGCGCACCCAGGATCGCGTAATTGATCAGGATGTAGCGCAAATCGGGGTCAGCCTTGATCAGGGGGCGCACCTCGGTGGCTGTGCGTTTGCAATAGCCGCAGTTGTAATCAAAGAACTCGATCAACGTCGCATCCGGCCGCGCGCTGCCCAGCACAATGCGCCCGGGGAGGTTGCCGATCTCGTTCACGAGTTCGGATGGCAGCCGCAGCACGCGTGCCTGCGCAGCCTGGGGCAGCAGTGCAGCAGCGGCCGTGCTGGCGATGAACAATCGGCGGTTCAGCATGGGGAAATCCTCAAAGGCATCTATCTTCCATAGATATCCTCGATGCGCACGATGTCATCCTCGCCGGTGTAGGAACCAATCTGCACCTCGATGATTTCCAGCCCGATCTTGCCGGGGTTGACCATGCGGTGAATGCAGCCCAGCGGCAGGTGGATGCTCTCGTTCTCGCGCACGATGGCCACATCCTTGTCGACGGTCACTTCCGCCACGCCCTGCACCACCACCCAGTGTTCGGCGCGGTGGAAGTGCTTTTGCAAGGACAGTCGGCCACCGGGAATTACGTGAATGCGCTTGACCTGAAAGCGGGGGCCGATGTCGATGCGCTGATACCAGCCCCAGGGGCGATACATGCGCAGGTGTTCATCGGCCTCGCGGCGCTTGTCCGCCCGCAGCCTGGCGACCAGTGCCTTGACTTCATCTGAGCGGGCGCGCGGCGCCACCAGCACCGCATCGCGTGTGGCCACGATCACCATGTCTTCGACGCCAACGGCGGTAGTGAGCATGCCTTCGCTCTGGATCAGACTGCGGCGGGTGTCGACGACCGTCACATCGCCGGTCACCACATTGCCGTCACTGTCGCGGGGCGAGGCATCCCACAGCGCATCCCACGTGCCGATGTCGGACCAGCCCCCGCTGAAGGGCGTGACACCGGCTTTGGCCGTGCGTTCCATCACGGCATAGTCGATGGAGGTCCTGGGCGCGGTCTTGAAGCTTTCTGCATCAAGGCGAATGAAATCCGCGTCTCGCACGGCTTGTTCGTAAGCGGTTGTGGTCGCCGACAGGATGTCGGGCGCGAAGCCCTGCAGTTCCGCCAGCATGACAGAGGGCAGAAACAGGAAATTGCCGCTGTTCCACAGGCAGCCTTCTGCGATGAGCTTGGCGGCGGTGGCACTGTCGGGCTTCTCGCGAAATTCCTTCAGGGCAAACGAGCCACCCATGGGTGCGCCCAGGCGGATGTAGCCATAGCCGATGGAAGGGAAGGACGGCGTGATGCCGAGGGTCATGATGTGGCCCTTGCTTGCGCTCGCGGCTGCCACAACGCAGGCGGTGCGAAAGGCCTCGACATCCGCGATCTTGTGATCAGCCGCTAGGATGAGGCAGATATTGTCGCCCCCCCGCGCCGCCGCATGGAGGGCCCCTACCGCGACAGCGGCCGCCGAATCTTGGCGACTGGGTTCGAGGATCAGGTCTGCTTCCACGCCAATCTCGGCGAGCTGCTGCGCGATCATGAATCGGCTGTCCGCACTGGTGATGATCACGGGGCGACCGAAACCCGGATGGCCGGCAAAACGCTGGACGGTAAGTTGGAATGTCGAAAGTCCATCGAACATCGCAATGAGATGCTTGGGCATGGAATCCCGAGACGCCGGCCAGAGCCGCGTGCCTGCACCGCCGCACATGATGGTTGGAATGATCATTGAAATGCCGCCCTTGGTCATGTCTGCTTTACCAGCCTTATGGGCAGCCTGTTGAGAAATCGTGAGTGCGGCCCTTCAGTGCCCGGCAGCACCGCCATCGGCGCGTGGATCGTGATCGGCTTCAATCATGCCATTTGCGTGGCGAACCAGCATACCGGCGTGGCCGAAGCTGTCTGCATAAGGCAGGACGTGCTCCTCAACCTCGTGGCCCAGACGGCGCAAGGCGGCAAGCATGGCGGGATCATTGCGTCCCTCGGCCTTGACGGTGGCACGCTCCGCCTTCCAGGCGCGGGTGAAGAGCAACCGCGGGTGATCCAGCGCGGCGCGGGGCGAAAACCCAAGCGCGGCGTAGCGAATGAAATTCTGCGCCGCCACCTGCGGCTGTGCCTCGCCGCCCATGGAGCCGTAGGAAACAACGCGCCCGTCATCAAAGACAGCCAGCGGGGCATGCAGCGAGTGAAACGGTTTGCGGCCGGGTTTGAGTGCATTGAGCGCGGCGGCATCAAGCGAAAAGCTGAGGCCGCGGTTCTGCATCAGGACGCCTGTCCGGGGCAGCACCACGCCCGAGCCGTATTCCCAGAACAGTGATTGGATCAACGAGACGCTCAGGCCGGTCTTGTCGATCGCGCCGGCCCAGACCGTATCGCCGTCGGCAGGGGGGGGCAGGGGCCAAGGGGCGGCGCGGCCGCGATCAATTTGCGCGGCTTCGCGGGCAAAATGCGCTTTCGACAGATAGCTTTCGATGTCTTCCGGCATCCGCTCGTATTCGGTCACCACGCGGTCGCGCAAAGTGTTGGCTCGCTTGGCGCTTTCGATGAAAGCATGGGCCTGCGCCGCACCGTCACGCGCAGGCACGTCAAGCGCATCCATGATGCCCAGCATCACCAATCCGGCGAAACCCTGGCTCGGCGGCGGTGGCATGTAAATGGTGCAACCCTTGATGCGCGCGGACATTGGGGGGCGCTCGATGGCGCGGTAGGCGCTGAGGTCGGTACGGGTGATCGAGGTCCCCGCGCGCTCCAGATCGGCAGCCATCTCACGCCCCACATCTCCCCGGTAGAAATCATCAAGCCCGGCCTTGGCGAGTTGACACAGCGTGTTGGCGAGCGTGGGCATGCGGCGCAGTGCGCCTGCCACTGGTTTCTGGCCGTCGATGAAGAATGTCTCGGTAAAAAAGGGCGAGGCGAGCACCTCGGGTTCTTCTTTCACGGTGTAGCGTGCCTCGGACGCACCGACCCTGTGGCCCGCGGCAGCCGCCTCAATGGCATGGTGCAGCAGCATGTCGAGCGGCAGCCGCCCTCCCATATCGCGGGACATCTGCGCGGCCATCGCCCAGCCGCCAACTGCACCTGGAACCGTCAGCACGGCCTGCGGTCCGCGTGGCGGAATTGCCTCCAGCTCCAGTTTGGCATAGCGCTCGATTGTGGCGTGGCTGCCCGCATAGCCGCAGGCTTCAATGGCCCGCACCTGACCCGAGGGCGCGCGGATGACCCAGAAGTTGTCACCGCCTATGCCGTTCATGTGCGGATAAACCACGGCCAAGGTGGCGGCGACGGCGATCATGGCTTCGATTGCATTGCCACCTTCGCGCAAGACGGCGGCACCTGCTTCGCTGGCTGCGGTGTGTGGGCTGGCGACGGCACCTTGGCTGAATTGCGGGGTTTCCACGGAAAGGCTTTCTGCGAAGTGCGCTTGTCGTTGGGCTCTGGTCTTTGCTATGTCACCTGCATACACCCGCACAGGTCGTGCGAAATGGGACATTGGTCGATGGCGCACAAGCTCAACACCCGCAACCTGATCACGATCGTCTCGGTGACGATCCTCGTCGGCGCGGAAATCCTGGGTGTGGCGCTGGCCTTCGGCTGGGCGATCGGCGGCCTGCTGGAACTGCCCCCGCTGTGGCTGAACGGGCTCATCGGCCTCAGCATTGCGCTGGGCGCCTATGGTGTATGGGTGTTTTACCGCCACGCCGTGCGGGTCGAGCCGATTTTCGACCGGCCCTAACCCCATTCGATGGGCTGCATGCCGCGTGAAACGAGCCATGCATTGGCGCGGCTGAAGGGTTTCGAGCCCACGAATCCGCGCCGGGCCGAGAGCGGCGAGGGGTGTGCGCTGGACAAGACGATGTGTCGGCGCGCATCGATCAATGGTGTCTTGCTCTGGGCATCCGCTCCCCAGAGCATGAAAACAGCGCCTTGAGCTTGCGCGGACACCGTGCGGATCACCTGATCACTCAAAATCTCCCAGCCCAGCTGGCGATGGCTGCCTGCTACGCCTGCCGCCACGGTGAGGCAGGCGTTGAGGAGCAGCACGCCCTGGCGTGCCCAATCGGTGAGGTTGCCAGCGCGGCGCAACGGCAGGCCCGTATCGTCAGCCAGTTCCTTGAAGATGTTGCCGAGCGAACGCGGAAGCGTCCCCGGTCTTGCGATGGAGAAGGAGAGCCCATGGGCATCCCCCGGCGTGGGATAGGGGTCCTGACCCAGAATCACCACGCGCACGCTTTCCAGAGGTGTAAGCCTCAGCGCATTGAGCACATCGGCGCAGGCTGGCAAAATAAGCTCGCCTTGTGCCGCGCGCGCGTCCAGCAGCGTACCCATGCGCGCCGCTTCGGTCCTGAAAAAAGGCAGACCCGCGAAAGCGCTGCCACCATCCGCAAATGCCGCCAGTGCGCCGGCGTAGCCCTTGCTCACCGTTGGATGATCCGGCCCTCGACCTTGGCCTGCACGCTGCCGACCTGGCGCACATGGGTCATCACCACACTGGCGAGCAGCTTGCCATCCAGCTTGCCGATGAGCACCCGGCCTCGCGCCAGTGCGCCGTAGCCATCCCCGCCCGCGACCATGAAATCATTGGTGGCAACCTTGTATTTCGCTGCCAAGTCGATGTCCTTGCCGCCCACTTGCAGCACGACGATGCGGCTGCCCACGGGCTGTTTCGCATCAAAGGCGATGACCATGCCTGCAACTTGCGGAAAGCGCCCGGCGCGCGCATCTACCTGCGAGACGCCGTTCTCCAGCGCCTCCTTGATGTCGCGGCCCGTGACTTCAACCAGAGATGCGGTGTTGCCGAAGGGAAGCTCGGTGAGGATGTCGCGCCGCGTGATCTTGGCACCGGGCGGGTAAAGTTTGTTGCCGCGAATGCCGCCGCCGTTGGTGATGGCGACGTCCGCACCCGTCGACACGCGGATGGCATCCGCAATCATGTTGCCGATGGCGGATTCCGCTGAACGCACCGTGGCCGAGCGGCTGTCCAGCTCCACCGCCGTCGTGCCCAGTTCCACGTCAAGCTCCTTGGACAGCTCGCCCTCATAGCGCCGGGTGATGGCCTGTGCCTCGGGGTCCGGCGTCACGGTGGCGGAATCGATCACGCGAAAGCGCGGGATCCACGTCACCGCCCGCGCACCGTCGCGCTGGCCTAGGGTGGCGTAGATGTCGATGGCGGTGACGTATTCGCCCTCCTCGCCCGATTCCACCATGACCGTGCGGTTATCGTAGACAATGCGCAGATCATGGTCGTGCCCGCTGAGCAGCACATCTACCAGGCGTGAGCGGGCGATTTCCAGATCGCGGTTGAAATCCGTGTGCGCCACCGCCACCACGATGTCCGCCCCCTCGCGGCGCAGCGCGGCGGATTGCTCGCGCACGGCGGCCATCTCGTCGGAGAATTGCAGATCGCCGGGCTGCGACATGAGCGGCGTGATGGCCAGTGTGATCCCGAAATACCCCACTTTCACCGGCCCCATGTCGATGATCTTGCGATCCTGGTGGCTGGGCAGCACAGAGCCATCGGCGGCGCGCAGGTTGGCGGCAAAGGTGGGGTATTTGCCCAGCGCCGTCAGCTTGGCGTAATTCTCCTTGCCGAAGTCAAACTCGTGGTTGCCCGGCACAAAGATGTCCGGTGGCATGATATTGAGCAGTTCCACCGTATGTTGGCCCTGATCGAAGCCCGACATGAGCGAGGGCGAGAACATGTCGCCTGCATGGGCATAAAGGCAGGGTGTGCCCTTGGCCTTTTCCGCGCGGGCGATGGCGGCCAGGCGGGCAAAACCGCCGCGGCGGCGCACGCCTTCCAGCTTGTAGATGTCATTGACCAGGAGAAGCGTCAGCGTGGGGGCGGCCCCCTGATCGGCGGCCTGCGCCATCGCCTCCTCCGGCGTGGCGGCGATGATCGTGGTGGCGGCGACGCCTGCTGCTGCGGCGAGCGTGAAGGCTTGGCGGCGGGTCAGGTCAGTCATCGATGTCTCCGGGGCAGGCCAGGGCTGTGTCGCGGTGCAGGATTCACCGGCACATCATGGTTTGGCAAGGTGCAATCGGTCGCGCCCGTTACGGCGAGAGCGGTTTGGGCAGCGTGAGGCGAAACGCCGTGCCCTGTGTGGTTTCGGTCAGTTCGAGCTTGCCGCCCATGGCACGGGCCAGTTCCGCCGATATCGCGAGGCCAAGTCCGGTGCCACCCGGGCGGGCGGAGCCCCGGAATGCGTCGAAGAGCTTGTCGCGGATGTGGGCGGGGATGCCCGGACCGGTGTCGGCAATGTCGATGGTCCAGCACGCGGGATATTCCATGGCGTTGACGAACAGCACATGGCGCGCGCCATCCGGGCGTCGATCCGTATCCATGGCCTGCAGCGCGTTGCGGAACAGGTTGGAGATGATGCGCGCGAGATGTTCGACATCCGCCATGATTTCAAGGCTGCGCGACACGGAGTTCTGCCACATCACCTTGTTGTCTCCGTCCAGCCCCGCCAGGTCGCGCGCCTCTTCCAATGCGTCATGGAGGCGGATCGGGCGAATTTCGGGGCGACGTTCCTCGGCACGTCCGTAGGTCAGCGTTGTCTGACAGAAGGCAATGGCCCGGTCGAGCGTCTGGATCAGCTTGGGCGCAAAGCGCTGGACGGTGGGGTCCATCACGGTGCTGAACCGGTCGGAGATGAGTTGCGCCGAGGCCAGCAGGTTGCGCAGATCGTGGTTGATCTTGCTTACGGCCAGGCCCAGGGCGGCCAGGTGTTCCTTCTGCTTCAACTGCTGCGACAGCGTGGTCTGCATGCCGGCCACGGCACTTTCGGCCCGGCCGATCTCGTCCGTGCGCCCGGAGGGCTGCATCCGCCGTGTCTGGTCCTCGGGGTTGTCGGCGAAGCGCGTGATGCTGGCGGTCAACCGCTCCACCGGTCGCACGATGACCCGCCGCAGTGTGAAGAACACAAGCGCCGCTGTCAGGCCCGAGATGAACAGCGACAGCATCAGGATGTTGGACGTGAACCGGATCAAAGCCTCACGCAGCGGGGCCTCGCGGATGACAATCTCCACGAAATCGCCGTCCATCGGGGCCTTGCCGATGACGCGCAGCATGCGCTGGCCACCCAGCAGCAGGGTCTGAAAGCTTTCCAGCATGCTGCGCAGGCCACTTTCCGACCGAAGGTCATAACTCTCGGAGATTGTGGCGGGCATGTCGGAAATCGCGAGCAGCCGCCGCGTGCCTTTCACGCGCAAGGCGATGGTTTCCGCCCCGACGTTCTTCAGCAATTCCCGCACGAGTTCTTCGGGCAAAGCCTCTTCGGGCGCGGCCTCCAGCACGAGCGCTGCCGTCTGCGCGGCCGCCAGGCGATCTCCGAGCCAGTTGTTGCGGAAGTTGGCAACCGAAGGCACAAAAATCAGCACTTCCGCCAGCATGACAAACAGGATCGTCAAGGCCAGCAGCCGGGACGAGAGGCCAAAATTGCGCCGCAAGCCACCATTTTGGGGTGTGATTTCGAGCATGCGCTTCACCCAAACGTGCGGATGAAGGCCAGCAGCCGCTGCAAGCCGGGGCTGCGCAACTTGGGCAGCAGAAAGGCCGTGGCCACCCGTTTGGTGACCTCCGAATAGGTTGGATAAGGAAAGGTGATCCCGGTCATCGCCGTGATTTTCAGGCCCTTTGTCATCGCCAGCGTCCAAGGCGTGATGAGTTCGCCTGCACCATGACCAACAATGCAGACACCGAGAATGCGGCCTCGTCTGTCGACCATGACCTTGATGAATCCATCCCGCTTGCGCTCCGCCTGCGCGCGGTCGTTCTCGGAAAAAGGCCAGCGCAACACGCGGACGCCGGCGCCCTTTTCCAGCGCTTGCGCTTCGGACAAGCCGATGGCGGCGATCTCCGGATCGGTGAATGTCACGCGCGGAATGAGCCCGTCATTGGCCTTGATCGGCAGGCGGAACAGCGCGTTCCGGATCACCAGCCCGGCATGATAATTGGCGCGGTGCGTGAATTGCGGCGGACCGATGCAATCGCCGATCGCATAGACCTTGGGGTTCGACGTGCGCAGCTTGGCATTGACGCCAATCCCCTGTGCGCCGACCGCGATGCCTGCCTTGTCGAGGCCAAGGCCCTGCGTGGTGGCAGCGCGCCCGGCGGCAACCAGAATGTGTGTGGCGTCCAGCGCTACCTCGCCCGCATCGGTGCGGATGAAGACCTTGAGGCGTTCGCCTGACCCTTCCACGCGGGTGACGCTCGCCTTTTCGCGGATTACTACACCGTCCCGCGCCAGTGCGGCTTGCACCACGCGGGCGGCTTCGGCATCCTCGCGCGGCAGCACGCGCGAGGTCTGCACAACCGTAACGGTGCTGCCGAGGCGCGCGAAAGCCTGTGCCATTTCCATACCCACAGGCCCGCCGCCCAGGATGACGAGATGCTTGGGCAGCTTCGTCAGGTCAAACAGGCTCTCGTTGGTCAAGGTGGGGACATCCAGCAGGCCGGGAATGTCGGGCAGGGCCGGACGCGAACCGGTGGCGATGATGAAGCGCCGCGCCGTGATCTGCTGGCCATTCACCTCCACCGTCCGCTTGTTGAGAAACCGGCCCTCACCCTTGAAGACGCGCACGCCCAGCGCCTCGAAACGCGCCACGCTGTCATTGGGGGCGATGGTCGCGATCACATCGGCCACATGGGCCTGCACCCTGGAGAAGTTCGGCTTGATCTCGACGGGCGCAAAGCCGAAGGCCACCGCATCGCGCATCATGGCTGCGTGCCTGGCCGCCGCGATCAACGCCTTGGAGGGCACGCACCCCACATGGAGGCAATCGCCGCCCATGCGCTGTTTTTCGATCAGCACGACAGGCACCTGCATCATGGCGGCCGCTGCCGCGACCGACAGTCCGCCCGAGCCAGCGCCGATGACGCAAAGATCTGTGTGAAAGGGATCAGGCACGCAGGCTTACTCCGACGCGGCAGGACGTTTGCGCCGCAACACCCGTTTTGCCACGACTGGGATGAGCGCGACCAGCCCCAGTGATAGGAAAGCCAGCAAGAGCGGCTTGCTCACGAAGCTCGTGACATCGATCGCGATGCGGCAACCCGACTGTCCGGCAGCCAGGCAAGCTTCGTAAGGCACCCGCTGCTGGTCCAGGAGGCCGCCCAGGCTGGTGGCTGCCAGCGTGAATGCGAAAGTACCCGGCATGATGCCGATGAAGGTCGTCCAGATGAACGTCGTGAGCTTGGTGCCCACGATGGCGGCGGCCAGATTGACCAGCGCGAAGGGAAACACCGGCGCGAGCCGCAGGAACAGCAGATAAGAGGCCGCATCGGCGTTCAATCCCTCCGACAAGCGGGCAACGGCCGGGCCGCCCCTGGCCCGCAGGGCCGCCCCCAGAGAGGATCGTGCAATCAGAAACAGCGTCGTGGCCCCGATCGTGGCGCTGACGACGGAAAGGGCAACGCCGAGCCACAGGCCAAACAGCAAGCCACCGGCCAGCGTCATGATCAAAGCGCCGGGCAGCGAAAGGGCCACGACGCCGACATAGACCGCCATGAATGCCAGTGCGCCGGCCAGCCGATGGCTGCCGATGTACATTTCCAGAGCGGCCTTGTTGAGCGCGATGGATTCGAGGCTCACGGCCTTGTAGGCGCCGCTCAGGATGATTCCCGTCGCCGCAACCACGATCAAGGCCAGCGGAGCCCAGCGGCGCAGGGTGGACGGTGGTGTCGCGGGATCGGGTTGCGTCATCTGGCCTCGGCGTCGGCGATATGGGCGGCATTGCGGTCGGTGCACAAGAGGTTCGTGCAGAATCTGCGGATTCGGCGATGAAACATTGGCTATCACGTTCCTGTTCGAGGGATGTCTGTACGAGCCCGTTGACATTTTTTGTGCCCTCCACCATAGGGAGGCTTCATTCACCGCCCCGGTGTGTCCCGGCTTTGCAGCCATTGATACCCATGCGCGGTCTGGACAATCGAATTCTGGAGTTTCGCCGTGAAGCGGACCTATCAACCGAGCAAACTCGTGCGCAAGCGCCGCCATGGTTTTCGTGCCCGCATGGCTACCAAGGGCGGACGCCGCGTGATTGCAGCCCGTCGGTCCCACGGGCGCAAGAAGCTGTCGGCCTGACGGAGACCAGCCGTGATCGCGCGGCTGAAACAGCGTCGTCAGTTTCTGGACGTGCAGAAGGGCCGGCGGATCAGCACCGGCCTTTTCGTCGTTCAGCATTTGCAACAGTCCGTAGGCGCACATCCACGCATCGGCTTCACGGTTTCCAAGAAGGTGAGCCCGTCCAGCGTCGTTCGCAACCGCATCCGGCGGCGGCTGAAAGAGGCGGTCCGGCACGAGGAGCAGCGCTTTTGCGCAACGCCCACGGATTATGTGCTGGTTGCACGCCTCGGCGCATTGACGGCGCCGTTTCCCGCCCTCAGGGCAGAGTTGATCAAGGCGCTGGGCAAGATCGCCCAGACCGTTTCCACCCCCTCCTGATGTTACGACCGCGACAGGCCTGACCCCATGCAAAAAGACGGCGACCAGAAGAACCTGTTCATCGCGATCGCGCTGTCCATTCTTGTGATCGTGCTGTGGCAGTATTTCTATGCACAGCCGCAGATCGAGAAGCAGCGGCAGGAGCGCCTGGCGCAGCAGCAGATACAGTCTGCCACGCCCGGAACCGGACCGACGACCACGCTGGGCACTGCCACATCCGGCACGCTCACGCCCGGCGCCATTCCCGGCACGACGGCCCCTGGAATCGCGGCGCCTGCCCTCAACCGCGAGGCCGCGCTTGCTGGCTCTCCTCGTGTGCAGATCGAAACGCCGCGTCTCAAAGGCTCGATCGCGCTCAAGGGTGGACGCATCGACGATCTGGCGTTCACCGGTTACCGCGAAACCATCGATAAGGGCAGCCCCAACATCGTGTTGTTCTCGCCTGTCAACGCGCCAAGCCCGTACTATGCCGAATTCGGCTGGGTGGCAGGGCAGGGCGTGTCGGCCCTCGTCCCCACATCCGAAACGGAGTGGGCCGCCAGCAGCCCGCGCCTGACGCCAGATCAGCCCGTGACACTGACCTGGTCCAATGGCCAGGGACTGACCTTCGAGCGGCGCATCGCGGTGGACAAGGATTTCATGTTCGCGGTGACAGACAGCGTGCGCAATGCGGCGGGCCAGCCTGTCACGCTCTTTCCCTACAGTTATGTGCGCCGGCACGGCACGCCCGTCACGGCAGGTTTCTACATCCTGCATGAAGGCTTGATCGGTGTGCAGGCCGACAAGTTGCAAGAGGTAAGCTACTCTGACCTCGTGAAGGCGCGCACCCGTGATTACAAGGCCAACACGGGCGGTTTCATCGGCATCACCGACAAGTATTGGGCTTCGGCCATCGTGCCGGACCAGTCCCGGCCGCATGACGGGCGCTTCCTGGCTACGATGATCGGCAATGTGCAGACCTATCAGGCGGATGTGCTGCTGCCGGCGGAAACCGTCGCGCCCGGTGCAACAGCGTCGGTGACAACGCGGCTGTTTGCTGGCGCGAAAGAGGTCAGTGTCATCGACGGTTATCAGGCGTCGCTCGGCGTAAAGAACTTCGATCTGATGATCGATTGGGGCTGGTTTTATTTCATTACCAAGCCGCTCTTCAAGGTGATGGACTGGATCTACCATCTCATCGGCAACTTCGGCGTGGCGATCCTCGTCGTGACCGTGCTGATCAAGGCGCTGTTTTTCCCGCTTGCCAACAAATCCTATGTCTCGATGGCGAAGATGAAGGCCGTTCAGCCCGCCATGGCGGAGATCCAGGCCAAATACAAAGACGACAAGATGAAGCTGCAGCAGTCGCTGATGGAGCTTTACAAGAAGGAGAAGATCAATCCCCTCGCGGGCTGCTGGCCGGTGCTGATCCAGATCCCTGTGTTTTTCGCGCTTTACAAGGTGTTGTTCGTCACCATCGAGATGCGCCACGCGCCCTTTTTCGGCTGGATCAAGGATCTGGCGGCGATGGACCCGACCTCGATCTTCAACCTGTTCGGGTTGATTCCCATTTCGCTC
>JANMMT010000030.1:0-4335 GCA_031373545.1 Hyphomicrobiales bacterium
CGCGCGGACGATCCGTTGAACATGACGCATATTGGTTATGATTTCTTCACCAGCCCCTGAATGCAGCCCCGGCGCGGCGAAGAGGAGAACCCCAACTCGACGCCCGGAAAATAAGCGCGCCAGCCGCGATCACAAAATCACGCTTTCTTACGCACTGTTACATCTCAAAGCCATAATGCACGCCCCGATTTTCTTTTGAAAAAATACATGATTACAACGCGATAAGGCCCGGCATTGTGCATGCCGGGCCTCAATTGTGTCACAGAGCCTGTGGACAGCGGGCGTCGCTCAGCGCGCCTGCCGCCGCAGGAAAGCCGGGATTTCGAGCTGGTCGTCCTCGATCGAGCGGGCGGGCGTCCGGCCGAATGAGTCGAGCTGCCCCTGGGCGCGGGCAGGCTCGGGCGGCGCGGCGCGGCGCGGTGCTTCCACGGCAGGTGGCAGCGGCGCAGTGTCGGCGGCATGCCCTTCATCCTCGCGACGGCCAAGGCCCACGGCGGCCAGGCGCTGGAGCAGAGTCATGCGCTTGGCCTCGGGCGGGGAAACCGCCTGCGGGGCAGAGCTCAAGGCTTGGCTGGCGCGCAGTTGATCCTGCGCCATGCGCGGGAACTCGTCGATCTGCGGCATGCGGACGGGGCGCACCATTTCACGGTCAGCAGCGGTGGCGGCGTCGAGATCAGCCTGGGTGAAGATCGGCTGAATCACGGGCGCAGGCTCCGCCATCACGGGCGCCGGCGCAAGGTCCAGCGCGGGCACGGTGTGCAGGGATGCAGGTTCAACCTGAACCGCCGGCTCCCCCGTGTGTTGCACGGTCTCCTGCACCATTGGTTGTGCCACCTGCTGTGGAGCCGCCTGCTGTGGGGCCGCCTGCACCGTTTCCTGAACCGTCTGCACCACTGTCTCCGGCTCCGCGGCCACTGGCGGACGGATGAAAGCAGGAATCACAGGCTCGTGCATGGGCTTGAGCATCGCTTGCTGGCGCAGGCGGTTGGCCACCTCTTCCATGCGCGCCTGGGTGAAGGTCACGGGCTCGATGGCGTCGATGGAGGCACGGTCGATGCCCGTTGCCACAACCGACACGCGGATGATGCCTTCCAGGCTGTCGTCCTGGGTTGCGCCCAGAATGATGTTGGCCTCGGGGTCCACCTCCTCGCGGATGCGGGTGGCGGCTTCATCCAGCTCGTAGAGCATCATGTCGCGCCCGCCGGTGATGGAGATGAGCAGGCCCTTGGCCCCCTTCATCGAGACTTCATCGAGCAGCGGGTTGGCGATGGCGGCCTCGGCGGCCATCAGCGCGCGGTTCTCGCCGGTCGCTTCGCCGGTACCCATCATCGCCTTGCCCATTTCGCGCATCACGGCGCGCACATCGGCAAAATCGAGGTTGATGAGGCCGGGCTTGACCATGAGATCGGTGATGGAGGCCACGCCCGAATACAGCACCTGGTCCGCCATGGCGAAGGCCTCGGCAAAGGTGGTCTTTTCGTTCGCCACGCGGAAGAGATTCTGATTGGGGATCACGATCAGCGTGTCCACGTGCTTCTGCAGCTCGGTGATGCCCGCCTCGCAGATGCGCATGCGGCGCACGCCCTCGAACTGGAACGGCTTGGTCACCACACCCACGGTGAGGATGCCCATCTCGCGCGCCGCGCGGGCCACCACAGGGGCCGCACCCGTGCCCGTGCCGCCGCCCATACCGGCGGTGATGAACACCATATGCGCGCCCATCAGCTGATCACGCAGCTCGTCGATCACCTCTTCGGCGGCCGCGCGGCCCACTTCCGGCTGCGCTCCGGCCCCCAGGCCTTCGGTGACGCGCATGCCCATCTGGATCATGCGCTTCGATTTGGAATGGCCCAGCGCCTGGGCATCGGTGTTCGCGACCACGAACTCGACGCCCTGCAAGCCGCACTCGATCATGTTGTTGACCGCGTTGCCGCCCGCGCCGCCCACACCGAAAACGGTGATGCGGGGCTTGAGTTCCCGAATGTCCGGTGGCTGAAGATTGATTGTCATGGTGCGCCTCTCTTCGGCAACGGGTTAGAAACTGTCACGCAGCCACCGCCCGACCCGGGCGATGTAACCGCTGGAGGGATCCGCCTCAGCGCCGAAATTCCGGCGCAGGGCGATGTGTTCGAGGCCCGCCATTTGGGGGTAGATCAGCAGGCCGGTCGTGGCGGCAAAAGCCGGGCTGCTGGCGGATTCGGGCATGCCCTTCACCGTCAGCGGACGGCCGAGGCGCACCTGTTTGGACAACGTGCCTTGCGCGAGCACCTGCAGACCGGAGAGCTGCGACGCTCCGCCCGTCAGCACTGCGCCGCGGTTGAGAATGGAGCCGAAGCCGGCGTTGCGCAGGCGGTCGCGCAGAAGCTCGAGT
Source organism: Hyphomicrobiales bacterium (assembly GCA_031373545.1). Classification (GTDB taxonomy): domain Bacteria; phylum Pseudomonadota; class Alphaproteobacteria; order Rhizobiales; family Beijerinckiaceae; genus JADCCX01. Next base: position 2,372 of record JANMMT010000030.1, read on the forward strand.
ATCTCTTCGACGCGTGGACGCACGATGCGGGTGACCTGCGCGCGGGCCAGAGCCTCGGAGGAGGCACGGTCATCATCGCCCAGGCGCGGGATCGTGATCAGGTCGCGCATGGTGGCGGGATCATCCACGCAGGTCGCGGCCAGGCATTTCAGCCGCTCGGCATCTTCCAGCCGCATGGAGAGCCCACGCGCCAGATCCATCGTCACGTGACGTCCGCCGACAGCCACCGCATCCACATGCTGCAAGCGCCCGTTGAGAAACACCGCAGCGCTGGTGGTGCCGCAGCCCATGTCGAGCACGACGATGCCCATTTCGGCTTCATCTTCATCGAGCACTGAAAGGCCGGAAGCGTAAGGCGTCGCCACCACGGCTTCCACTTCCAGATGGCCACGCTCGACAGCCAGCATCAGGTTGCGCGCGGCCGCCGTGTCGGTGCTGGCGATGTGCATCTCGACGCTGAGCCGGTCCGCGACCATGCCACGCGGTTCATGCACAGGGGCGCGGCCATCGAGCCGGAAACCCGTTGGCAGCGCGTGCACGACCGAGCGGCCGGCCACCAGCGCCTGCGCAGTGGCCGCGCTCATGGCGCGCTCCACATCGCGGTCCGTAATCGCGCGGTTGCCGATGCCCACTTCCGCCATGAAATGCTGCGAGCTGAGGCGCCCGCCTGTGATGGAAAGCACCACGCTGTCCACAGTGACACCGGCCATGCGCTCGGCGGAGTCGATCGCGGCGCGGATCGCGTTTTCCGTCTCGGCCATATCGACGATGACGCCCCCCTTGAGGCCGCGGGTGCGCTGATGGCCAATGCCCAGCACGCGGCTGCGGTGACTGAGACGCCGATGCGCATCGCTGCCCGCTGGCTCCAGCTTGGCGATGACGCAGCAGACCTTGGAGGTGCCGATGTCGAGCACGGCCAGCACGGGGCTTTGCCGCGCGCCCGGCGAGCGCATCTTGGGAGTCATATTCGGAGGGGTCGGGCTCATGCGCGCCCCCTGATCTTGGGCAGACGCTTTTCGAAATCCTCGCGCCGTGCCGCGCCCGCTTCCTCGGTCAGGCGGAAGGCCGCCCGGCCCGGCACACGCATGTCGACCGCGATGATGTCCTTCGACAGCACTTTCGCCTCGCGGTCGAGCCGCGCCAGCTGCTTGAGCGCCATTGCGGGCTCGATCTCGGGCAGCTTGATCTCGACGCCGTTGGCGAGCTTGATGTTCCACCGCCGCCCGGAAACCAGCACGCCCGCGCGGATCTGCTCGCGCAGTTCGGGCACCTGATCGAGGATCTGCGCATATTCCTTCGCCCGCAACTGCGCGCCCGGCCCCACCACATGCGGCAGGTTGAGGAAGCGCGCATCGCGCAGGGTGTCAATGACGGTGCCGTCGCCCGAGACGACGCTGATGGTGCCATCCTGCTGCCACAGCGCAAAGGCCTCGCGCTCTGTGATGGTGATCGCCACCTTGTCGGGATAGAGCTTGCGCACGGTCGCTTCCGCCACCAGCGGCAGGGCTTTTAGCCTGGCGCGCACATCCGCCGCATCCAGCGTCAGCAGCGAACCTGAAGGCACGATGCCACTGGCGGCCAGCACTTCGGCCTTCGACAGATCCTTGACGCCGGTGATGTCCACGCTGGCAACGGGAAAGCCCGCCGCGCGCGCGCCGATGTTGGTGAAGGTGCCATGCGCTGCGCGCAGCGTGTCGTAATGCCCACCCATGAACCAGCCCGTCGCACCGGCGAGGCCGAGAAACAGCAATGCCGCCGCCGAGCCGGTGCCGCGCCGCACCGGGATCACCGTGCCGGCGACGCGCAGGCCGCTGCGCCCGAAGGAGACAGGCGATCGGCTGCCAAGCAGGGCAGAGCCCTGAGCATCAGTATGATCGCGCGGGGTGCGGGAGAACCACATCCTCATCGATCCAGGGAGGCGTCGCGCACCATCCATTTGACCAACTCACCAAAAGACAGACCTG
>JANMMT010000040.1:0-3199 GCA_031373545.1 Hyphomicrobiales bacterium
CTCGGCCGCCTTCGCGTGCTCGATGGCCTCGATGGTCTGCGCCATCACGCCGTCGTCCGCCGCGACCACCAGGATCACGATGTCCGTCACGTCCGCGCCGCGGGCGCGCATCTGCGTGAAGGCCGCGTGGCCCGGCGTGTCGATGAAAGTAATCTGACCGCCCGACGGCGCCTCGATCTGGTAGGCGCCGATGTGCTGCGTGATGCCGCCTGCTTCGCCCGACACGACACTGGTCTTGCGCACGGCGTCCAGCACCGAGGTCTTGCCGGGGTCAACGGGGCCCATGATGGTGACCACGGGTGAGCGCGGCAGCAGCATTTCGGGGTGATCCTCGACGTCGAAGATGCCCTCTTCCACGTCCGATTCCGCCACGCGGCGCACGGTGTGGCCCATTTCCTCGGCAATGAGCTGGGCGGTGTCCGCATCGATCACATCGGTGATCTTGTGCATCTGGCCCTGCTTCATCAGCATGCGGATGATATCGACCCCGCGCTCGGACATGCGGTTGGCCAACTCCTGAATCGAGATTGTCTCGGGCAAGGTCACTTCGCGGTAGACCTTTTCCTTCGATTCAACCGCGCCGCCCTTCATGCGCTGCACACGGCGACGATAGGCCGCCACGGAGCGCATGCGCTCTTCAGTGGTCTCCAGCGCGTTTGTCAGTGTCAGGCGGCTGCGATCACGCCCCGCATCACCGCCGCTGGGGCTGCGCACGGTCTTGGCACCAACTTTGCGCTTCGCCGCACTGTTTTCCTGATCCGGCAGCTCGCGCGAGCGCATGGTGGCGCTGGGCGGTGCCACACGGCGATTTTCCTGCACGACAGCGGGCTCGGACGTCGCGGCACCCGGCTTGACGAAACCAAAACGGGCCGTGCTGGCGCCTGGCGGGCGTGGCGCACCAAAACCGGAGCCTGCGGGGCGCGAACCTGCGTAACCACCGCCTGCGGGGCGCGGAGCGCCTGCACCCGCTGCACCGGCGGGACGCGGACCCCTGTCACCAAAACCTGTGCCCGTGCCAGCTGGCCTTGGCGGACGATCCCCGAAGCTGCCCGGTGGGCGCGGGCCGCGGTCACCTGTTGCAGGTGAACGGTCGCCGCCTGCGGCACTGCCGGAGCGGAAATTATTGCCATCAAGACGCTGGGGGCGATCACCCTGCGAGCGCGGCCCTTCAAAGCGTGCTCCGCTGCTGTTGGGCGCACTGCTTGCAGGCGAGAGGGGGGGGCGCGGCGGACGCGGCTCTTCCCCCAAGCGGCGCACGGCTTCATCCTGCCCGCGGCGGCGCAGGAAATCGTCGCGCACGCGGCGGTCTTCTTCCTCACGCTTGCGGGCCTCGGCGGCCTCACGTTCACGCTGCTCCACCTCGTTGCGCTCAGCGCGCTGCTTGGCATCCGCCTCGGCACGTGCACGCTCTTCAGCGTCGCGCCGTCCGGCATCCATCAGCACAGCCTGCCGCGCGCTTTGCTCGCTGTCGGAAAGCGTGCGCAGGACAAGGCCGCCTTGCGGCTTTTGCTGCAGAACGGGCTTGGGGGCCGGCGCGGGCACACCGCCCACCGTAAGCACGCGCTGGGGTGTCGCCGGCTGCGGCATCGCCTGCTGGGGCACGGGTGCGGCCTGTGCAGGCACGCCTGGACCCGGGCCGACGCGGCGCTTGACGACTTCCACGGCGACCGTCTTGGTCCGCCCGTGGGAGAAGCTCTGGCGCACCGTGCCAACGACATTGTCGCCCGTTCGCTTGAGCGAGAGCGTTGGTTTTCCGGTGACGGAAAGTGTCTTGTCGCCGGTGTTGTTGCCGTCAGTCATTCAGTCAATCGTCCTCAAAGCAGGCGGGCGTAAACAAAAATCGCAGCGTCGGTCAGTCCTCAACCGCCAATAGCGGATCAACGCTCGAAGGCGTTTCACCACGGGGGGTTGCTTCCAGATCAGCCGCGTCCGGCTGACGGTACCGATGAAGCCGTTGGCACTTCAAGATGAAGGCCTCGCCTGCCGGTCCCGTGAACAGCGCGGCGTGTATGACATTTTCCCGGCCCAAAGCCAATTCCAATTCGTGTGATGGCAGCAATGAGATCACAGCCATGGCCGAGCGGTCGCCAAAAACACGGTTGACGGCCTGCCCGAGCTTGCGTTTGCCATCCTCCGCACCGTCGCTGGCGCTGATCAATGCCAGAATGCGCGGGTCGCCAATCGCGGCTTCGACTCTGGAAAACCCGGTGACCACGAGTCCCGCCTTGTTCGCCAGGGCGAGGCTCTGGCGGGCATCCTCCCGCAACAGGCGTTCCACGAGGCCCGGCAAATCGTCGGGCGTCTTGACGGGCTGCTTGAGACTGCGGGCGAAAGCCCCCTTCTTCATAGCCTCCGCAACCGCCTTCAGACTGATGCTGATCCAGACCCCGCGTCCCGGCAGATGCGCTTTCAGGTCAGGCGTCAATACGCCATCGGGCGAAAGGCCAAAGCGGATGAGTTCGGCAACAGGCCGCGCGGCGCGCGTGGCGATGCAGGTGCGCGTTGGCCCCTGCTCGCCATCGTCCTGTGCGGCCAGCGCCTTGTGACGGGTAACAGCCTTGTTTTTGCCCATGACTGCTCCCGTCTGTGTCATCAGGCCCCTGTTGCCACATGTCCTGCGGCGTCTTCGCCGACATGATCATCACCGGCAGCCTGCTCGTCCACCCAGCCCATGCGCACGCGTGCAGCCATGACCAGGGCTTCACAGGCGTCGCGCTCGATATCGAGGCCATCCAGGAAGCCGGCCTCGCGGTGCGTTTGCCCATCGCGGCGTTCGGTCCAGCCCGCCAGATCATCAGTTGCGCAGCCCGCCAGATCTTCGATGCTCTTCACATCGTTTTCGCCCAGCTTGACCATGATCTCGCTGGTGATGCCGGGAATTTCGCGCAGTTCGTCCTGCACGCCCAGCTCCTGGCGGCGGTTGTCGAAGCCCGCTTCAATGCCTGCGAGATAATCCTGCGCGCGGCGCTGGATTTCCTCCGCCGTGCTGTCATCGAAGCCGTCGATGGAGGTGAGGTCCCCCGCATCCGTGAAGGCTAGCTCTTCCACGCTGCGGAAGCCTTCGGAGGCGAGCAACTGACCCACGACCTCGTCCACATTGAGCGAATTCATGAAAATCTGCGTGCGGGTGAGGAACTCCTTCTGGCGGCGCTCGCTTTCCTCAGCTTCGGTCAGGATGTCGATGTCCCAGCCCGTAAGC
>JANMMT010000042.1:0-2208 GCA_031373545.1 Hyphomicrobiales bacterium
GCTTACGGCCTGCGCTTTCGGCGCATCGCCGATCCGCCGCACACATATCTCGTGGCCGAGACCTCAGACAAACAATGATTTTGGCAGCATGCCGTGGACGCCCTTGGAGGTGTTGACCGCCTGCGTCACATGAAAATCCACCGCGACGCTGCACAGGGTGTAGGCATCCATGCGCGAGAGGTTCTTGTGGCTGACCAGGTAATCGATCATGTCCTTCAGCGCGATTTCCATGCAGCGATCAAGGTCCGGATCGAAGCCCATGGTGATGATGTGGGTCGGCGTTTCCGCGCGCGGGTTGGCGAGCTTCATGTCGCGCCGCACGATGAACTCGAATGTTCCGGTCAGCGCCGTCTCGATAGCTGTCAGGCAGACCTCGCCGTCGCCCTGTGCACCGTGCCCATCCCCGCAGGAGAAGTTGGCACCCTCCACATGCACCGGAAGATAGAGCGTGGAACCCGCCGTCAGTTGCTTGTTGTCGATGTTGCCGCCATGCGCGCGCGGAATGACCGAAGTGATGCGGCCCCAGCTTGCAGGCGGTGACACGCCCATCACGCCAAAGAAGGGCTTCAGCGGCACGTCGATGCCGAAGGGCAGCTTGCCCAGCATTGCTTGGCGGTCCAGCGGGATGTTGAGAATGCGCCCCTCCGGAAACTCGTCGGGCAGCGTGCCCCCGAGGGGCCGGATGAAATTGAACCCCCAATCCTGCCGAAGTTGCACATCCAGAATGCGCACCTCCAGCACATCACCGGGCCTGGCGCCTGCGATTGCCACCGGCCCGGTCAGGATGTGGGGCGCGGGAAAGCGATCGGAATGCCTGTGCACCTCCGCCAGTTCCGGCGGCGTGTAGAACGGCGCGTGTGGCACCATGTCCGGCCCACCCGTCAGCGTGTCGATGGTGACCGTGTCGCCACTCTCGACATGCAGAAACGGGCCACGCGCCGCATCGAAAAAGCCCCAGTGACACGTCTGTGCACTGCTGGTGAGGTGGTGTTTGGCCATGGTCTGCTTTCAACACTTCGATTATACACTGTATCATGAGTCGCAGCCGGTCACTGCGCGTCGGATCCCTCACGCATGTGATCAGATGTGATGCGCGCTGCCAATGCAGCTTGCGTAGTATCCCGCCTGTGCGTCAAACCGCACAAGCGGTAATGTTTCCCTCTCAATGTCCGAAGCGCTCCCCCCACAACCGCAGACACGCCGCGCCACATTCGATCTGGCGCTGATCGTCGTGCTTGGCCTGTCGCTGGTATCCGCAATCGTGGTGTACCGACGCGAGGGCCTTGGTACGGTCGCGCAGATCATGCTGGAGGATGTGTGGCTGCTGGCAACCATTCTGCCCAAGGTGGCGGCGGGGTGCATCATCGGGGCGCTAGTGCGCCTGCTCGTGCCGCGCGAGACGATCGTGCGCTGGGTGGGCGAAGGCTCGGGCCTGATGGGCCTTGTCATCGCGGCGGCGGTGGGGGCGGTTTTCCCCGGCGGACCATTCACGATCTTTCCTCTTGCGGCAGCGTTCTTGCTCAGCGGGGCGGATCGCGGCGCGGCGGTGGCCTTCATCACGGGGTGGCTGCTGCTGGGCCTCAACCGCGCGATCATCTGGGAGATGCCGTTTTTCACCGCCGATTTTGTCATGCTGCGGGTGCTGCTGTCGCTGCCCCTGCCCGTTCTGGCGGGCGTTGGCGTGCGCTGGCTGGAGAAGCTGGTGCCCGAAAGGCCACCCGCACCGTGATCGTCTTTGGTTTCACCTTTTTTCTGTTCGCCATCGCGGGCTGGCTGGTCTGGCTCGCACGCGCACGCGCCGACGGCGTGGCCGAGCAGGGTTTGCGCCTGGCCTGGCGTGATTTCATCGATCTCATCCCGCGTCTGGCGGTGGGTGTCATCGGTTCGGGTTTTCTCGCCCGCGCCGTGCCACAGGATGTGATTCTCGCCTGGCTCGGGCCGGGGTCGGGCGTACCGGGCGTCAGCCTCGCGGCGCTGGCGGGCGCGCTCACACCCGGCGGGCCTGTGGTGGGCTTTGCCATTGGCGCGGCGGCACTCAAGGCCGGGGCAGGCCTGCCCCAGGTCATGGCCTTCGTGACGGGGTGGTCGCTCTACACGTTGCAGCGCGTGCTGGTGTGGGAGCTCCCAACAATGCCAAGGCGCGTGGTGCTGCTGCGCGTGGCGGTGTCACTGCCCTTCCCGTTCGTGGTGGCCGGGTTGGCGTGGCTG
>JANMMT010000049.1:0-4907 GCA_031373545.1 Hyphomicrobiales bacterium
CATGACAGCACTTTCACGCTGACCAAGAAGCTGATCCCGACTGTGATCGATGTGCTGGAAACCGTGAATTTCCACTCCGAAGAGCTGCGCGTCGAGGATTTCGTGTTCGAGGGCTACAACGGGGTTCTCTGCGTCGAGGCAGGTGGTCCGCCGGCCGGCACAGGCTGCGGTGGCTATGTGGTGGGCCAGACGGTGAAGCTGCTGAAAGAGCATCACCTCTTGGAAGACACCGATGTGGTGATTTTCGATGTGCTGGGCGATGTGGTCTGCGGTGGGTTCGCCGCGCCGCTGCAACATGCCGAGCGCGCCGTGATCGTGGCGGCCAATGATTTTGACTCCATCTTTGCCATGAACCGCATCGTGGCGGCCATCAACGCCAAGTCGAAGAATTATGAAATCCGCATCGGCGGGGTGATCGTCAATCGTTCGGAAGACACCGATCAGATCGACAAGTTCAACGCCGCGTCGGGCACGCGCACCATCGGGCACTTCCAGAATGTGGATGCCATCCGCCGCAGCCGCCTCAAGAAGGCGACGCTGTTCGAAATGGAAGATTCGCCCGAAGTCATCGCGGCGCAAAAAGAATATCTGCGCATTGCCGCCGGGCTTCTGGTGGGTGGTCCGGCCAATGAGGCAAAATCGCTCAAAGACCGCGATGTGTTCGACCTTCTGGGGTATGAATAATGGCTGAGGTCACCTACCAGCAACGGCGCGGCGAGCTGGAGGTCTATTTTGACCGCACGGCGGTGAAGGCCTGGGAGGCCATCACCTCGACAGTGCCTGTCAGCGGCGTACGCGCCACGGTGCGCGCGGGACGCGATTCCATGCGCGCCACATTGCTGGCGTGGCTGCCGGATGATCTGGCGGGCATGCGCCTGCTGGATGCCGGATGCGGCACGGGCGCTCTGGCGGTGGCGGCCGCTCAGCGCGGCGCGGCGGTCACGGCCATCGACCTCTCGCCCAATCTGGTGGACATCGCGCGTGACCGGGCTGGGTCCGTCGCGGGATCAGGTTCGCTGCGCTTTTTATCCGGTGACATGCTGGATCCCGAAATGGGCGCATTTGACCATGTGGTTGCGATGGATTCGCTCATTCATTATCCTTCCCACGACATCGTGGCCGCGCTGTCGAAACTGGCACCGCGCGTGCGCCGCTCGATTGTCTTCACCGTCGCGCCGCGCACGCCGCTGCTGATGGCGCTGTGGACAGCCGGCAAGCTCTTTCCGCGCCGGGACCGTGCGCCTGCGATCGAGCCGGTGGCGGAAGCCGAGTTGGAGCGGCTGATGGCCGCCGCGCCCGCCCTCAAGGGATGGCGTCTCGCCCGTCGCCAGCGCATCAACACCCGCTTCTACAAGAGCCAGGCGTTCGAACTGATCGCGCCGCAGTTTGCGGCACCGGGGGCGCGCAACCCATGAACATCATCCAGAAACGCATGATCGCGGCCATCCGCAAGGCGGGCATCGACCTGATGCCCTTCGCCGATGCCGCGAGCGTGGGCCTGCCGTTGGGGCGGTTGCTGCGCCTTTCGCTGTTCCAGGTTGCCGGCGGCATGGCGCTGGTTCTGATGGTCGGCACGCTCAACCGCGTGATGATCATCGAACTGGGCGTCAGCGCCACATTCGTGGCCCTGTTGATCGCCTTGCCGGTGATGATTGCTCCGTTCCGCACGCTCATCGGCTTCAAATCCGATCACCACACCTCGGCTTTGGGCTGGCGGCGCGTGCCGTACATCTGGATGGGCAGCCTCATGATGTTCGGCGGCTTCTGCTTCATGCCGATGGCGTTGCTCCTGATGTCGGGCGATGGCGACGGCGTGCATTCCCTGCTGATCGGCCAGGTGAGCGCGGGGCTGGCCTTCCTGCTGGTGGGCGGTGGTGTCCACATCACGCAAACGGCGGGGCTGGCGCTGGCGACGGATCAGGCGACGCTCGAATCGCGCCCGCAGGTCGTCTCCGTCATGTACATGATGCAATTGCTTGGCATGGCCGTGAGCAGCCTCGTTTTCGGGTTCCTGCTGGCTGATTTCAGTGCGGTGAAGCTGATCCAGGTTGTGCAGGGTGCGGCGCTGATCACAGCCGTACTGCATATCATCGCGCTCTGGAAGCAGGAAACGCGCAACCCCGCGCAGACAACGGGCCTCAGCAAGACAGATGAATTCAGCGCGCTGTGGAAGCGCTTCATGGCGACGCCGCGCGCCAAGCGGTTCCTGATTGCCGTGGGTCTGGGCACTGCAGGTTTCAGCATGCAGGATGTCATCCTCGAACCCTTCGGCGCGGAGGTGCTGGGCATGAGCGTCGCCCATACCACATGGCTGACGGCGATGATCGCGACCGGCGCACTGCTGGCTTTCGTGCTGGCGGCCAAGCTTCTGAAGTCGGGCTTCGACACCATGCGCCTTTCGGCCATCGGCATGCTGGTGGGGCTGTTCGCGCTGGTGGCCGTCGTGCTGGCGGCGCCCTTGCAATCACGCATGCTGTTGCAGATCGCGGCCCTGTTGATCGGCTTCGGCGGCGGGCTCTTCGCCGTGGGCACGCTGACGGCGGCCATGTCCTTCGAGAAGGCTGCGGGCGCTGGTTTTGCGATCGGTGCCTGGGGCGCGGTGCAGGCGACTGCCGCAGGGCTCTCCATGGGCGTAGGCGGCGTGATCCGCGATGCCGTGGCGCCGCTTGCCGCCAAGGGGACGTTCGGCGCAGTCATGATGGGCCCGGCGACCTCCTACATCTTCGTCTATCACCTTGAAATACTGCTGTTGTTCGTCGCGCTCGCGGTCATTGGCCCTCTGGCCAGCTACCGCGAGGAGGAGCGCCTGACGGCGCCGGATGGCTTCAGCGTTCCTGAATTCCCGCGTTGATTGCGTTTGTTATGCCAAAGCCTTGATCACCACTGCCCTTGTACTGGAGGACTCTTATGACCAGCGGACTTGATTTCGACATCGCCCTCTTCAGCACGTTGCTGTTCGTCGGCTTCTTCTTCGCTCTCGTGCTGTGGCTGCACCGCGAGAGCAAGCGCGAGGGCTATCCACTTGAGGTGGACATGGGGCACCGCCCGCGCGTGCCGATCGTCGGCTTTCCCGCGCCGCCACCCGCCAAGATCTTCAAGGTCGGGCATGGTGCGCCCGTGGTGGTGGAGGGCGGACGGCCCGACACCCGCGTGCTGGCGCTGCGCCCCGTGGCGCGTTTCCCCGGTGCGCCCTATGAGCCCACCGGCAACCCGATGGCGGACGGCGTCGGCCCCGCTTCCTACGCTGAACGGGCCGATACGCCGGACCTGATGAGCACGGGCGAGAACCGCCTTGTGCCGCTGCGCATCGCGGGTGATTTCAGCCTGTCACGCCATGATCCGAGCCCCATCGGCAAGGCCGTGCTGGGCGGCGACAACAAGGTGGCAGGCACCGTGCGCGACGCCTGGATCGACAAGGCGGAATATGTGCTGCGTTATCTTGAAGTCGAAGTGCCGGTGGCAGGCGGATCGCGCCGCGTGCTGTTGCCCGCCAACTTCACCACGACCGACGTGCGCGGGCGCATCATCGTGCAATCGATCTTTGCCGAGCATTTTGCCGGCGTGCCGGGGTTGAAGAACCCCGACGTCGTGACCTTGCTCGAAGAGGACAAGATCATGGGCTACTACGGCGGGGGCACCTTCTACGCCTCGCCTGAGCGCTCGCAATCGCTGTTCTGACACCATCGAACGCCGGGCGGCGGCAAGCGCCGTCTGGCTTTGCCGAATGCCGCTGACCTTAAGTGGGGGAGACTGCCATGAGCGACGACGATTTCAAATTCGAGCCGGTGCGAGGCCTGCCCGCGGTGCTTCCCAAGGGCGAGCATATCATCTGGCAGGGCGCGCCAACGACCGGCGGGCTGGCTGTTCGGGCTTTCCATGTGCGCAAGATCGCGCTTTACTTCGGCCTGCTGATGCTCTGGCGCTTCGTATCGGGCCAGTCGGATGGCCTGTCACCCATGGCAGCTGCCAGCTACGCGTTGCGCCTGTTGCCGCTTGCGGCGGCCGCAACGGGCATTCTGTGGCTGATCGCCTGGGGCTATGCGCGCACCACGGTCTACACGCTCACCAACCGCCGCTTCGTGCTGCGCTCGGGCATTGCGGTGCCCATCACGCTCAACCTGCCGCTGGCACGCATTGAGGGCGCTTCGCTCAAGCTGTTCAAGGGCGGCACGGGCGATATTCCGCTGGCCATCAACAAGGATGACCGCATCGCGGTGCTCGTGATCTGGCCGCACATGCGGGCCTGGCACTGGCGTGATCCGCAGCCCATGTTGCGTTCGGTCATGAACGCGGCGCGCGTGGCGGAATTTGTCAGCGCCGCCCTCAAGGGCGAGCCGGTTCCCGTGGCCCGCATTCAGCCTGCGGTGCAATCCGCGCGGTCCGACGCAAAACCTTCAACCGACGGGTTGGCGGGCACCGGCGCGCAGCCGGCTTGATTCATTCAGCAAAGATGCCGACTACGTAGTTGACCAAAAGGGGAAACGACCATGGCCCAATTTCAACAAACCCTGCCTTCGGGCACCGAACAGCCGATTTTGGGGCGAATTCCACTCATAATGGCCGCCAGTCTCGTCCTGGGGTGTCTTGCCCTTGTGGCTTTTGCCAGCATCACGGGATTGGGAGTTGTCCGTATGCCACAATCCGAAATTGTGTCGTATCGTGACCTTGTGATTGTCGATGGTGCGGACGGGAGAGCCCGGATCGAGGACGCCATGGACAAGAGCGTGATCGTCGAAATGCAACCGGGGCAGGAAGGCTTCGTGCGCATGGTTTTCAGGGGGATGGCACAGCAGAGGCTGGCAGGTTTACCTTTCCTACAGCCGTCGATTGATTGACAATTGCACCGGGATTGTCTCTAAATCTTAAACCAACGGGAATATTAACGGTTAACAGTGGGGATGTTTGTG
>JANMMT010000062.1:0-5979 GCA_031373545.1 Hyphomicrobiales bacterium
GAAAGTTCTGGCGCGATTACGCGGACAGACCGCTTAGTGCCATCCCGCAAGGTCTGCTCGCGCCGCTCGCCCTGATCCTGTGCCACCATGCGATCAGCGGAGATATCCTGCGGCGGATGAGGCGGTGCAGGCGGCTCGGGCGGCTTGCGCCTGCCGAAGACGGTTTCGTCTCTCGGGCGGCCCGGCACCGGCTCCACGCCGCGCAGGAATCCGGGGTCTTCCAGCTCGGGCACCGCATCATCGGGGTTGATCACGCCAAACCCCGGACCGCCTGCCGTGCCATCCGGATTGATTTCCAGCACGCGGTTTTCGCTATGGGTCATCCCGGCACGGCGGCAGGTGCAGGCCGGATCAAAGCTCCGGCGAAAGCGCAGGGCATTGTCGAGGTCGGCGTAGGGCTCTCCCTCGAGCGAGACGGCGTTGGCGATGTCCTCGCCCTGCATGAAAAACAATCTGGCATCCGCAGCGGGGCAAGCTGCACGGCAGGGCGCGTTGGGATCATCGTCTAGCTGCTGGCGCGAGATCTGCACGGGAAAGTAAGAGCCATCGCAGACACGCACGCAAACCGCCTTGCGCAAGCTGCGCAGGCGCGGTGTCACACGCGGTTCGTCGATGTCATCAGGACGCACCTCAAGGCGTTGGCGCGGGCGGTTCGGATCATCAAACAATCCTGCCACCAGCGGCTCAGAGCGGCGCGTGACCATGGGTTCGGGCGCTGTGCGGCAGTTGTTGGAGATCTGCATGGAGAGGAGCTGCCGCCGCCGGGTTTCGCCGCCATCGGCGGTCATCTGGCTGCGCATCTGCAGGCTGCCCAACTGCGCCCGCAAGCCCGCGCATTCAGGCGGAGGCGGCGTACCCAGGAACAGGAAGTTCTGGCGGTCGCAACCGATGGACCGCATGTGGCCCCAGAGCCGCTGGGCTTCCTGCGCCGCACGAGCGGAGGCCTGCTGCGATGAGGCGCGCGGCAGGTTGGCCAGTTCGGCCTCGATGGCCCGGCAGATGTTGGCCATGGCAGGCCCGCCCGCGGCGGCGAACCAGAGCGCAGGTAACACCCTTAAGGCAACGCGAAACAGACGCAACCAACCCTCACATCGTGAGCAATGCGCAGAACCTTACGTCATCCGAGTTAGTGCGCCGTTAAGCCGGTGCCAGCTGCCGCGCAGCTGCGGTCAACTGGTGCGTGATCTGATCCAGCGCCGCAAGTTCACTTGTGCCCAGACAGGCGTGCAGCTTTTCCTCATAGGCCAGCGCCAGCGGCACAATGTCCTGATACATGCGCCGCCCTTCGTCAGTGAGCGTCAGAACCTGCACCCGCCCGTCCTCGGCACTCGGGCTGCGCTCGATCAAGCCCCGCGCCGCCAGTTCGCCAACCGCCCGGCTCACTTTGGTTTTGTGCATGTGGCTGTGCTGGCCGATCAGCGTGGCGGTGCCTTCGCCGAACTGGCCCAGCGTCGCCAACACCCGCCAGCCGGGAATATCGATGCCGAACCGCGCCGCATAAACCCGCGACAGCCCCTCGCTCACCGCTGCCGCCAGCACGTTCAGTCGGTATGGCAGGAAGGTCTCAAGGCGCAGGAGCGGCGCATGCAGCATTCTGGCCTCCTCAGACCGCCTGTTCCAGGCGCTGCTCGATTGCACCGAAGATTGAATGCCGGTGCGCATCCATCATCTCGATGCGCACCGTGTCGCCGAACTGCATGAACGGCGTCTTCGGCGCACCATGCAGCACCGTCTCCACGATGCGCTGTTCGGCGATACAGGCGTAGCCATGGCCGCCCTCCGCCACCGGCAGGCCCGGTCCTTCGTTGACGTCGCGGTTGGAAATCGTTCCCGAGCCGATGATGCTGCCGGCCGCCAGCGGGCGTGACTTCGCGGCATGGGCAATGAGATCAGCGAAGGAAAAGGTCATATCCACCCCGGCATTGGGCCGCCCGAACAGGACACCGTTGAGCAGAACCTGCACGGGATGCAGCACTTTGCCGCCCAGCCAATGCTCGCCCAGTTCATCCGGTGTCACCGCAACGGGCGAGAACGCGGAGGAGGGTTTGGATTGAAAAAAGCCAAAGCCCTTGTCCATTTCGTCAGGCACCAGATGGCGCAGTGAGACGTCATTCACCAGCATCACGAGCTGCACATAGGCAATGGCATCTTCCGGCGAGACCCCCATTGGCACATCGCCGGTCACGACCGCAACCTCGGCTTCGAAATCCACGCCCCACTCCTGGTCCGCGAGGCGCATGGCATCGCGCGGACCCACGAAACTGTCTGATCCGCCTTGGTACATCAGCGGGTCGGTCCAGAAGCGTTTGGGCAATTCGGCTCCCCGCGCGCGCCTGACGAGATCGACATGGTTGACGTAAGCCGAGCCGTCCGCCCACTGGTAGGCCCGCGGCAATGGGCTTTCGCAGTGGCGCTCGTGAAACCGCTCGGACGGCACTGAATTGGCCTCCAGGCTTTGCGCGATATCGGCAAGGCGGGGCGCAGCGCGAGTCCAGTCGTCCAGCGCGTCTTGAAGCGTGCGCGCGGCAGAAGACGCATCCGTGCAGCGGGTCAGGTCCTTTGACACCACCACAAGGCGCCCATCGCGCGTGCCGTTTTTCAAGGTCGCAAGTTTCATTGTCGAAAGTCCCTATCATGTGCTTGAAGTGACACGGGGCCAATCGTGCCCAAATTGTGACAAAGCAAGTTCACAGGGTTCTGGAGGAATTGTCCAATGAAAAGACGTGCGTTTCTCAAAGGCGCAGCTCTGGCAGGCGCAGCAGTGGGCGTGAGCACGCCAGCCGTTGCGCAATCCATGCCGGAGGTGAAATGGCGGCTGACGTCGAGTTTTCCCAAATCGCTCGACACGATCTTCGGCACAGCCGAGACCTTTGCCAAATATGTCTCCGATGCGACCGACGGCAAATTCCAGATCCAGTGTTTTGCGGCTGGAGAGCTTGTGCCTGGCTTGCAGGCGCTCGATGCGGCCTCCACGGGCACGGTGGAATGTGCGCACACGCCGACCTATTTTTATGTGGGCAAGGAGCCGGCACTCGCTTTGGGCACGGGATTGCCCTGGGGTCTCAACGCTCGTCACCAGCATTCCTGGTGGCATTTTGCCGGCGGCGAGGCCATCGTCAACGAGGCGCTGGCGAAGTTCAACACCATCGGCATCGTCTGCGGCAACTCGGGTACGCAGATGGGTGGCTGGTTCCGCAACGAAATCCGCTCGCTGGATGACCTCAAGGGCCTCAAGTTCCGCATCGGCGGCGTGGGTGGGCAGGTGCTGGCCAAGCTGGGCGTCGTGCCCCAGCAGATCGCAGCGGGCGACATTTACCCGGCCCTGGAGCGCGGCACACTGGATGCGGTGGAGTTCGTCGGTCCCTACGATGACGAAAAACTCGGCTTCAACAAGGTGGCCAAGCACTATTATTATCCTGGCTTCTGGGAGGGCGGGGCGATGCTGCACCTTGTCATCAATCTGGAGGCCTGGAACAAGCTGCCCAAGCTCTACCAGAACATCCTGCGCATGTGCGCCGAAGCGGCCAACAACTGGATGCTGGCCAAGTATGACGCGGTGAACGCACCCGCTCTGCGCCGGCTCGTGGCCAGCGGCACGGAGCTCAAAGCCTTTCCGTTGCCGGTGCTCGATGCGGCCTGGAATGCGGCGAATGAACTTTACAGTGAACTTTCGGCGCGCAGTCCGTTGTTCAAGAAGGGCCACGATTCGATGATCGCGTTCCGGCAGGAGCAGTATACATGGTGGCAGGTCGCGGAATATGCCTTCGACAGCTACCAGATCAGGGCGCTCAGGCGGTGATCTTCAAGGCCTGGTCCCAATCGGCGATCAGGTCATCGATCGTCTCGATGCCGACCGAGAGCCGCAGCGTGCCCTCCGTGATGCCATGGGCTGCGCGCACCTGCGCACTGCAATTGCGGTGCGTGGTCGTGGTGGGGTGCGCCACCAGCGAGCGCGCCTCGCCCACATTGACGAGGTGCGAGAAGAGCTGAAGCTTCGAGGTGACACGTCGCGCCGCATCCAGCCCGCCCTTGAGGGTGATCGATTGCACCGAACCCATTCCCTGGGGCAGCAACGCACTGGCCAGATTGTGGCGTGCATGGCCCGGCAGGCCCGGATGGCTGGAGGCCGTCACCGCCGGATGGCTGGCGAGAAACCGATGCAACGCGAGCGCGTTTTCGCTGTGGCGTTCCATGCGCAGCGGCAGGGTTTCGCAGCCTGTGAGCAGCATGAAGGCCGTCGTCGGCGACATGCAGGGGCCAAGCTCGCGCATGCCCACGATCCGGCACGCGGCGGCAAAGGGCCAATCCGGATATTTCTTCAGCACTTCGATGCCATCGTAATCGGCAAAGGGCTGCGTGATCAGTGGGTAGCGTCCGTCGATCCAGTGCGTATGCCCGCTGTCGATGATCACACCGCCGATGGCCGTGCCGTGGCCGCACAGAAATTTGCTGGCGGAATGCCAGACGATGTCCGCGCCTTGCTCCAGCGGACGCTGCAACGCGGGCGTGGCCAGCGTCGAGTCCACCACCAGCGGCACCCGCGCGGCCTTGGTGAGGGTTGCAAGCGCAGGCAGATCGACCACATCGCCCGTGGGGTTGATGACGGATTCCACAAACACCGCACGTGTCCGGGCATTGATCGCCGCGCCGACCGCGCCCGTCTCATGCGAGTCCACCCAGCGGACCAACAGCCCGAACTGGCTCTCGAACCGCTTGAGCAAGCCGATGGTGCCGCCAAAACAGCGATCGGCAGCGACCACCTCATCGCCGCTGCGACACAGGGCTGTGAGAAGCATCAGCAGCGCGGATTGCCCCGAGGCGCAGGCGACGGCGGAGGCACCGCCTTCCAGCGAGGCGATGCGCCGCTCGAACGCCGCCACGGTTGGGTTGCCGCTGCGGCCATAGGCAAAGCCCACCCGGTCGAGTGCGAAAAGGTCTGAACCATGGTCGAGATCGTCGAACACATAGCCGTTGGATTGATAGATCGGCACCGCCCGTGCGCCCGTCGCAGGGTCAGGCGTTGTGCCGGCATGGATGGCGCGGGTGGCAAATGCCTGTGTCATCTGATGACCCCGCGCATCCCAGCGCTCAAATTGCCAGCACTCAAATCGCCTGCACTCAAATCGCCAGCGCCTGATCGAGATCAGCGATGATATCCGCCTTGTCTTCCAGGCCGATGGAAAGGCGCACAACTTCCGGGCCGGCACCCGCAATGCGGCGCTCGGCATCCGTCAGCTGGCGGTGCGTGGTGGAGGCGGGGTGGATGACGAGGCTGCGTGTGTCACCGATGTTGGCGAGGTGGCTGAACAGCCTAAGTTCCGACACCAGTTTCACACCCGCATCGTAACCGCCCTTGAGGCCGATGGTGAAGACCGCGCCTGCGCCCTTGGGCGTATAACGCTTGGCCAGATCATGATAGCGATCACCCGCAAGACCGGGATAGCTCACCCACTCGATGGCCTTGTGCTGGGCCAGATGCGTGGCGACAGCCTGCGCATTATCACAGTGGCGCTGCATGCGCAGCGGCAGGGTCTCGATGCCGGTCAGGATCATGAAGGCGTTGAAGGGAGACAGCGCAGGCCCCAGATCGCGCAGGCCCAGCACGCGGCAGGCGATGGCAAAGGCAAAATTGCCGAAAGTCTCGCCCAGCACCATCTGCCCATATTCGGGCCGCGGCTTGGAGAGCGAGGGGTAGCGGCCGGACTTCATCCAGTCGAATGTGCCGCCATCCACGATCACGCCGCCGATGGAATTGCCATGCCCACCCAGAAATTTGGTGGCCGAATGCACCACGATGTGCGCGCCGTGCTCGAACGGGCGGATGAGATACGGCGTCGCCATGGTGTTGTCGACGATGAGCGGAATGCCCGCCTTGTTGGCAATCGCGGCGATGGCGGCAATGTCCACCACCACACCGCCGGGGTTGGCGATGGATTCGATGAAGATCGCCTTGGTGCGCGGCGAAATCGCGGCTTCGAA
>JANMMT010000200.1:0-3088 GCA_031373545.1 Hyphomicrobiales bacterium
CGAGATCAACCGCCTCGCGCAACTCGGCGGCGGTGAGATCAACGAGGCCAAAAAGATGCTGGCCACAGCAGCCACAGCCCTGTTGCACGGGCGCGAGGCGGCGGAATTGGCTGCCGACACCGCACGCCAGACCTTTGACGAGGGTGGCACAGCGGCCAGCCTGCCGACGGTCGAGGTGGACGGCGCGGAGCTGGCCAACGGCTTTGGTGTGCTCAACGCCTTCGTCAAGGCCGGTCTTGTGCCTTCCACGGGCGAAGCGCGGCGGCAAATCACGGCAGGCGGCTTGCGCGTGAACGATCAGGTCGTGACGGATGCAAAAGCACTTCTCACCACGGCAGATGCGATCAATGACGGTGCCATCAAGCTCTCATTTGGCAAGAAAAAGCACGTGTTGCTGCGGGCAGGGTAGGGCTTAGCCGCTCTTTTTAGCCTCGTTCCACAGTGTGTCCATTTCCTGCAGATTGCTCTCGGCCGGAGTTTTGCCGCGTGCTTTCAACAAGTCTTCCACGCGGCCAAAGCGCCGCTCGAACTTGGCATTGGCTCCTGCCATGGCCATGTCGGGATCAAGATCATGCCAGCGCGCCACATTGGCGAGCACGAACAGCAAATCCCCAAGTTCTTCAGCCACGTGCGCGGTGTTCTTGGCACTGACAGCCGCACGCAATTCCGCGAGCTCTTCTTCGGCTTTGGCCAAAACATCATCGATTTTGGGCCAGTCAAAGCCCACTTTGGCAGCTTTGTCCTGCAATTTGACAGCGCGCTGTGCGGCGGGGAGGGCGGCGGATACCCCCTCAAGGGTGCGCGGCGCGCCCTCGCCTGTTTCGCCGCCATCTTTTTCGCCCCGTCTGATCGCCCGCTCCCGCTTTTCCTCAGCCTTGATGCGCGCCCAACTGGCTTTCACCTCGGCAGGCGTCCAATCGCGTTTTTCCCCGAACACATGCGGATGTCGCCGGATCATCTTGGTGCTGATGGCCTCGACCACCCCGCCGAAATCGAATGCACCTTGCTGGCGCGCCATCTCGGCATGGAACACCACCTGCAGCAGCAGATCGCCCAACTCGTCGCGCAGGTCTTCCATATCGCCGCGCATGATCGCATCCACCACTTCATGGGCTTCCTCGACCGTATAAGGCGCGATGCTGGCAAAGCTCTGTTCGATATCCCATGCACAACCGGTCATTGGATTCCGCAGTGCCGTCATGATGGCGAGCAAATCGGTGATGTCGCGGGAAGGCTTTGGAGGCGCATCGGTCATGTCTTGTGCATACTCCAGAGGAGGCGCAGGGCCTACACCCCGATAGCTAGAACCCACAGATCTGTGAGTCGCAGAAGATATATTATGGAACTCCTATATCACACGCTCAAGCATCAAACGGCAAGATCATGCCATCATAGGCCGGCTCGACACCTGGCGGGATTTCACCCCCCAGCGCCGCGTAATCCAGATCCGTGTGCAGGTTGGTGAGCACCGCGTGGGTGGGTTTTTCGCGCGCCACACAGTCCAGGGCCTCAGCCAGATTGAAATGCGATGGATGCGGCTTGCGGCGCAGCGCATCGATGATCCACAGATCGAGCCCTTGCACAAATCCGAGGCTTTCAGGCGGAATGGCGCTCATATCAGGCGTGTAGGCCATGGTGCCCACGCGCAGGCCCAGCGCATCCATGCTGCCATGAACAAGACGGAACGGCGTGATGGGAATGACGCCGCCTGGTCCCGATACGCCAAACATCACGCCGTGCGTGATCGATACCACGCGCATCAGCGGCGGATAATCGCTGCCTGCGGGCGATTCAAAGATGTAGTCAAAACGCCTGCGCAAGCTGCGCTCCGTGGCGTCATCCATATATCCCGCAAGGCGGCTGCGCATGGAGAGCACCAGCGGCCGCACGTCATCAATGCCATGGGTGTGGTCGGCGTGATCATGGGTATAGACGATGCCATCAAGGCGCGACACGCCCGTGTCCAGCAACTGCTCACGCAGATCGGGCGAGGTGTCGACCAGCACGGTGGTAACACCTTCCAGTCCCGTTTTGCGCAGCAGAATGGAACACCGCCGCCGCCGGTTGCGCGGGTTTGTGGGGTCGCAAGCCCCCCAATCCTGGCCTGATACCAGTCCACCCACACGCGGCACGCCGCCCGAAGAGCCACACCCTAGAATGGTGACGGTCAGACTCATGTGCCCATCTTCGCAAAAACACACATGGCATTGGATGAAGTGACTTCTTCAACCTCATGAATCGATATGTTTTTTAGCTTCGCCAGCATCTCGGCAGTGTGGCGCACAAAGGCAGGCTCGTTGCCCTTGCCCCGGTGCGGCATGGGCGCGAGATAGGGCGCATCTGTCTCCAACAGAAGGCGGTCGAGCGGCGCATTGCGTGCTATCTCCCGCAGCTCTTCCGATGCCTTGAAGGTGAGAATGCCCGACATCGAGAGATAGAACCCCATCGTCAGTCCGCGCCGCGCCAGCTCCGGCCCCGATGAAAAGCAGTGGAGAACAGCGGGAAAGGCCCCCTTCCCCATCTCGTCTTCCAGCAGAGCAATCATGTCTTCGTCTGCCGCGCGGGCATGAATCACAAGCGGCAACTGCGCGAGGCGCGCCGCCGCAATATGGGTGCGCAGACCCTGCGCCTGCGCCGCGCGCGGGGCTTTGTCATAGTGGTAGTCCAGCCCCGCTTCGCCAATGCCGACACATTTGGGATGCTCCGCCAATTGCACCAGCTGCGCGGCCGTTACATCCAGTTCCTGGTCCGCATAATGCGGGTGCGTGCCGATGGTGAAGAAGACCTGCTCATAGGCCTCGGCCAGCGCCCGGTAGCGCTCGACGCGCCCGACATGGGTGGAAATCGTGATCATGCGTGACACGCCAGCCGCCTGCGCACGCGCCAGCACGCCATCGATGTCGGCAGCCAGATCGGGAAAATCGAGATGGCAGTGGGTGTCGATCAGCATCAGTTGAGCGCTGCCTCCGGCTCCATGTAACGCGGAAAAATGCCCGCAGGTGCAGGCAGCGGCGCGCCTGTCACAAGGGCATCGTCCAGTCCGACATTGGTCAGCAAACGCGCATCGCCAACCGCCAGCAGATCGAGC
>JANMMT010000001.1:0-2935 GCA_031373545.1 Hyphomicrobiales bacterium
AAGGCTGCTGCTCTACCATTGAGCTACACCCGCATCTGGCAGGCGTGATAGCGCAGGTGCGGCTGTTTGCAAAGGTCGAGTTGGCGGGGACAACGCCGACAGGCACCTGAAAGAAATCAGTGCAATGTCGAAAATGAAGTGGTGGTGGACACAGGACCGTGCGAACCGGTCTGGCGGCTCTCTTTCCCTGGTTACAGGGAATTAACAGGGAATTACCTTGGAAACTGACGCGCGAGTAGCAGATTCCCGTCTGATTAAGCGCGCAATATCAATGTCTTGCCGGTCACTTTCCCTTTAATCAGGAACAGGGAATTTTATGCAACAGATCAGGGAACGTAATCCGCGTTGCAGGGATTTGTATCGAAAGAACAGGGACTTGGCACTGCGGACCGGATGCGCCGCTCATTGCTCATTCTGATCTGACCATTTGTTCCGCCATCAGCCACGAATGGCCGGAACCAGGTGCATGTCGCGCGGCCCGCATATGCGGCCCGGACACCGGTATGGGGAGATCACCCCTGCACTTTGCAGGAGTGTTTTGCCCTTTGGCCCATGTGGACAACTTCGACACATCGGTCGGGACACTTCATGCGGCCGAACAAATCATGTACAAGCCGACTCATTCCGCAGCGGTGTTCAATGCCGCGGACCAAGAAGACTGAAGGGACACTGCCATCGCCATCATCACCAACCCTCTCCAGGGAGACGACCCTTGTTTGAACGACGCATCGAATATCGCGCTCCGGCGACCCTCACGGCCTTCGCACGCAATGCACGGACGCACTCGAAGAAACAGATCCGCCAGATCGCGGACAGCATCACGCGCTTTGGTTTTATCAATCCGGTTCTGATCGATGAGATCGGCACCATCCTCGCTGGCCATGGCCGCGTGGAGGCGGCGAAGAGCCTCAAGCTTAGCGAGGTCCCCTGCCTTCGCATCGAGACGATGAGCCCGGCGGAGAAGCGCGCCTATGTGATCGCTGACAACAAGCTGGCGCTGAATGCGGGCTGGGACGAGGAGTTGCTGGCTTCCGAGCTGCAGGGATTGCTGGCCGACGATCTCGACTTCGACATCGGGATCACCGGCTTTTCGATTGCCGAGGTTGACAGCCTGATCGAGGGATTGGCGCCGGTGGAGGCGGGCGACCCTGCCGAGGATCGGTTGCCCGACAATGCCTTGGCACGTTGCAAACCAGGTGATCTGTGGGCGCTGGGGCCACATCGGCTGATCTGCGGTGATGCACTGGATCCTAAGGTTGTTGCAACCCTCATGGATGGCGAGAGGGCGCAGATGGTCTTTACCGACCCACCCTACAACGTCCCGGTCGACGGCCATGTCGGCGGGCTTGGCAAGACGAAGCACCGCGAGTTCGCCTTTGCGTCGGGCGAGATGAGCGAGGCACAGTTCACCGGCTTCCTCGCGACAGCCTTTGCCAATCTGCGTGATCATTCCAGCGATGGTTCGATCCACTTCATCTGCATGGACTGGCGCCATATGGCTGAGATGCTGGCGGCAGGTACTCCGGTCTATGGTCCACCCAAGAACCTCATCGTCTGGGCCAAGGACAATGGCGGCATGGGCACATTCTACCGCTCACGCCATGAGCTGATCTTTGCCTTCAAGAATGGCACGGCGCCGCACGTCAACACATTCGAGCTTGGTCAGCATGGTCGCTACCGGACCAATGTCTGGCAGTACAAGGGCGCCAACAGCTTCCGTGCCGGGCGCATGGATGAACTCGCGCTGCACCCCACCGTCAAGCCTGTCGGCATGATCGCTGACGCCATCAAGGACGTCTCCGGGCGCGGCGACATTGTCCTTGATCTGTTTGGCGGCTCGGGCTCGACGCTGATCGCGGCACACAAAACGGCGCGGCGGGCACGGCTGGCCGAGCTTGACCCGGTCTACTGCGACCGGATCATCGCCCGCTGGGAGGCCTATGCGAAGGACGAGGCCGAGCTGATCGCCGACGGTCTTTCCGTGCCCAACCAGCGCCAGCAGGCTGCGGAGTGACGAAGCATGAGCCGCAAACCTGGACAAGCTCTTCCCGCCCTGCCCTCGCCCGCCAGCCAGGCCTGCGAGGTTGGTTACGGCAAGCCGCCAGCTACCTCCCGGTTCAAGGCCGGTCACTCCGGCAATCCACGTGGCCGACCGAAGGGAGCCCGCAACAAGATGCCCGCCCTCAATGAAGAGCGGCTCAAGAGCATCATCATCACTGAGGCCTATCGAACGATCAAGATCAATGACGGTCAACGTAAGGTCAGCGTTCCCATGGCCCAAGCCGTCATCCGCTCGCTCGCCGTCAATGCCGTCAAGGGCCAGCACCGTTCCCAGCGCCTGTTCTCCGAACTGCTCTCGGCGACCGAGCGTGACAACAAGGCGTTGCATGATGAATGGCGGGACAAAGCATTCGACTACAAGAAGGACTGGCAAGACGAAATCGAGCGCTGCCGCCGGCTGGGCTTGCCTGAACCCGACCTTGTGCCGCACCCCGACCATATCGATTTCGACATGCGAACCGGTCAGGTCCGTGATTGATGGGCCCATGACGCACAAGCAGCGCGACGTGGGACGCCAGCTCGTCACAGAGCTCCTGGCGTGCAGGCGCGACATCATCTGGCTCACAAAGACGCGGGCCAAAGCCAAAGACCCGCAGATGATCGAAATCTACAACCAGGAAATCGTCTATGAAACTCGCATCAGGGACATGCTGATGGATTGCGTCCGCAGGATCCCATGGCTCGCCCGCGAACTTGCAATCGCTGCAAAAGCTGATGCCCTAAAGCCCGCAGAACGAAGAAAGCAGCTGTGAACTGGCGCAAATTGACCTTTGTCAACAAGCGTGGAAGTTCGGCTCCTTTCAGGCTTCAGATTCTGGGTCCAACAGAGGATAAATGTACTAAGCATGGCCTGCTGCAGGTTTCGTGGACACCC
>JANMMT010000019.1:0-40699 GCA_031373545.1 Hyphomicrobiales bacterium
TCATGGATCACGATTATTTCCTCACTGAACGCGACCTGGTTGAAAAGTTCTGCGTAATTCGTGTCCAGCACCCACTCCATCATCGGCCATGCCATTTCCGGAAAACCTGGCAGGAAATGATGATCGCGGAAGGAAAACGCAGCAATCTGGTTATATGGGTTGGGGATGATGGTGGAACCCTCCGGAAATTCCGCCATCTTCAGGCGATTGGGCGTCATTTCGAAGTTTGGTTTGGCCATCATCGACGCAACAGCGTACGGGTGCGCATGCAATGCAACCCCCAACGCCGCCGCAGCGCATTGTCTGGTGTAGTCGTCCGGCGTTGCGCCGATGCCACCAAAGCTGAAAATAAGGTGATCGGTCGCCATCGTCTCTTTCAGGGTTGCAACGATGCGTTCGGGCTCGTCGCCAATGTAGCGTGCGTAGGAGAGATCCAGCCCGCGCGCCTTCAGCGTCGCAATGGTTTTCGACAGGTGCTTGTCCAGGCGCTTGCCGGAAAGGATTTCGTCGCCGATGATGATGATGCCGATGGTTTTCATGTCGCAGTTTGTCGATGGGGCATTGCAGAGGCAGATGCTTATTTGGCGCGGATCTCAGGCCGTTTTCAGCCTGAAAGCCGCGCCGATATTGGAGTTTGAAGAAATTTGATGATCAAGGATTCACGGCAATCAACTGCACCTCAAATATCAACATTGCATTCGGTGGAATAACGCCGCCCGCACCGCGTTCACCATAGCCAAATTGCGGCGGAATGATGAGGGTGCGTTTTCCGCCAACCTTCATGCCTGCGACGCCTTCATCCCAGCCGCGGATCACGCGTTTGCCACCCAGCGGAAACACAAATGGCTGGTTGCGATCAACCGAACTGTCGAACTTGGTCCCCTTGCCGCCGGGTTGCTTGGCGTCGTACAGCCAGCCGGTGTAGTGAACAGACACGGGCATCCCGGCCTCCGCTGGTTTGCCAGAACCGACTACGGTATCAATCAGGGTCAGTTCGGTCGCGGTGGTCGGCAACGGCGCTTTGGCATCGAGGACAACCGGCACGGCGGCGGGCGGGGGCGCGGTCGGTGCAGCAGTAGATGCCGTGCTCTGACCAGACAAACTGGTTGACGTTGCTCCGGCCTTTCCCTCGTCGCTACGCGGCACGATGTTGAGTAGTTCTATGTCGAACATCAGGTTCGAGTTCGCTGGAATATTTGGCCGCGAGCGGTCTCCATAGGCCAAGCTAGCGGGAATAATGAGTGTCCGTTTGCCTTTGATGCGCATGCTGTCATTACCATCGCCGCCGTCGACGATGTTGTGATGGCCTTTGGCAAATATGGTGTCGCCGCCCTTGCCGCCGAAAACCTTGTTGTTGTTGCCAAAGACGTCGATGGCATCGCGCCCCTTGCCACCGATCACCTTGTTCTCATGGCCGCGCACATGAATTTCGTCGTCACCGCGACCACCCTTCACGGTGTTGTCTCTGCCTTTGACGAGCAGCTTGTCCTTGCCGTTGCCGCCATCCACAATGTTGTGGTTGCCAACGGCCTTCAACTTGTCGTTGCCTTTGCGGCCTTCGATGAGATTGTGGTTGCCGAACACGCTGATGCGATCGTCAAACTTGCTGCCGTGCAGCTTTGATTCGTGGCGCTCACCGCGAATGTCCTTGCTGCATTCCTTGCCACGATGCCCCTCAAGGGCGCGCTCGAATGCGCGTTCAAAATCCTGCGGGCTGAAATCGCGGTCTTCGCGGTTGTTAATTCGGGTCATGTCTCTCTCCTGCATCTATCTCGCAGCCTGGAGATTATCGCCAGTTTGAAAAAAGACAAGATATAAAACACGAAATATGAAGTGATGGATTTATCCTTTTTGATGTATCCTTAACATCAACACTGGTTCGGCCAGAAAAAAGATCCACGCGAAAGACCGCAGGAAAATTGCAAGCGATTGCTTGACTTTGTACTCATTTCCTTGTGTTGCCGTTGAACAGACAGGCGCGCGCAGGCGCTGCAGGGATACGTTCGCATGGCAAAAAATGCATTTGTCTTTCCAGGACAGGGGAGCCAATCCGTCGGCATGGGCCGGGCACTGGCCGAGTCATTTCCTGTGGCGAGGGCTGTGTTCGACGAGGTCGATGACGCGCTTGGGCAGAAACTGTCTCACCTGATGTTCGATGGCCCACTCGACGAATTGACCCTGACCACCAATGCCCAGCCTGCCCTGATGGCGGTCAGCCTCGCGGCCATGCGGGTGCTCGAGCGCGAGGCCGGCATCAATCTTGACACGCAGGCCCTGTGCGTGGCCGGTCATTCGCTGGGCGAGTATTCCGCATTGGCAGCCGCCGGCGCCCTGGGCCTTGCGGATACGGCGCGCCTCCTGCGCATCCGAGGCGACGCCATGCAGGCAGCGGTGCCCGTGAATGTCGGTGCCATGGCGGCCCTGCTGGGGCTCGACTTCGATACAGTTGTCGAAATAGCCGCTGCTGCTGCCGAAACCGAAGTTTGCGAGGCGGCCAATGACAACGCCAACGGGCAGGTGGTTGTCTCGGGGCACAAGAACGCGGTTGAACGCGCGATCGCGTTGGCTCAGGCCAAAGGCGCAAAACGCGCCATGCTTCTGCCCGTATCCGCACCGTTCCACTGCGCGTTGATGCAACCGGCTGCGGATGCCATGGCGCAGGCGCTGGCGGGCGTGAAACTGCACAAGCCATGCGTGCCGGTCGTTGCCAATGTCAAAGCCGGTTTCGTCTCGGACCCTGCCGAGATCGCCGACCTTCTCGTCAGGCAGGTCACGGGCACGGTGCGATGGCGTGAAAGCGTCACATTCATGGTTGAGCAAGGCGTGACGCATTTCATCGAGGTGGGCGCCGGCAAGGTGCTCGGCGGCCTGATCAAACGGATCGCACAGGGCGTGACCACGGCGGCTGTGGGCACACCGGAGGACGTCGCTGCGTTTGAGCTCAACTGAAGCCTGACGGTGAAAACGGCGAGGATCGGGGCGCAAGTAATTTGCTCCGGATCAAGTAATTTGGCCCGGATCATGTGACTTGGCCCGGATCATGTGAAGGCTTATAACGGGGTTCTCTCAACCCTTTCGCATTTGCCAAGCGCAATTGCCACTCGCGCACCATGCGGGATATATAATGCGCAACATTTAAAACGGTGCCCACAATTACCGGGCCACCGTGCCAGGAGCAAGCATGACGGCGGACCGCCTGTCACCCGTGACCGGATACGAAATGGCGAGCGATTCGGCGCCGCCGTCTGGTCGACGCTGGTCGCCCAGAGGCGCACGCGAGTCGATTCAACCCGTGGCTCCTCCCGAACCGCCGCAACCGCCGCGCCGTCCGCGAGGCAGCGGATTTTTGGCGAAACTCAGCGCGTTCTTCACGTTTCTGGTGTTCATCGCTTTTGCCGGCGGTGCTGCGTTCATCTACGGCCAGTCGGCCCTCAACAGCGCCGGTCCTCTGCAGCAGGACAAGGTCGTGTTCATTCCCCGCAACACGGGAACTTCGGAAATCGCGCAACTTCTGCAGCAGGAAGGCGTGATTTCGAACGCGACCTTCTTCGAGATTTCGCATTTCCTGTCCGGACGCAAGCCGCTCAAGGCGGGCGAGTATCTCTTCAAAGCGGCTGCCAGCGTCGAGGATGTGCGCGATGTGCTGTCCGAGGGGCGCTCGATCCAGCATCGCATCTCATTGCCCGAGGGCCTGACAAGCGAGCAGATTGTCGGTCGCCTGATGGAAAACGATATCCTGCTCGGGGAGGTGCGTTCCATCCCGCGCGAAGGCTCTTTGCTGCCCGACACCTATCCCTTTGAGCGCGGCACGACGCGTGAGCAACTGCTTTCGCGCATCGAGCAGGCACAGCGCCGCCTGCTGCAGGAAATCTGGTCACGCCGCAGCCCCGATGTCCCGGTGCGGACACCCAACGATCTGGTCATTCTCGCCTCCATCGTGGAAAAGGAGACAGGCCGTTCGGACGAGCGCACGCGCGTTGCAGCCGTGTTCATCAACCGGTTGAACCGGGGCATGCGTCTTGAGTCCGATCCCACCATCATCTACGGGCTGGTGGGCGGGAAGGGCACATTGGGGCGGGGCATTGCCGCGAACGAAATCCGCGCGCCGACACCCTACAACACCTATGTCATCAACGGCCTGCCGCCGGGCCCGATCGCCAACCCGGGCCGCGCATCGCTTGAAGCGACGGCCAACCCCTCGCGCACCCGCGATCTGTTCTTCGTGGCCGATGGAACAGGGGGCCATGCCTTCGCGGAGACCTACGAACAGCATCAGCGCAATGTGCAGCGCTGGCGTCAACTCGAGAGAGGTGAAGCGCCGCCAGGCAGCGTTCCACTGCCCGCGACGCCGCCGGCCGCCGCACAGCCGCGTCCCGGCCAGCGGTCGGATGCACCGCTGTTGTTCCCCGAGACCCAGCCTGCACAGCAGGTGGCAAATCAACCCGAGCCTGCAAAGCCGGTTGATCAGGCGCCGAATGCGTCGCGCTTCGTCATTCCGCAAGCCAACCTCGACATGTTTGCGCCTGCGATGCCGGGCGCGCCGCTCGGGCCTGTACGCGATGAAGCGCCGCTTCCCGATGCAGGAGGGATGGAAAGCTATCCCGTCGCGCCCGGTCGCCGGCAAGCCATGCAGCGCAACGCAGCCACATCCGGCACGGGCCAGCCCCTTGCGGAGACGGACGCGTCCACATCGGCCTACGCGCCCGTCGATACGCCGCCCGGCACGCGGCGCGGCGCCAACCGCGGCTTTGATGCCGTCGAGGGCACCAAGATTGACCCGCTGAAGAACAAGACCTACGACCTCTCCCACCCCAAAGTCATTCCGACCCTGCGCTGACGAGCCGCCTCACAGATGACCCTCAGCAGCATGACCGGGTTCGCCCGCACGAACGGACACCATGCGGGGTGTGATTGGGTGTGGGAACTGCGGTCGGTCAACGCCAAGGGCTTCGATCTCCGGCTGCGGCTTCCGGCGGGCATGGACCTGCTGGAGCCCGAAGCCCGCCGTATGGCTGGCACGGTCATCGTGTGTGGCACCGTGCAGGCAGCGCTGACGTTGGAACGCCCACCCCGCGCGCCGGTGGTGCGCGTCAACGAGGCACTTCTCAAGGATCTTGCTGGCCGTCTGGGTGCTGTGGCCGAACAGACTGGCCTGGCACCGCCCACGCTCGATGCGCTGCTTTCCGTGCGCGGTGTGGTGGAAATTCGCGATGATGCCGATCTCGATTCCACGGCAGAGGCAGCGCTGCTGGAGGCTTTGTCCCGAGGCTACGAGGACGCGCTGGTGCAACTGTGTGCAGCGCGGCAAAGCGAGGGCGATGCCTTGAAAACGGTCTTGCTGACGCGCATCGCCCACATGCGTGATCTGACCAGGATGGCGGATGCCGCGCCGGGCCGCAAGGCCGAGGCAATCGAGGCGAGACTGCACAGGCTCATTGGCGAATTGACTGCGGCGTCACCCGCCCTTGATCCCCAACGTCTGCATCAGGAGGCGCTTCTGCTTGCCATGCGCGCGGACATCCGCGAGGAGTTGGACCGCCTTCATGCCCACACCGATCAGGGCGAAGATCTCCTCAGGCGCGGCGGCGCTGTCGGTCGCCGTCTGGATTTTCTGTGCCAGGAACTCGGCCGCGAGGCGAATACGCTGTGCGCCAAATCAAACGATCCCGGCCTGACGACCATCGGGATTGACCTCAAGACAGTGGTCGAACAATTCCGCGAACAGGTGCAGAATGTCGAGTGAGCCCGCCAGCCATGCGACGCAGCGGCGCGGGGTGATGCTGATCCTCACGTCGCCATCGGGTGCCGGCAAGTCGACACTCAGCCGCTTGCTGCTGCAGAAGGACAGTGCCATCACGCTGTCCGTTTCCGCAACGACCCGCCTGCGCCGCCCCAGCGAGGTGGATGGTACCCATTATCATTTTATCAGCGCCGAGCGTTTCGATCACATGCGCGACGACGGTGAGTTGCTGGAATGGGCCGAGGTGCACGGCAATTGCTACGGGACGCCCCGTGCTCCTGTCGAAAAAGCCCTGGCCGAGGGCCGCGACGTGCTGTTCGATATCGATTTTCAAGGCACGCTCCAGATGTATGAGCGCATGCGCGCTGACATCGTAAGTGTGTTCATTCTGCCGCCAACGGCGGAAGCATTGCAATCACGGCTTGAACGGCGCGCGGAAGACAGTGCGCAGGTCATCCGCCGCCGCCTCCAGACCGCCTGTGCCGAGTTGCTTCAATGGAAGCATTTTGACCATCTGCTTGTGAACGATGATCTCGATGCGGCTTACAAGGCGCTTGACGCCATTCTCACTGCCGCACGCACGACGCGCATGCGCAATCCGCAACTGGGCGAAATGGCAGAGGCGATGAGCTCAGGATTGACTGCCAGTCTCGCCCCAGTGTGAGCGTCAATCAAGCGCCCCTGAATCAAGCGCCCGCGAATCAAGTGCCCGTGAATCTAGCACCTGCGCCAGGCGCACAAAGCTTTCCAGGTCGATTTCTTCCGCACGTGCCTCGGGGCGCACGCCTGCAATGTCCAGCATGGCCAAAGGCTCGCCAAGCGCTTTCAGCGACTGCCGCAGCATTTTTCGCCGCTGTCCGAAGGCGGCCATCGTGATGGTTTCCAGCGCCCGCATGCTGCAGGGCAAAGGGGTGCGCTTCGGGTTGAGGTGCACGACGCTCGACATGACCTTGGGCTGCGGCACGAAGGCTGTGGGCGGCACGTCGAAGGCGATCATCGCTTCGGCGCGCAGGCCCGTGAGCACGCCAAGGCGTCCGTAATCCTTGGGTTTGTCCCGGGTGGCCACCATGCGTTCGGCAAACTCCCGCTGCACCATGACGGTCACGGATTGCCACCACGGCGGCCAAGGGTCAGCTTTCAGCCAGCCGATGATGAGCGGCGTTGCCACATTGTAGGGCAAATTGGCGACGACCCGCACCGGACCCGTCGTGCCCGCGAGGCGCGCCTGGTCGAGTGCGAGCGCATCGGCGTGGATGACCTCGAGCTTGCCCGGATAATGCGCGGCAATCTCGGCCAGAGCGGGCAGGCAGCGTGCATCCATCTCGATGGCAATGACCTTTTGCGCCCCGTTTGCCAGAAGCGCACGGGTCAGGCCACCAGGGCCCGGGCCGATCTCGATAACTGTAACGCCGTCCAGAGGGCCGCTGGCCCGCGCGATGCGCGATGTCAGGTTGAGGTCGAGCAGAAAATTCTGTCCCAGCGCCTTGCGTGCGGACAGGTCATGCGCCGCTATCACATCACGAAGAGGAGGAAGATCATCGATCTGCGCCATGACGGTCGACCGCTCAGCGCCGGATTTCCACCTTCGCACGCAGTTCATTGAGGTACTGCGTGGAGCCACCTTGCACGCGCTTGGAGATCATTTCCTGCTCGATGCTGTTGCGCAGCGCGATGCGGTCCTCACGCTCCTTGCGCTCGCACAGCGCAAGCATTTCAACGCCTTGAGCTGAGCGATAAGGCGGCGTCAGGCGACCAACCTGTGTCTTGGTCAGGAGGTCGTTGATCGGCTTGCCCACCTCGTTGGAAGTGCGGCCCACCCGCTCGCGCACGGCGACATCCGGCAGGGTCCTGAGATAATCGACCCCGCTGTCGCAATCGTTGAAACGCCCGCGCGCTGCATTGGCCGCCGCCTCGCGGGCACCAGGATTGACGCCGGGCGGCACCACGAAAACAACCTGGCGTACGACATAATCGGTGACCTTTGCGTCGCCCTTGGCGGTGCGGCGCTCCAGTTCCGCATCGAGTTCCGCGTTGGAAATGTTGTTGCTGCGCGCGCGCTGGCGCAACATCTCGCCCCAGATGGCCTCGTTGCCAAGCTTGGCCTTGAGGGCATCGGGCTCAATGCCGGCCCGCACCAGGTTCTGCTCGAATTGCAGGTTGCTCTGCCTGTTTGCAGAGGCAAGGCGACCGATGCTGTCTTCAAGAAACGCAGGTGTCGGTCGCATGCCCATGCGGCGGCCTTCCGTGACCTTGACCTTCTCGTCGATGAGTTCCTGCACGGCGGCCGCGCGCGAGATCGGCTGGCGGAAGATGATCTGCATGATGCGCATGCGTTGCTGCACATCCCGTTCGGTGATGGGCTCGCCGTTGACCGTGGCGATGGCCGATTGAGCCTGCGCCTGCGGAGCAACCGCAAGCGGGGAGGCCAGTGCCAGACCCAAAGCGAAGATAGCCGGCCCTAGCGCGCGAAAAGTCATGTTCATGTCAGCGCGTTCCATCCAGCGACGGGTTCGACTGCAGGCTCTGAGAATAACGCACCTGACCCAGATGTTTCAACTCAAGACGGAAGAGGAACGTGTTGTTCGTGGTCCGCGCCGCGCCCAGATTGTCGGCCACCGCGCGCACGTAATTGAAAGTGAATGTCGTACACTCGTCCACATAACCAACCCCCAGCCCCACGCCGGAGGGACGGAACGGGCTCTTGTTGTAGGTCGTGTAGGTGCCCGCCGCCGCGCTGACGAACAGGTCGCGGTCATAAAGATAGCGGTCGAGATCGAGCAGCAGGCTGCCGGTGACGAACCAGTTGTTCTGCAGATTCACGCGGCTCGTGATATTCATGCCTTCGCGGCGGCGCACGAAGCCCAGATCAGGCTGCGCATCGACACGTGTGTAGATGATGCTGGTCGCCACCGGGCCAAACTCGAAGTTGCTGGCCAGATCGAGGCGCTTGAGCTTCAGGCTCTCTTCGTCGAAGCGCCCGCGCGCGGTGAAGGACATGGTCTTGTCCGGCGAGAATGTGAAGCGGCTGACGTAGTCGGAGCGGCGCGTCTCGAGCCCCGAGTCAAGCCCCGTGTTGACGAGATCCGTGCTCTGAAGCGTGCGGCCTGCGGCAAACGAGTTGAGCCCGCCAATCTGGATCGACTGGCCGACAAGTGCATTGACATAGGCGCCTTCGGCAAATGTTGCGGTGTACTGCAAGCCGACATTGGCGCGGCTGCCACCCTCGCTGCGGTCGTAGCCGGAAAACTTGTTGAGCGAGAAGAGGTTGCTGTCGCTGAACACGAGGCTTTGCGAATCCTCATTGGGCAGCTTGCCGATGCGAGTCTCGTTCGGACGAATCACGACCTGCGCGATGGGTTCGAACAGGTGCGTGACATTGCCGGTGCTGCCAACGAAGGGGTAGCGGTATTCAAAGCCGACCGCAGGCATCGCGCGCAAGGCCGTTTCATTGCCTTGCAGGAAATTCGACTGCTTGTCGTTGCCGAACACCGTGTTGCCGTTGATCCGGTAAGGGTCTGCGGAGGTGGATGTCGTATCAAGGCTGTACTGGAAGAAATCCGCCCGGGCGCTGACGAACGGTGTCCAGACCTGGCCAAGGGGGTCGATGAAGTTGCGCTTCCAGCTCAAAGCCAGCGAGGTGCGGTGGTTGGTGCCCGCCATGCCGCGCAGCAGGCAATCCTTGCGATCATAGGTGTTGCAGGCCTGGTAAAGTCCAAACCCGATGTTGCCCAACTGATACGACAGCAGGGCAGGGGCCCCAAGCCAACGGGAATTGGGGCCGGTTGGCCCCAAGGCATTGCTGGCAAAGCGCAGATTGGCGGGTGGCAGGGCCACATAATCCGCCACCTGGCGGTTCAGCGTGGCGCTGCTGAAATCCAGTTCCAGTTCGCCGCCGATCCCGTCAGGTTTGAAACGGCGGTTGAAATCGAGCACCGGCGTCACGGTCGGTGTCTGCTTCTGCCAGTCGACAGTGGATTGGCCCTGGAAGTAGAAACCGCTCAGATCGAAGAACGAACGATCCGTCTGCCCGCGCAGATAGACATTCGAAACCGATTCCTTGAAATAGTTCAACGCGATGCTCTCCGAGCGCACGCGGTAATTGCCGAAATAGTACTTGTCGGTCGTCAACGCGACATCCCAGCCATAGGTCCAGTTCTTGTTGATGTAGAACTTGCCCGTCGTCTCGAAGCTGCCACGGAAATCACGCCGGTCGGCGGGATATGAATTGAGGTAGGTCGTTGTTCCGCCAGGCGCAAAGGACAGTGGGCCAAAGCGCGGCTTGTTGGGCCCCAGCGGGCCAACGAGAAACGCGCCGCTGTCCTGCTGCCAGATGCCTGAAACGCGGATGTTGTAAACGCCGGTCTCGAGCCTGTGACGCCACTCCAGCTCGTTGAGCATGCCTTGCTTGGTCAGGGCCGTGGGAGTCCACAGCAGGTCATAGTGGGGCGCAAGCGCGAAATACACCGGAAGCGAAACGCCGTAACCCAGGGACGACTTGCGGCTGTATTTGGGCGTGAGCAAACCGGAGCGGCGAGACACCGTGGGATCGGGCGCTGAAAAGAACGGCACGTAAGCCACCGGCACACCAAAGAACTCAAGGCGCGCATCCTCGTAATACATGACCTGTTCGGAGTTCTTGTGGATGATCCGGCGCGCCTTGACCTGCCACAGCGGCGGTTTTTCCGGATTGTCCTTGCACGACTCGCAGGCCGTGTAGGTTCCGCGCTCGAACACGGTGACCTCACCGTCCGTGCGCTCGCCGCGCGCCGCACTGATGCGCTGCTTGTCCGGGGAAACAAGGCGCAGCGAGTCGATGAAGCCATCCTTGAAGTCGTCGGTCAGCTCGAACCGGTCGCTGTAGAGCACCTGGCCATTGGCTTCCGTCAGCTTGGCGTTGCCTGTGGCGAACACCCGCTTGGTCTTGCGGTCATAGATGACCTTGTCGGCCTCCAGCAGGCGTCCGTCATAGTAGAGCTGCGCGTCCCCGCGCGCCTCCACCGTCTCGGCGTCGTTGTTGTAGACGACCTCTTTCGCCTCGACGAGAAGGCGGCCCTTGGCCTGGGCACCGCGCCGTTGAATCTGATCGTTGAGTGTCTGGGCCAATGCCGAAGTCACCTCACCGAGACCGGCAAGGAGCGCAAGCGCGGCCACTGCACCCAGCAGATGGCGATGACGCGACGGCTTTGGCTGGTGACGGAGCGCCAGCATTAGCCGTCCTCAAGATGAAGCAGCACGTAAATCCCGAGCAAGCATCCAAGAACAGCGGGAACCCAGGCGGCGACTGCGGGACTTATCAATCCCGCGCCACCCAAATCCTCGCCTATGACAGTCGCAGCATAGAGCACGAAGCCTGCCGCGATTCCATACAAAACGAGTTTTGCCACTCCGCCAAATCGGAAGAATCTTAACGAAACGGAAGCGGCGACAATAACCATGGCTATGAGCAGGACCGGGCGAGCCAAAAGGCTCTGGTATCTCAGCCGATATCGGGTGGCGTCGAGCCCCGCAAGCTCCAGTTGGCGGATCGTGGACGGGAGTCGCCAAAAGGACACATCTTCCGACGAGCCAAGCGCCTGGCGAACCTCGTCGGCCGTGATATTTGTTGCCAGGAGATAGGTTGTCGACACTTGCGGCTCGAGTCCGATGGTCAGGACGCGAGCCTTGTCGAGCTCCCAGTACCCGCGCTGCAAACGGGCTTGGTCCGCCTCGATTCGCTCCAGCAAAAGCCCCGCCTTGTCGAACACGAAGGCGGTCACATTGGTCAGCACCGTTCCGTCGCTGGTGCCTTGGGCGGCGCGAATGATCGAACTGCCATCTATGGAAAGCTGGCGGACGAAGCGGTTGGTGGCGCGCGTGTCTGCGGGGCGCGCGAACACGCGGGATTCGAGGGCGGTCGCGCGCTGTTTGAAACTGACAGCAATGGGATTGTAGATCATCATCATGCCAAGCCCGATCAACAGGGCAGCGAAAAGCGGCGGAAATCCGAACTGCCAGACCGAGACGCCGGCCGCGCGCGCAATCACCAGTTCCAGCTTGCGGCTGAGGCCCAGAAATGCGGCGATGCTGCCGAAAAGCACGGCAAATGGCGCAATCTGCTCGGTGATGGCCGGTGCACGCAGAAAAGACAGGCGCGCGAGGGTGAGCGTGCTCACGCCCGTGTCGCTGGCGCGGCGGATCAACTCCACAAGATCGATCACATAAATCAGGCAGAAGACCGTGATGAACACTGCGCCGACCGCTGACAGGAAGCGGCGCGAAAAATAGAGCGCGAGGGTGGGGCCGACACCAATCATCGGAAGGCGAGCTTGCGGCCGCGCTGAATGACGTCATCGACCCAATCCTGCAATTTCAGCATGACCAGAGGCGTGTGGGCGACCCCCGCCATGGCCCGCCAGGAAATGAAGCCCGCCAACGCGGTTGCTCCCAGCGGCACCAGATAGATCACGGGCGTGAAGACGGCCGAGCGCCCGACAAGGCCGGAGGCCCAGAAGCCGGCGATGCGCAGCGCGACAATGGCGATGACGGCGATGGCAATGGCGCGCCCGCGCCCCTGCCGCGTGGTCTGTGCCCCGCCCAGTGCGGCGAATGCGATCATCATCGAGGCCACAGGATAGATCGGGTTGGCAAAACGCTCGTGCAATTCGGCGCGAAAGCGGCCCGCATTCACCTTGGCATAGGTCTCCGTTTCATCCGGATTGAGAAGTTCTCCCGTGGTCCGCTCGCGCGGCTTGTAGACGATCTTCTCGCCGGCATTGCCGAACTGATCGAGGTCGATCGCATAGCGGTCGTAGGCCACAATTGCATTCTCGTTCGCGTTGGTCTGGAAGCGGTGCACGCTGCCCTGTTCAAGCACGATGTAGGTCTTGCCGCTTTCGTCAATGATCTGCCCTCGCTCGGCCAGATAGGTCATCTGCTTGGCGGGCTCGCGCGCATCGTGGATGAGGATGCCCAGCATGGTGCCGTTGTTGCTTTTCTCGCGGAAATGGAACGTGATTCCCTTGTCAATCGTGACAAAGCGGCCTTCTTGCAGGAACTTGGTCACCACATCTGCGCGGATCTTCGTCACCATGTCGCGCAGGTCGCGAAAGGTCGACGGCATGGCGAATATCGTGATGTAGGCCACAAGTAGTGAAACGATGATGGTCAGCAGCCCAAGGGGCTTAAGCACCTTGAACGGGGACATCCCGGCCGCATTCATCACGATAAGTTCGCTGTCTGAATTCAGCTTGTTCAACGCATACAAGACAGCCGCAAACAGCGCGATGGGCGCAATCACCATGATCAGCGCCGGCATGGTGAGCAAGGTGATGTAGAGGAAGGTGAGGATCGTCTGGCCCTTGCCGGATACCACATCGATCTCCTTCAAGGCGGATGAAACCCAGATCACGCCCGTCAGCGCGCACAAGCCGACGGCGAAAGCCGTGCCAGCGATGCGGAAGATATAGCGTTCAAGGAGTGTCATAATCAGTGTTGCGCCGGATGCTCTGTTTTAAACCGCTTTTTTTGCAGGATCGCATGTGTAAGTGCTTCATGGCGTTTACACGGCGCACGCGCAACTCCCTGCGTGGCAGTTCGCTGGCAATCCCTTTGACTTGCCGCGCCTGTTGACTTGCAGATGGCCAGCCGTCACCCCTGAGACAACGACACACGATCCGAGGACATCATGGCCGAACCGATCTCCATTTCTGTGCAGGGCTTCGACGACGCGCTTGCACCCACTGTTGTCTTGCTCGTGCACGAGGCCGAAAAGGATCAGGCTCTGGCGATTCCCGCGCTTGTCAAATCCGTCGCGGGTTTTGCGCCCGCAATCGGACGCGTGGCCAGCATTGAGCGCTACACGGCCAAGCTCAACGCGGCACTGGTGCTGTCGGGCGCAGCCGATCTGCCCTGCGAACGCTTGATCGTCATGGGTCTGGGCAAGGCCGACGCAGCGGACAAGATCGATTTCGTCAAGCTTGGCGGGGCAATCGCTGGAAAGGTCGCGCGCGGCGCGGCGACTGTGGTTGCGGCTCATGCTGGGTCAGCACTCAGCACGGTGCAAGCGGCGAATCTCGCGCTCGGCATGCGCCTGCGGGCTTATAAGTTCGACAAGTACAAGACCGTGACCAAGACCAAGGATGGAGAACCTGCGCCGGAGGCGGCCGAGATCGCCCTCGCGGCGGAAAAACCAGCGGCTTTGCGCAAAGCACTCAAGGATGTCGCATCCGTGGCCGATGGGGTCGATCTGGCGCGCGAACTGGTGAACGAGCCGCCCAACATTTTGGGGCCGGAAGAATTTGCCAAAAAGGCCAAGGAACTCAAGAAACTTGGCGTTGAAGTTGAAGTGCTCGATGAGAAGGCACTCAAGAAGATCGGCATGAAGGCGCTGCTGGGTGTCGGCCTTGGGTCGCCCAAGGAATGCCAGGTCGTGATCATGCGCTGGTCGGGCGCGAAAGATCCGCAGGCGCAGCCCGTCGCCTTCGTGGGCAAAGGCGTCACCTTCGATACAGGCGGCATTTCCATCAAGCCTGCGGGCGGCATGGAGGACATGAAGGGCGACATGGCGGGCGCGGCTTGCGTGGTGGGTCTCCTGCATGCGCTGGCCAGCCGCAAGGCCAAGGTCAACGTCATTGGCGCCATCGGCCTGGTGGAAAACATGCCCGACGGCAAGGCGCAGCGCCCGGGCGACATCGTGACGTCGCTGTCCGGCCAGACCATCGAGATCATCAACACCGATGCCGAGGGGCGTCTCGTTCTGGCCGATGTGCTCTGGTACGTGCAGCGCGAGTATAAACCCGCATTCATGGTCAATCTCGCCACTCTGACGGGGGCCATCCTCGTTGCGCTTGGACAAGAGCATGCCGGGCTGTTTTCCAACACCGACGAGTTGGCGAGCCGCATCACCGCTGCGGGCCTTGCCACCGGCGAGCGCGTTTGGCGCATGCCGCTCGACAAGGCCTATGACAAGATCATCGACAGCAAGTTTGCCGATGTGAAGAACTCCGGTGGGCGATACGCGGGCTCAATCACGGCGGCGCAGTTTCTCCAGCGCTTCGTCGATCAATGCCCCTGGGCGCATCTGGATATCGCGGGCACCGGCATGTCTTCGCCCGACACGGAAACAAACCGCAGTTGGGGTTCGGGATGGGGCGTGCGTCTGCTCGATCGGCTTGTGGCGGATCATTACGAAAGCTGACAATGGAGGTGCTGTTTTACCACCTGACAGGCCGCACGCTGGAGCAGGCACTGCCGCAATTGCTTGAAAAGACGCTTGCCCGGGGATGGCGTGCTGTCGTGCAGGCGGGTTCACCCGAGCGCATCAAGGCGCTGGATGACCATCTTTGGACGTACACGGACGAGTCGTTTCTGCCCCACGGCACCGACAGTGCGGCAGACCAGACGCCGATCCTGCTCAGCCTCAGCGATGCGCGGGGTGCGGCGGATGTACTTTTTGCGGTGGACGGCGTGCCGTTTCCCGCCAGCGAGGGGTGGCAACGCGTCGTGATCCTGTTCGACGGACGGGACGAAGAAGCAGTCACGCGCGCGCGCCTCACGTGGCGGGACGTGAAGGCGCGAGGCTTGCCAGCCACCTATTGGCAACCGGATGAAACAGGCCGCTGGATGCAGAAGGCCTGATCTGGCCCAGATTGTGCTGGATGTACCGGTGTTGCATTTGATACTCTGGCGTATTTTCTGATAAATTCTGATTTTGGCGATGAACTGTTCTGCAGTGCGCTGTACGATGCCTGAAACCGTTGGCGATTCGTCATCGGCATCCGATCAACAAAAGGGGAAACCACTTGAAAAAACTCATTGCAGAGGCCTTCGGCACCGCCGTCCTTGTTCTTGTGGGCTGCGGCGCGGTCGTGGCTGTCAACCTGCTTGGCTCTGGCATGACCCCGCCGGTCGGCATGGGTGCGTCGGTACAGACACAGGGTATTCTTGCCATCGCGCTGGCGTTTGGCCTGTCCGTCACGGCCATGGCATATTGCATCGGTCCGGTGTCGGGCTGCCACATCAATCCGGCCGTCACGCTGGCGCTGTGGGCCGCAGGGCGGTTCGAGACCAAGGATGTACCGGGCTATATCATAGCGCAATGCATCGGGGGCTTCATCGGTGCGGGCATTCTGGCAACCATCCTCCTGGGTGCACCGGGTGGCTATCCCGTCAGTGGCGGGGTGTTTGGTCAGACAACATTCGGCAAATGGTCCATGGGTTCGGCCTTCATCGTGGAGTTTGTGGCGACACTCATTTTCACCGCCGTGATCCTGGGCGTGACGCAGGCAAAGGCCAATTCCGGGCTTGTGGCCGGGCTGGTCATCGGCCTCACCCTCGCGCTCCTGCACCTTGCCTTCGTGCCGATCACCGGCAACTCGCTGAACCCCGCGCGCTCTCTCGCACCCAACATCTATGTCGGAGGGGATGCCTTGAAGCAGCTCTGGCTTTATATCGTGGCGCCTTCGCTGGGCGGCCTTGTGGCAGGCTACCTGTTCCGCTCGAACATGCTCTCCGCCGAAGACTGAAGAGCGTAAAAGCAGATCGAACCTTGCGACTTGGGACGTGCGCGGCTAGTGCATGTCGCAAATAAGTGTGCAGCGGTTATTTGACGACGACGTGCTCTAGATAATTTTTTAGAGCACGTTTTCGCATTTTGATTCTTTAAACAAAATGCGACGTGGTCTAATGCCTGCGCGCGTTTCGCATTTTCCACACAACCCCAGGACTATGTCATGACCGTTCAGCGGACCTTTTCCATCATCAAGCCCGATGCCACGAGCCGCAACCTGACCGGTGCGGTCAATGACGTGATCGAGAAGGCGAATTTGCGCATCGTCGCGCAAAAACGCATTCACATGACCCGTGCCCAGGCCGAGACATTCTACGCCGTGCACAGCGCGCGTCCCTTTTTCGGTGAGCTTGTTGATTTCATGATTTCAGCTCCGGTCATCGTGCAGGTGCTGGAAGGCGAAAATGCCATCGCACGGTACCGCGAAGTCATGGGCGCGACCAACCCTGCCAACGCAGCCGAAGGCACCATCCGCAAGCTCTTCGCGCTCAGCGTGGGCGAGAACACCGTGCACGGTTCCGACGCGCCTGAAACAGCCGCCATCGAAATCTCCCAGTTTTTTGCTGGGAATGAGATTGTCGGCTAAGGTACCTTACTGACTCATCGCTGCTGGCATTGCGCGAGCGGCCTGATATGGTCTCCCCGCGCGCGGTGCGGGGAATTTGGATGTCTGATCCTAACAGTTGGTTGCTGGCCCTATTGGCACTCGGCTTTGGCTATGCGCTTGGCTCGGTGCCTTACGGGCTGATGATCACACGCATCGCCGGAACGGCAGATTTGCGTTCCATCGGCTCCGGCAACATTGGCGCGACCAACGTGCTGCGCACAGGCCGCAAAGATCTCGCCATCGCCACGCTGCTTTGCGACATGATCAAGGGCACGCTCGCGGTCTACATCGGCCTGCTTTGGGGGCCTTGGGCTGGAATGCTTGCCGGATTGGGCGCCTTTCTCGGCCATCTTTTTCCGATCTGGCTGGGATTCAAGGGCGGCAAGGGTGTCGCCACCTACATCGGCGTGCTACTGGGCCTGTGGTGGCCGGGGATGCTGATTTTTGCAGGCGTCTGGGGCCTTGTGGCCTATCTGTCGCGTTATTCCAGCCTTTCGGCGCTTGTGTCGGCCACGTTGACACCCATTGTCCTGCTGCTTGCGGGCCAGCGTGAGATGGCGACCCTTTTTCTGATCATGACAGTACTGGTTTTTCTCATGCACCGCGCCAATATCCAGCGCTTGCTCAGCGGCACCGAAGGCCGCATTGGCCAGAAAGGCTGATCCGCCGTGATCACCGGCACGCGGCTTTCGGATGCGCAGGTTCTCGATTGGTTGCGGCTGCTGCGCACCGATGGCATAGGCCCGCGCACCTTTCAGAGTCTGATCAACCAGTTTGGCAGCGCCAGTGAAGCAGTGCTGGGTCTGCCCGAACTTGCCCGGCGCAAGGGCGCGCGCATCGGAGGAATTTCCAGTCTGGAGAGTGCCGAAAAAGAGCTCGCGTTGGCCCGGCGGCTGGGTGCGCGCTTTCTGGCGCGCGGTGACGGGGCATACCCAAAAGCGCTCGCGGCCATTGATTCCGCGCCGCCCCTGCTGGCGGTCATCGGCCCGCTTGAACTGGCGAATGCGGCCTTCGTGGCCATCGTGGGGTCGCGTAATGCCTCTTCCGCAGGCTTGCGCATGGCCGAGCAACTGGCGGAAGGGTTTGGCCGGGCGGGCTTTGGCGTGGTTTCGGGCCTCGCGCGCGGCATCGATACGCGGGCGCACCATGCCAGCCGCGCCACAGGCACAGTGGCTGTGCTGGCAGGGGGGCTCGACAAGCCGTATCCGGAAGACAACCGCAAACTGTTCGAGCAGATCTGCGCGGAAGGCGCCGTCGTTTCCGAAATGCCTTTTGGCTGGGAACCCCGCGGACGTGATTTCCCTCGCCGCAACCGCATCATCTCGGGTCTCAGCCTTGGCACCGTCATTGTGGAAGCCGCGCGCAAATCCGGCTCGCTCATCACGGCGAGGTTTGCGCTGGAGCAGGGGCGGGAAGTTTTCGCCGTGCCTGGCTCGCCGCTGGACCCGCGCGCTGAGGGGCCGAACGATCTCATCCACAATGCCTCCGCCAGGCTGATCCGCAACGCAGAGGATGTGCTCGATGAACTGCGCCCGATTCGGGGTCGCGAGTTCGAGCCGCCACGCATGGATGACAGTGCAGGCACTGAGGAAACCGCCCCCCTGTGGGATGAGTTCGATTGGCTGGATGGTGGCAAGCCCGTGCCGCATGCGCCTTCGACGCCTCCTTTTGAGGGTTGGGAAGAGCCCCAACAAACTGCCATGCTGGAAGGAGAGGGGGAGGATCGCCTGCTCGGTCTGCTGGGATATGCACCGGCCGAGCCCAATGAATTAGCACGCGCGGCGCAGATGTCGGTCCGTCAGGTTCAGGTGGCACTCTACGAACTCGAATCGGCAGGCCGGATCGAGCGCGACGTCTCTGGCAGAGTCATGCTGAAAGCTGGCGGCGAGCCTCAAGCCAGTTAACGCTACTCCACAAGGAACGTTTGGCGCGCGTTCACGTTTGTGTAACTATACACACAACGAAACGACAACCGACGTCGTTGTCAGGGAGAGTGACATGAAAATTCTGCCCAAGTTGGCAATGGGAGCTTTGGCGATTGCGGGTGCAGCGAGCATCAGTGCATCGGCTGAAGCTCAGCAATATTATTATCCTCAACAGGGATATTACTATCAACAAGCACCTGTGTATGTGCCGCCCAAGATACAGCGCAAGCAGGAGCAGATGAATCGTCGCATCATCGAGAAATATGGCTATCAGCAGCCTCAGTATAACTATGGTTATCAGCAGCCACGTTACTATCAGCCTCAGCAACGTTACTATCAGCCGCAATATGGCTATGGTCAACAGCAGTATTACAATCCGCAGGCCGGTGGCCGACGCGGTGGCGGCGGCGTGTTGCAGGACAACTGAATCGCATCGATCAGGCAGAAAACAGGACCAGCATCAGCGGCAAGGTCACCGCTGATGCGAGGGTCTGGAGTGTGATGATCGACGCCATCAAGACCGCATCACCGCCATTCTGCCGCGCCATGACATAGGACGCGGCGGCGGTCGGCACTGCGGCGCAGACCACGCAGACAGCCAGTGGTACGGCTGGCAGACCAAGACTCAATCCGAGCATTCCGGTCATCAGCGGGACGGCAAATTGGCGCAGTCCCAGCGCAAGCAGCAGCCCGTGACCCGGGCGCCGCAGCGTGGCCAGATCCAACCCGGAGCCCACAAGCAGCAATCCAGCCGCCAAGGCCGCCCGGCCCAGTATGTCGCCGAAGCTGGCAAGGGGGCTTGGCACGGGCAATCCCACAAGGTTGATGAAGATTCCCCCGAACGTGGACCAGACGAACGGGTTCTTGATCAGTGTCAGCAGCAAAGAGCCCAGCCCGGGCGTCGTGGGTGTCGAGCCATGGCGCGCGAGCGCGAAGGCGCAGATGAGATTCACCACGGGAATGAGCACGCCAAAGCCCACCGCGGCC
The DNA here is from genome assembly GCA_031373545.1 of Hyphomicrobiales bacterium. Classification (GTDB taxonomy): domain Bacteria; phylum Pseudomonadota; class Alphaproteobacteria; order Rhizobiales; family Beijerinckiaceae; genus JADCCX01. The sequence continues at coordinate 19,806 of JANMMT010000019.1, forward strand.
ACGGCCCCTCCCTCCTTTCCGTAGAGTTGAAGGGCCAGGGCCAGTGCAATGAAGCTGTTCCAGCGGATCGACCCTTGAAGAACCGATGTGAACGCCGGGCCATCCACGTCGAGGTGGCGCGCAAGCCAAGGCCGCAACATGAACAAGAGCAGCGCCAGAAGCAGGACAGGTGTCAGCAGGGTGAGGCCGATATTCGCCAGCGGCAGCCGCGTGAGATTCGCCATGGCGAGTGTCGTGAGAATGAGCGCTGGCAGCAGGATATGGTAGGTGACGCGCTCAAACCCATTCCACTGATCGGGCGTCACGAAGGCCGTGATGCGCGTTACCCAGCCAACCGCGATGATCAGGAAAATGGGTATGAGGTTCAATAGGACAGTGAGGATCATCAGCCGCTTCGCGTTTTGTCATCACTCGCACGGACCTCGCCACTGATCTAACGGCTTTTCGCGATTATTTCGATGCACTGAGATGATCAAACACCACGCGCGGACTTGCGTTTTGCGCGGCATTGCAGGGCAAAGCTCTGCCATGTCGCTCCTGATGCGCCAAGCTCGGCCTTTCTGATTTTCCACTCCGCACCACAGGCGCGCGTGTCCTCTGCCGCAAGGCGCTGGGCGGGGCTGCGTGCGCTTGATTGAGGCAGCGGCCTGGTTTCAGCTCCGGCATGCAACGGGTTGGCAATGGTCGTTTGCGCCGCAGCGGCGTTGGCGAGCCCCGCGAGAAACATCATGTACGCTGTGACCTTGAGCATGGGGACATTCTGCCCATGCATGCCGTCCAATTCAATTTCCGATAAATCGGGGGAAATGGCCTTTCACCGCAGGCATCTGAGCCTTACATCTTGCATACAACCAAGGAGCACAGTGTGACCAAGCCCATCGATCTTTATTATTGGCCAACGCCGAACGGCTGGAAAATCTCGATCATGCTGGAAGAGTGCGAGTTGCCTTACACCGTGCATCCCGTGAACATTTCAAAAGGCGATCAATTCAAACCAGAGTTTCTGGTCATTTCGCCCAACAACAAGATGCCCGCCATCGTCGATCATGATGGGCCGAACGGCAAACCGATTTCAGTCTTTGAAAGCGGTGCGATCCTGCAATATCTCGGGCGCAAGACCGGCAAATTCTATCCCACTGATGAGCGCCAGCGTATGGCGGTTGATCAGTGGCTGTTCTGGCAGATGGGAGGTTTTGGCCCGATGCTTGGGCAAGCCCACCATTTCCGCATCTATGCGCCAGAAAAAATTCCCTATGCCATCGACCGCTACACCAACGAGAGCAACCGCCTGTACGGCGTGATGGACAAGCAACTGGCCATGCATGACTATCTCGCGGGAGAGTATTCCATCGCCGATATCGCCTGCGTGGGCTGGGCGAAGTTGTGGGAGCGACAGGGGCAGGACATCAAGGATTTTCCCAACGTCGAGCGCTGGCTGAAGGCCTGTCTCGCACGCCCCGCCGTGGAACGTGGTCTGGCGATCGAGGCCGATCAGCGTGCGGCTGCCGATATGAAAGATCCCCAAGTGCAGGCCGTGCTTTTTGGCCAAAGGGCCACAAAATAGCTGGCAGTCCTTAAACGGGGACATGTAAAGGGCGGGCTTTAAAGGCCATGCCTTAGATAGCAGGCCTTCTGACTGTGGCGATGCCTTCTTTCTCCAGCACGCGGGCCACACGCAGGGCGATGGCCTCGCGCCCAGGCGCCGTGATGATCTGCACGCCGATGGGCATGGCGCCATTCTGCCATGTGGGCACTGTCACGACCGGCAGGCCGATGAAGGAGATGGGCTGGGTAAACAGCCCGAGGTTGGGTCGCACGGGCAGCTCAACACCGTCCAGCACAAAGGTTTTCTGGTCCAGCAGTGGCGCGCTGCACGGCGTTGCGGGCGCTAGGATCACATCAACATCGCTGAACAGCATCAGGCAGGCGCGCTGATACCAGCTGCGAAAACGCTGCGCCTGTACCAGCCAATCCGCAGGCAGCATGGCTCCTGCGATCAGGCGATCACGTACCTCCGGGTCAAAATCCATGGGCCGCCCACGAATGCGGACGCGGTGCAAATTGGCCGATTCCGTCATGGTAATGACGAAGGCGGCAGCACGGGCGCGGTGCGATTCGGGAAATGAAACGACGGATGTGGCACCCAGTGCACGCGCGACGATGTCGACCGCACACAAGGCTTCTGGCGTGGCCATGCGCGTGAAGTAATCACCTGCGCGTGCGACACGCAGGTCCGTAATGGATCCTTCAAGCTGCGCGGTGGTGGGTTGCGGAGCATTGGCCCTGCACACGGGGTCAGCGGCATCGGGCCCTGCAACCGCATCAAAGGCGCGTGCCAGATCTTCCACTGATCGCGCCAGTGGGCCGATGTGATCGAGGCTGGCGACAAAGGGAAACGTGCCCGCGCGGGATACAGCGCCGAACGTCGGCTTCAGGCCAAACAAGCCGCACAGCGATGCCGGCACGCGTATGGAGCCATTTGTGTCCGAGCCAATGGTCAGCGCGGCCAAGCCTCCCGCTGCGGCGGCTCCTGATCCGCCCGAAGACCCACCCGTCATACGCGCGGTGTCGTGGGGATTGCGCGAGGGGCCATCATGCGCATTTAATCCAGTGAAATCATAGGCATACTCGCCCATGTTCAAGCTACCAAGCAGCACCGCGCCTGCGCTATCCAACCGCGTGACAACCGTGGCGTCGGCACTGGCCGGTGGATTGTCGCGGTTGATCTTCGAACCTGCGCGTGTGGTCAGGCCAGCTACATCGACGAGGTTCTTCACAGCGTAGGGCACACCCGCCAGCGGCGGCAGGGGTTGGCCCGCGCGGCGCAGCGCATCGATCCGGTCGGCTTGGTGCAAGGCGCGGTCCGCTGTCACATCCGTGTAGGCATTGAGGCGCGGATCATGCGCCGTTATGGCCGCCAGATGCTGCTCTGTCACGGTGCGTGCGTTGATTTCGCCCCTGTTGATGGCGCGCGTGATCGCGTGGCCGGGCTGGAAAGTCCAATCAGTCATCTGCGGCTCCCGCATGAAAAACGGGCGCGGGTTCGATGCTGTCAGGCAAGGCAAAATCTACAAACAGCGGGGCCAGCTTGAACGCCAGTGCCACGTTGGCAATGACGGCCGGACGCATGACATCCGTGAGCGGCAAATCAAGGGCTGAGGCCATCAGGTCGGTGTAAACCGCAGGATCGAACGGGGGTTTGGTCATCACGCGGCCTTTGTCAGGCTGGCGATGAAGGTACGCCAGCCACCCAGATGTGAAATGTTTTCTGCGCCCTTCAAGCCTTCGGGTTCCACCAGAAACCCCTTCGCGCTGGTGCCATCCGCCAGGCGCAACGTGCCGATGCCAAGCGGCGCGGGAATGCCCTGAACGAACCGCCCGAACCCTTCGGCGGGCAAGGCCCATACTTCGGTTGCAATGCGCGTTCCGGTGTTGTCGGCCACACGCAATAGGCCAGGTCTGCGCGGTGGGCCGCCAGCAAGTGCATAAAGCGCGTAATCCGCCGTGGTGGTGAGGGCCCGGCGAAACACGCCGCCGTTGCGGGTGAGTTCGTGGTTAAGTGGCATGCCGGAGAGATGCGCGCCCACGACGACAAGCTCGATCAGATCATCCACTCCCTTTCGGGACGTGGATGGCGCAAGCGCCAAGCCCGTTGCGCCCATGCTGACCTTGGCTGAATGGTGAAAGGCCACGCCCAGCCCGGCCAATGGCCCATCCTGGCCGCAAGGCGCGATGAAGGTCAGGCCTGCGCCCCGTCCATCTGCGCGCATCGGGCCAGGCACGGCCAGCGCGCATAGATCCAGTAAATTGACGAAATTGGTGTAGGTGCCGCAGCGGCTGTTGGGCGTGATCGGGTCGCTTGCCAGGTCCGCCAAAAGGGGTGAGATCGGCGTTGTCGGCACCGCCAGAGCGGTGATCTTGCCCCATAGCGGCGCTGTCACGCGCTTGAGTTCCGCCAGACGGTATTGCGCCTTGAACAGCGCGCTGGCTGAAAAGCCATTGGCGCCCTCGATAATGCGGCGCGTAACCGGGTGCATGATGTCGGGCCTGCGCGTCAGTGCATCGGCGGTGGCGGCATGGCGTTCGGCGATCCAAGGGCCTTCGTAAAGCAACGCGGCGACTTCGAAAAACGGGGTGAGATCAACCGGTTCAAGCTTGGCCCCCATGCCTTGCAGCGTGGCGAGCGCGGCAGAATAGGCGGCTTCCTGTGCCTCGTCACCGTAGAACCGCAGGTCTTCCTTGCGCGGCACGCCAATCACCATCATGGGAGCAGGCGGGGATATGGCGCGCATGGGGACAGCGCGGCTGTAGGGCTCATCAGCGTCATGGGCGCTCATTGTGGCGGTTGCCGCATGGGCATCTGCAACCGTGAGAGCAAAGACCGAGATGCAATCCAGCGTGCGACAGGCCGGCACGACGCCGCGCGTGGAGACCATGCCCACCGATGGCTTGAGGCCGACGATGTTGTTGAGGGCCGCCGGCACGCGGCCAGAGCCTGCCGTGTCCGTGCCGAGCGAGAAACTGACCAGCCCCTGCGCCACCGCCACAGCAGATCCGGAAGACGAGCCGCCCGGCACCAAGAGGGGGTCGATGGCATTGCGCGGCACAGGGTAAGGCGTGCGCACGCCCACAAGGCCGGTGGCGAATTGATCGAGGTTGGTCTTGCCAATGAGGATGGCGCCCGCATCCAGCAGTTTTTGCACGGCGGGTGCGGTGATTGTCGGTGTGTAGGCGAAATCAGGGCAGCCCGCCGTGGTTGGCCAGCCCGCCACGTCGATGTTGTCTTTGACCGCAAAAGGCACGCCGTAAAGCGGCAGGGCGGGGTCAAGCCCGCGCGCCCGTGCCAGTGCATCCGCCTCGCCGCCAAGCGTGATGAAAATGCCTGGATCATCAAGTGCAGCGCAGCGGCGGTAAACTTCGCGGATGATCGCTTCGGGCGTGCCACCTGATGCATAAAATGCGCTCAAGGCATCCAGCGTGAAGGCCGTGGGCAGAGCAACTGTGTTCACGGCAGACGCGCCTCCGGAAAATGACACGCCACGGTTTGCGTGGCTGAAACCGCTTTCAGCACGGGCATTTCCGTGCCGCAGATGGCTGCGCTCTGGGGGCAACGGCCCAGAAAGCGGCATGCATGGGGGCTGGGATCGATGGGGCTGCGAATTTCGCCGCTCAGGCGTGTGCGGTCTTCCGCCTTGCGCGTGGCATCCGGCACAGCGGCGACCAGCGCCCGCGTGTAGGGATGCGCCGGATTGGCAAACACCTCCCGTGCCGGACCACTCTCGACGATCTTGCCCAGATACATCACCAGCACCCGGTCGCAGAGCAAGCGCACCACGTTGAGATCATGGGAGACGAAGAGGTAGCTCATGCCCAGCTCAAACTTCAGTTTTTGCAACAATTGCAGCACGACCACCTGAACCGAGACATCGAGCGCCGCTGTCGGTTCATCCAGAATGAGCAATTCTGGTTCCAGTGCGATGGCGCGCGCAATGCCGACACGGGCGCGCTGTCCGCCGGACAGCTGGTGGGGAAAGCGCGAGAGCAGCGCCAGCGGCAGGCCGCAACGGGTGGCTGCCTGCTGCACCTTTGTGTCGAGCGCCGAGCCAGACAACCCACGCAGACGACGCAGCGGATCTGCGATGGCATCCTGCGCGGTGTAGCGCGGGTTAATGCTTTCGCCAGCGTCCTGGAAAACCATTTGAATGCGGCCACGGTCCGGCGCGCGGGCAAAGTTCCTCGCTTGCGTGTAGGTCAGTTCCTTGCCGCCCAAGCGAATGCTGCCCTCATCAGGATCAAGCAGGCGCGAGACAAGGCGCACCAGCGTGGATTTTCCGCAACCGGATTCGCCCACCAACCCCACGGTTTCACCCCGCGCGACCGAGAAGCTCACATCGTCGACAGCGTGCAAGCGCGGCGCAGCTGTTGGCCCGTGGCGCAGGCGGCGCAACAGATTGGCCACAGGATTACCCGGCAGAGGCAGCACGAAGCGCCGGGACAGTTCTGCCACGTCAAGAAGCGGTTCAGGCGTCATGCGGCGACCGGATGATGACAGGCAAAAGCGCTGCGTGTTTGGGCGCTGATCTGAGGCAACGCGCCGTCGCACGCATCGCTCCTGCGCGGGCAGCGGGCGCTGTAACGGCAGGGCGGCAACAGGGCGTTGCGCAAATCAGGCAGGCTGCCGGGAATGGTGCTGAGATCTTCCAGGCGGCTGGTGCCGCCGGGCGTCGCGGCCAGCAATTCCGCTGTGTAGGGGTGTCGCGGATGGCGAAACAGCTCTGCCGTGGGCGCCACCTCGACCACATGGCCCGCATGCATGACCACGATGCGGTCGGCGCGTTCAGCCGCAAGGCCCAGATCATGGGTGATGAACACGGTCGCCATGCCCGTGGCGGCGGCGCGCGCCGCGATGATGTCCATGATGATGGCCTGCGTCGTGACATCGAGTCCGGTGGTGGGCTCATCGGCGATCAGCAGCGAGGGCTTGGCCGCCAAGGCAATGGCGATCATCACGCGCTGGCACATGCCGCCGGACAGCTCGAAGGGATAGGCGCGCGCCCGTCGCGCCGGATCGGTGATGCCGACACTGTCCAGCATCTTCACGGCTTCAAGCCCAGCTTGCGCTGGCGGCACATTGGCATGGCGCAGCAGCACATCGGCGATCTGGTCGCCCACGCGGCGGATGGGGTTGAGCGCGGAGCGCGGGTTCTGGAAGATCATGGCAATGTCGCGCCCGCGCACACCGTCGAGCACATGCCGAGGCGCGCTCAGCACATCCAAGGCACCCAGCAACGCGCGGCCTGACGTGATCTCTCCCGCGCCGTCCAGAATACCCATGACGGCGTAGGCTGTGACGGATTTGCCCGAGCCGGATTCGCCAACAACAGCAACGGTTTCGCCCTTGGCGACCGAAAAGCTCACATGCTCAAGCGCACGCACGACGCCCGACCGCGTGCGAAACACAACCGAGAGATTGTCCACCGTAAGCGCTGGAGTTGCCATGCTCAGGTCCGCCGCCGGGGGTCGAAGATGTCGCGCAGGCCATCGCCCAGAAGGTTGAAGCAGAACACCGCAATCATCAGCGCAAGGCCGGGGAAGAACGCGATCCACCACTCGCCTGACACCATGAAGGCAGCGCCCTCGGCCACCATGATGCCCCATTCCGGCATGGGAGGCCGCACGCCCAAACCGATGAACGAGAGCCCTGCTGCATTGAGGATGGCGTAACCCATGGTCAGCGACATCTGCACCACGAGTATGGGAAAGACATTGGGGAGAATCTGCATCAACACGATGCGCCCATCACCGTTGCCCGAGAGCTTGGCCGCTTCCACATAACCGGCCTCGCGGCGGATGTTGGCCTCGGCGCGCGCCACGCGGGCATAAAGCGGGAAATTCACGATGGCTGTGGCAATCACGATGTTGGTGACCGAGTTGCCCAATGCCGCGACGATGCCCATGGCCAAAACAAACAGCGGAAAGGCCATGATCGTGTCAGCGATGCGCATGATCACCTTGTCGATCCACCCGCCGTAATAACCCGCCGCAATGCCAGCGAGGCCTCCCAGGGCAAAGACCAGGATGACGGAGGCAACAGCGATCGTGAGATCCAGCCGCGTGGCCACGATCACCCGGCTGAACAGATCGCGGCCCAACTGATCCGTGCCGAACCAATGCTGCGCGGAGGGGGCTTGCAGCGCGCGTGATGTGTTGCTTGCCAGCGGATCATACGGCACCAGCGACGGCCCCAGCACCGCTGCAAAAACGATGGCCACGAACAGCCCGAAGGCAAAGGCAGTGACAGGGTTCTCGCCAATGACATAGCGTGCGTGGGCGATGCCGCTGCGCTCGGCCACTGCGCCCGCGCTCACGAGCCGATCCTCACGAGTTTATCCTTATGCGTGGATCGATGAGGCCATAGAGCACATCGATGGAGAGGTTGAGCAGGACATAGAGGACCGCCATGGTCAGCACGAAGCCTTGCACAGGTGCAAAATCCGAGGCGATCAGTGCCTCGACCGCAAACGAGCCGATGCCCGGCCAGGCGAAGACCTTTTCCACCAGCACATTCGCACCCAGCAGGAAAGAAAGCACCATGCCCAGCGTGGTGATGACCGGCAACATCGCGTTGCGGAACGCATACGTCACAACGACCTTGTAAGGAGACAGGCCACTGGCCCGCGCCGTACGGACAAAATCGGAAGAGAGCACCGCCAGCATGGAGGCGCGTGTCATGCGCGCGATGGGCGCGAGCGCAAAGATGCCCAATGTCAGTGCAGGCAGCACAAGCTGTTTGAGCGCGCTCACAAACACCTCCCGGTCCCGGCCAAGGGCCGCATCGATGAGGTAGAACCCTGTGACATGGCGCGGCGGCGACAAAAACACATCAAGACGGCCGACGGGGGAGGGGGCGACTCCCAAGATGTAATAGAAGACATAGACCAGCAGCAGGCCCGTGAAGAACACCGGCAGGGACACGCCCGCCGTCGAGACAATGCGCGTCGCGTGGTCAATGAAGGAATTCGGGCGCGTCGCCGCCAGAATGCCCATGGGCACAGCGATCATCACAGCAAACAGAAGACCAATCAATGTGAGTTCCGCGGAGGCGGGAAGACGCGCCTTGATCTCCTTGCCAACAGGCTGTCCCGTGGTGAGTGAATTGCCCAGCTCACCCCTGGCCAGATCCGAGATGTAGCGCCCGAACTGCTCGATCAGCGGGCGATCCGTGCCCAGTTTCACGCGGATCTCCTGGATCGATTGCTGCGTGGCGGCCGGACCGGCAAAATACGCCGCCGGATCGCCCGGCAATGCGCGCGTGAGCACGAACGTCACGACGACGACCCCGACCAAGGTCGGGATCGCCAGCAGGACGCGATTGAAGATCAGTAACAGCATTCAGGCTTTGACCAGCTGGCGATAATCGAGCTGGCGGTGGAACCAGTAGCGATAGCCGGTGATGTTCTTCTGCATCGCTACATTGAGATAGGGCTGATAGAGCGGAATGCGCGGCACTTCGTCAAACGACATGTCCACGAAGCCCTTCACCGCTGCCTGATAGGCCGCTGTGTCATCGATCGCACCCGCCGCGCGGGCCGCATCGATGAACCCGTCCATCTTCGTATTTTGATAGCTCATGGTGTTGAAGACAGCGTTCTGCCCATGATAGGCCCAGAAGAAGAAATATTCAGGATAATTAAGCCAGCCCCCGAAGGTGTTTGTGATGAGCGGCATGTTCTTCTTAAGCAACTCATTGCGCCAGTTGGAGCCCGGCACCTTGTTGATGGTGAACCGGATGCCGATCTGCGCCAGACTTTCCTGAATGAGAATGCACATGGGCTCGTTGACGCCCGCCAGCCCCAGGTCGAATGACATGGTGGTCTCGAACCCGTTGGGAAATCCCGCCTCGGTCAGCAGTGCTTTCGCTTTGACGAGGTCGGTGGTGTAGCCGTGCTTCTGCGGCCAGGCGAAGCCAGTCGCCACATTGTCACCATCGCCAAACATCGGCGCCGCGCGGCCAAACAGCACCGCATCCATGATCTTCTGATAGGGGATGGCCCAGGCCACGGCTTGGCGCACCTTCGGGTTGGCGAACGGGCCTTCCTTGGCATTCATGCCCACGTATTGAATAGCGTTTTCCACCGGCGTGCCGATGATCGAGAGCTGCCGCGCGGCGGCCAGTTCCGCGAAATCCTTGTTGGGCAGGTCGAACGAAATGTCCGCATCACCCCGCTCCAGCAGCGCGCGGCGATTGCCTGCCGAGGGGATTGTGCGCCAGATCACGCGGCGCAGCTTGGGCAGCGGACCGCCCTTCCAGTCATCGAAACGCTCGTAGACGACCTCCGTGCCCGGTTGCCAGCGGCTGACCTTGAACGCGCCGCTGCCAGCGCCGTTGTTCTTGGTGAACTCCATCGCCCAGGGGTCTTGCGCCGTGACGTTCTTTTTGCAGAGTTCCGAATTGTAGATCGCAGGCACGGGCACCGCGAGGTCTGGGATCGTCATGTGATCCTTGCGGATCAGATCGATGCGAAAGGTGCGATCGTCCACAGCCACAAACTGCTCGGTTTTTTCCAGCGAGCCGGCTTTCATCTGAAAGGTCGGGAAGCCGCCGACAGTCACCGCGCGGTCGAAGGACCATTTCACATCCGCCGCAGTGATGGGTGCGCCGTCATGGAAGGTCGCACCCCGCTTCAGCTTGAAGGTGATGCTGCTTGGGCCCACATTCATGTCTTCGGCCAATTCCGGCTCTATTTTCTTGAAATCGTAGTGATCCTGACCCTGCTCGTCTTTCTTGACGCCGTAAGTCATCAGGCGGTCATAGCTGTTCCATGACACTTCGTAAGCCGGGCGGTTGGCTCCCACGCCGTGGATGTCCTGGCTGTTAGGTGCATTCTCCGAAATAGCCAGGAGCGTTTCGCTGCGCGTCTGTGCTTCGGCAGAACGGGTGAAGATCGCTGGGGCAGAAACCCCGGCGACCGCGGCGGCTGATGATTTCAGAAAGTCTCTGCGACGCATGATCGGCTCCCGATTGATAAGCAGTGAAACCAGTCAGCAAGCCATGTGCCAGATTGAGAAGTGCGACGATTGCCATGGTTTGCCTCACATCAATTGCTCAAAATTGTATGCACTATACCTATAATTGCCTTATAATTATGCAGATAACGGCGCGACTTGACGCGGCGCATCCGCTTGGTGGAACACATGGGGCCATGACTCGTGCCGAGCGGATACGCCTCGATCTTGCCGAACAGATTTTGTCTGGCTTGCGTCCGCCGGGTGCAAACCTCGATGAAATGACTCTGGCGCTGGAGTATGGGGCCTCCCGCACACCCGTGCGCGAGGCCCTGCGGCAACTCGCGGCCAGCGGACTTGTCGCCTACACCCGCCACAAGGGCGCTGAAGTGGCGGCACCTGGCGCGGATGAATTGGCCGAGATGTTTGTCGTGATGGCCGATCTCGAAGGCCTGTGCGCCGGCCATTGCGCGGTCATGATGGGCGCCGACCAGCGGCGCGATCTTGAACAATTCTACATCGCGATGACGCCGCTCGTGCAGGCGGGCGATCTTGCCGGTTACCGCGATGCGAACGATGAATTGCACAGCCTCATCTATGCCGGCGCGCACAATCGCTACCTTGGGGATTTGACACGCCAGACACGAAAACGCCTGCAACCGTTCCGCCGGGCGCAGTTCCAGTCACTCGGGCGTCTTGCCGCATCACATGCCGAACACGGTGCGATCGTGACCGCCATCCTGCGCGCCGACCGCGCAACCGCATTTCAGGCCATGACGCGGCATATTCTGGATGTGCGCGATGCGTATCAGCGCCTTGCCGGCGCAGCCAACTACCTGAAGTAATCCCGAATTTTCAGGCCGGTGCTTGCGGATGCAGCACCTTGCCCGTGGGGTAATCATAGATTGCGCCATGATCCATCGACGAGGGCAGGGCAAAGCGCAGGATCTCGGGCGCAAGCTCTTCGGGCGTGCGCAGCGACAACGGGTCCTCGCCCGGCATGGCCTCCGCCCGCATGCGGGTTCGCAAGGGGCCCGGGTTGATGAGCATGGTGCGGATGTTGGTCGTCAGCGTCTCGTTGGCGTAGGTCGACATCAAGGCCTGCAAGGCGGCCTTGGACATCGAATAGGGGCCCCAGTAGGCAAGCGCCTTGTGCGCCGCGCCAGACGACACAAACAGCGCGCGGCCTGCGTCCGATTCCCGGAGCAATGGGTCAAGGGAGCGGATCAGCCGCCAGTTGGCCGTGACATTGACAGCCATTACCTCGTCGAATGCCTTGGGCTCCACATGCCCGAGGGGCGACAACGGCCCCAGAATTCCGGCATTGCCGATGAGAATATCCAGCTTGCCCCAACGCTCAAAGATGGCGCCACCGAGCCGGTCGATGGCCGGATAATCCTTGAGGTCAATGGGCACCAGGGTGGCCGCACCACCCATGGCCTTGATGGCATCATCAAGGTCTTCCAGCGCCCCAACCGTACGGGCCACGGCGATGACATGCGCCCCGTGGCGGGCCAATTCCAGCGCCACGGCCCGGCCAATGCCGCGCGACGCGCCTGTGACAACCGCGACGCGGCCCTTGAGAGCGGAATTTTGCATGTGTCAGCCTGCTTCGGCCAGCAGCGAGAACTGGCGTTTGTCGCTTTCGCCTTCCAGATCCGTCAGCGGCGTCGGGTAATCGCCCGTGAAGCAATGGTCGGTGAATTGAGGCGCGGCGTTGTCGCGCCCGTCATAGCCGCAGGCACGGTAGACCCCGTCGACCGAAAGAAAAGCGATGCTGTCCGCACCCATGAACGCGCGCATCTCTTCCAGATTCATGCGGGCGGCGAGAAGGTTTTCACGGGTGGGTGTGTCAATTCCGTAATAGTCGGGATGGGTGATCGGCGGGCTGGAGATGCGGAAATGTACCTCCCGCGCGCCCGCCTCGCGCATCATGCGCACGATCTTGACCGAAGTCGTGCCCCGCACAATGGAATCGTCGAGCAGGACGATCCGCTTGCCTTCGATGATGGCACGGTTGGCGCTGTGCTTCATCCGCACGCCCAGTTCCCGGATCGCCTGGCTCGGCTGGATGAAGGTGCGGCCCACATAATGGTTGCGGATGATGCCCAGTTCATAAGGAATGCCGGAGGCCTGAGAGTAACCGATCGCCGAAGGCACACCCGAATCGGGCACCGGCACCACCACATCGGCGTCCACCGTGTTTTCCTTGGCGAGTTCTGCGCCAAAACGTTTGCGCACGTCATAGACATTGCGTCCATGCACCACTGAATCGGGCCGCGCGAAATAGATGTACTCGAAGATGCAAGGGCGCATGGCCACCGCATTGAAAGGCTTGATGGATTCGATCCCGCTTTCCGAAATCAGAACGATCTCGCCATTCTCGATGTCACGGATGAATTTTGCGCCGATGATGTCGAGCGCGCAGGTCTCGGACGCCAGAATGTAGCAACCGTTGAGCTCGCCCAGCACGAGCGGCCGGATGCCCAGCGGATCGCGTGCGCCCACCAGCTTCTTGTTGGTCATGCCGACGAAGGAGTATGCGCCCTCGATCTGCATCAGCGCATCGATGAAACGGTCGATGAAGCGGCTGCGCAGCGAGCGCGCCACCAGATGCAGCACCACCTCCGTATCGGAAGTTGATTGACAGATCGCACCCTTGCGCACCAGATCGCGGCGCAGCGTCAAGCCGTTCGTCAGATTGCCGTTGTGCGCGATGGCAAAGCCGCCGACATCGAGTTCCGCGAACAGCGGCTGGACATTGCGCAGAATGGTCTCCCCTGTGGTGGAATAGCGCACATGGCCGACGGCCACATGGCCAGGCAGGCGCTCGATGACCTCCTTGCGCGAAAACGTGTCGCCCACCAGGCCCATGCGGCGCTCGGAATAATAGCGCGCGCCATCAAAGCTGACGATTCCCGCCGCCTCCTCACCGCGGTGCTGCAGGGCGTGCAGACCAAGCGCCGTGATTGCTGCTGCATCGGGATGACCGAAAATGCCGAAGACGCCGCATTTTTCCCTGAGGAAATCGCCGGTATCCAGATCAGATTCGACCATGCGCTTCACCTCGGCGTTCAGCGGTTCTGTATGGGTTGCGGACGCGCTTGCCCGCTGTCGATCACGCGTTGCAGGGCAGCGCGATCTGCAGGGGTCGATGCGGTGCTGGCAGGCGGTGCGGGTGCCTCCGTCCGCCGCGGCGGAGCGGGGGCTGGTGCGGGATCCGCCGGCGCGTCACGCGGCGTGTCGGCCGGATCACGCGGGCGCATGCGCTGCAGCATTTGTTCGGGGTTCTCGGGCATGAAGCTCATGAGCGTCTTGCCAAGGGGCTCAAGCACGGTGCCGCGCAGCCGCGAATCCTTGACCCATCCTGGCTGCTGCTGCGCTGATACGAGGTAGTTGAAGAAGATGAAGCCGACGACCGCAAGCAGAAGCCCGCGCCCGGCGCCGAAGATGAAACCGAGCGATCGATCCAGCGCACCGATCCGGCTGTCGAGGATCATGTCGGAAATTTTCGACGTGAGAAAATAGGAGACGAGCAAGGTTGCCAGAAACACGCCGCCGATGGCGACGCCCATCGACACCTGCTTGTTGGTTGAGACATATTGCTGCGCGTAGGGCAGCGCCTGTGGATAGAGCATGTACGCCACCGCCGCCGCGATGGCCCACGAGCCGATCGCCAGCACCTCGCGTGTGAACCCGCGCAAGGCAGCCAGAAGCGCTGAAATCAGCACGACGCCGATGACAATCATATCAAGAATGGTAACGGGCATGCGAGAACCGGAAAATCGTTTGAACAGAGGGCGGAGACAAGCCCTCTATAGCGGGTGATTGCCGCCGCGTCACGTCTGTGATCGTGCTCGTTCCACCGTTCTGACCGGTTTTCCTGCAGCTATCAGCGCAACCATGTCGGTGATGCGCTCGATGGTGCGGATCGACAGCGCACGATCGGGTTCATCCGCACCTTTTGTTGCGGGGATGGCGGCACGGGCAAATCCCAGTTTGGCCGCCTCCTTCAGGCGCTGTCCCGCATGCGAAACGGGCCGCACGGCGCCCGACAGGCTGACCTCCCCGAAGATCGCCATGTCCACCGGCAAAGGGTTGCCTGTCAGCGAGGACACCAGCGCCGCCGCCACCGCCAGATCCGCTGCCGGCTCGGTGATTTTCAAGCCGCCTGCGACATTGAGATAGACATCATAGCCGGCCAGCTTCACCCCGCCGTGCGCTTCAAGCACCGCCAGCACCATGGCGAGCCGGCTCGTATCCCAGCCCACCACCGCACGGCGCGCCGTGCCAAGGCCCGATTGCACCACCAGCGCCTGCAATTCCACCAGCAGCGGGCGCGTGCCCTCCATGCCCGCAAACACCGCCGCGCCCGCCGCCGAGGGATCGCGATTGCCGAGAAACAACGCGGAGGGGTTGGTGACCTCTGAGAGGCCATCGCCGCGCATCTCGAACACGCCGATCTCGTCGGTGGCACCGAATCGGTTCTTCAGCCCGCGCAGGATGCGGAAATCATGCCCGCCTTCGCCCTCGAAGAACATCACGGCGTCCACCATGTGCTCGACCACGCGCGGTCCGGCGATCTGCCCATCCTTGGTAACATGCCCCACCAGGATCACGGCAGCGCCCGTGGTCTTGGCGTAGCGGATGAGCGTCTGCGCCGAGCCACGCACCTGCGTGACAGTGCCGGGCGCGGCTTCCACGGCGCTGGTCCACATCGTCTGAATGGAATCGATGATCACGAGGGCAGGGCATTTGCCCTGGCTCAAAGTCGCCACGATGTCATCCACATGGGTCTCGGCGGCCAGTTCAACCGGCGCACCCGCCAAGCCCAGGCGATCAGCCCGCATGCGCACCTGCGCGATGGCTTCTTCGCCCGAAATGTAGACCACGCGCTGGCCCTTGTTGGCCAAGGCCGCCGCAGCCTGAATGAGCAGCGTGGATTTGCCGATGCCCGGCTCGCCGCCCAGCAGCAGCACTGAGCCCGGCACGAAACCGCCGCCGGTCACGCGATCAAGTTCCGAGATGCCCGAGGGCATGCGCGGAGCGTCCGTGGTGCTGCCCTGCAGACTTTCCAACGGAATCATCCGCCCCTTGGAGACGCGCCCTCCGCCCGGCAGCGGTGCTGAAGCGGCGGATCTTTCCTCCGAGATCGTGTTCCACTCGCCGCAGGCCTCGCAGCGGCCTTGCCACTTGCCGTAGACGGCGCCGCAGTTCTGGCAGAAGAAATTGGTAGTGGCGCGCGCCATTGATTTCAATGTCCGATCAGGCGGCGCTCATGGCGGCGGCCCAGCGATGTCAGGATTTCGTAACCGTTGGTGCTGGCCCTCGCGGCCACATCGTCCACCGTGATGCCATCACCCAGCATGACCGCCAGATCACCCACCTTGACGCTGCCGGGCGGACAATCCGTCACATCGACGGTGATGAGATCCATCGACACCCGGCCCACGAAAGGACAGCGCCTGCCGTTGAGGACCACCTCACCGCCCGGCTTGCCATCGGGCGCTGACAAGCTGCGCGGCCAGCCATCGGCGTATCCGATCGCAAGCGTGGCGATTGTGGACGGGCGCTTGGCCCCCCACATCGCATTGTAGCCCACATGCTCGCCCGGGCCGATGTTGCGCAGTTGCAAAACCGTGGATTCCAGCCGCACCACGGGCTTCATCGGGTTGGGCTTGCCCGGCGTTGGATTGCCGCCGTAGAGCGCATACCCAGGCCGTGTGAGGTTGTAACGCGGCGGCTGGGGCAGAAAATGTGCCGACGAATTGGCCAGGCTGAGTCTTGGAATTTTTCCCTGAAACCAGCCTGCGACCCGCTCGAAGCGGTGAATTTGCGCCGGGTTGAGCGCATCGTCGGGGATTTCCGATGACACGAGATGGGACATCAGGAGTTCAATCCCCGACCCGGCGAGGAGATCGGTGGAGACGATGCTTTTGGCCTCTTCGATGGAAAGGCCGAGACGGTTCATGCCCGTATCGACATGCAAGGCCGCTGGCCCGCCTATGATGCGCCAGCGCGTGAGTTCATCGATGGTGCCCAGCACAGGCCTGAGATTGTCAGCGACATAAAATGGTTCCGTGCCCGGCGGCATGCCGTTGAGCACATAGATATGCGCAAGCGGATGCGCCTTGCGGGCCCGCAGGGCCTCAGAAAGATGCGCCACGAAGAAGGTATGACAACCTGCGCGTGCCAGCAGTGGCACCACCGTCTCGATGCCAAGACCATACCCGTTGGCCTTGACCACGGCACCGCATTCCGCAACGGCGGCAAGCTTTGCCAGTGTGCGGTAATTTTCCGTCAGCGCAGACGCATCCATGGTCAGGCGACTGGCATGACCGTGAACATGATTGCCGTGAATATGATTCATGCGCTTTTTTAGATGCTAATCCTGCCGCGCTGGCAAATAATCTTCCTTTGCCAGATCGCTGAAGCGGGTGACATCCGCATCAAATTGCAATTCGCAGGTGCCGGTGGGGCCATGGCGCTGCTTGCCGAGAATAACCTCGGCGCGGCCATGCACGCGTTCCATATCGGACTGCCATTTCATGAACTCTTCGGTGCCCTCCCGCGGCTGACGGTTCTTGAGGTAATACTCCTCGCGGTAGACAAACATCACGACATCGGCGTCCTGCTCGATGGAGCCTGATTCGCGCAGGTCCGAGAGCTGGGGGCGCTTGTCGTCACGGTTTTCCACCTGACGCGAGAGCTGCGAGAGCGCCAGAATCGGCGCATTCAGTTCCTTTGCCAAAGCCTTGAGGCCCGTGGTGATTTCCGTCACCTCCTGTACGCGGTTGTCCCCCTTCTTGGAGGAGCCCGTCAGCAACTGGATATAATCCACCACCAGCACATCCAACCCCTTCTGGCGCTTCAGGCGGCGGGCGCGGGCCGCGAGCTGCGCAATGGAAATGCCGCCGGTCTGGTCGATATAGAGCGGCGCGGCCTGCATGCGCCGCGCGGCTTCTACGATGCTTTCGAACTCCGACTGTTGCATGTCGCCCCGGCGGATCTTGAACGATGGGACGCTGGCCTGCTCGGCGATGATGCGGGTGGCGAGCTGTTCAGCGGACATTTCCAGCGAAAAGAACCCCACGACGCCGCCTTCCAGCGCCTCGCGCCGGCCATCGGGCGTGGTCTCGCCGCGGTAGGCTTTGGCGATGTTGAAAGCGATGTTGGTGGCCAGCGCGGTCTTGCCCATGCCGGGGCGGCCCGCGATGATGATGAGATCCGAGCGCTGCAAGCCGCCCATCAACCTGTCGAGGTCATTGAGGCCCGTGGCAATGCCCGAGAGGCCGCCGTCGCGCTCATAGGCCTTGGCGGCCATGTCGAGCGCCAGCACAACGGCGTCATCAAACTTCTGGAACCCGCCCTCGAAGCGGCCGCTTTCAGCCAGGCTGTAGAGCTTGCGCTCGGCATCCTCGATCTGGTGGCGCGGGGTCTCATCGGCCTGGGATTCATAGGCTTTCGCGGCGATTTCCTCGCCCACCAGAACCAGCGTGCGGCGTAAAAACAGATCGCGTATGGAGCGGGCGTACTCCACCGCATTGATGACTGTTGTGGCTTCCGCGGCCAGCCGCGCGAGATACTGCGTGACGGTGATGCCGCCCAGATCCATGTCGCCGAGGAATGTCTTCAGCGTGATGGGTGTCGCGATCTTGCCCGCGCGCAGCAAGGTGCCGATGACCTCGAAGATGCGCTTGTTGACGCCCTCATAGAAATGCTCGGGCTGCAGCACATCGGAAACCCTGTCAAAGGCATCGTTGTGGATGAGAATGACGCCCAGCAGCGCGCGCTCCAGCTCAAGGTTATGCGGGGCGAGCTTGGGCTGGCCCGCTTCCAGCGCGGAAGGAACCAGCGAGAGGGCGGTTGAAGCAAATGCGTTGGACATAGGCTAACCCTTTCACTCAGCCTGCGCACCGTGGCCATTGGAACGGAACGGAACGCGCGTGTTTTTGTTGTTATCCACAAACCGTCCACAGCCCATCGGATGAGGTATGCGAATCACATTGACAGGCTTGGATTGTATCGCAGTTCAACGTGGCCATGGGTTGTTCAGGCCGATCACAATAAGCCCTTTCTTTGCCGCAATCATTCAGCATCAGGAAAACTGCGTACAGAGATTCGAACCGCACGGAGGATGCACAGATGTCACGATTCACGCGCTACGCCGCAGGTCTTACCCTGCTCATGACCGCAGCCGCTTCATCTGCAAACGCGCAGGCGACAGGAGAGCTCTCAGGCAATGAGCTGCGCCAACTCGTCAATGGCAAGACAGTTTATCTCGCGGCACCGCTGGGCGGTGAGTTTCCGCTGAACTACAAGCCCGATGGCAGCGTCACCGGTGATGGTGCGGCGGTCGGCCTTGGCCGGTTTTTCGCCGCGCGCGAGACGGGGCGCTGGTTCATGTCCGGCAATCAGTTGTGCCAGCAGTTTCCCACCTGGTACAGTGGTCAGCGCCTGTGTTTCAACGTGGTGAAGCTGCCGAACAACCGCATCCGCTGGACACGCGACAACGGGGAAACCGGCGTTGCGCGCTTGGGGCAGTGAGCGAAAGCGGACATGCCTTGCCTTGTTTGTGCCATGATTGAGCCGCTTCAGACAGTCTAACAGGGCCTGTTGCCCGTTCGTGGATGACTTGCGCTGCATTTTAACAATGCGGTAAACCCATTCGTGGGATGGAGGTGCGCCGGCTCGGTTCGCGTCGTATCTGTTGTCCTCGAAACGGTTCGCTTCAAAGCTTGTCACAAGAAAAACGGGGCAGGGCGTCGTGGTCATTGCGGTATCGGTCGTCAACTGTGTTGCGTATCCTGGGTTGAACTCATGACGTCGGCCGCTGCATGCCGTACGGCCGTCGTCACGTGCCTCGCACTCCTGCTGGCGAATTGCGCAAGCGAGAACGCTTCTCGCACGCGTCAGCTTTCAGCGCAAAACCAGCGTGAAATTGGTGCGTTTGCCGACAGCTCCAAATATGGCCGTGCCAGCCCGCGCGTCGTTGAATATGGCTCAACCGTACCCAAAGGCGGCGGACGCGACCACGTGGGGCGCCCCTATCGGGTGGCAGGCCGGTGGTACACACCGCGCGATAATCCGGGATATACGGTCACCGGCAACGCCTCGTGGTACGGCGATGCCTTCCATGGCCGCAAGACAGCCAATGGCGAGATTTATGACAAACATGCCTATTCCGCCGCGCATCCCACCATGCCATTGCCAAGCTACGCACGGGTGACCAATCTCAGGAACGGACATTCGATCGTCGTGCGTGTGAATGACCGTGGTCCCTTTCATGGCGGACGGGTCATAGATCTGTCCGAGCGGGTGGCTTACTCCCTCGATTTCAAGAGCTCCGGCACCGCCCGTGTGAAGGTCGATTATCTGCGCCGTGCCAACTCGCGCGGCAGCGATGATCGCATGTTGCTGGCCTCCCTGCGGACTGACGGCCAGATGGCCCAATTGCCTGGCGAATCAACACCTGTGCCTGTCGGCGAACCCCGCGTGATGCTCGCAAGCGCGCAGGAAACGGTGCCTCTTGCCGCATCTACGCCGGCTCGCGTTTCACAATCCACACAGCTGGCCAGCGTATCTGCTGCGCCGCTGCGCTCCGATCTGCCTGCCGAAACACTGGCCCTGCAGGAAATCCGTCCCGTGCGCCGCGACATTCCCATGCCGCTGGAACGCCCCATGGATCTGGGCACAATTCCCGGTGCGGGCACGCCCATCGGCCGGGTCAACAATGGCCAGGACGTGCGACCGGACACGCGCCCCTCCGGCACGCAGCGCATCGCTTCGGCGGTGTTTTTTGCGCCGACTCAGGGGTTTGACGCGGCGTTCGCCGGCAAAGACCCCATGCGCAAGCTGAAACCCGGACGTTTCGAACGGGTCGAGTATACGCCGGCGCGCACGACGGCCCTGCGCTGACACCAAGTATCAGCGTGATTTGACCAATCTGGCGAACTCTCCTAGTCAATCGCGCATGTCACGTTGCGGCCTCTATCCCGGCTCGTTCGATCCCTTGACGAACGGCCATATCGCTCTGCTGCAAGCAGCCTTCAGGCTGTTTGACCGCGTCGTGGTCGCCATCGGCCTGCATCCTTCCAAAGCCCCGCTGTTCACTGCCGAGGAGCGCCGCGCGCTGATCCTTGCCTGCACCCAGCCGCTGGCGCAGCAGGCGGGCGTTCTGCTCGAAGTGCGCAGCTTCTCGAATCTGGCGGTGCAATTTGCCGCTGAAGTGGGTGCGACCACGCTGATCCGCGGGCTGCGCGACGGCACTGATCTTGACTACGAAATGCAACTCTCTGGCATGAACGGCGCGATTGCTCCCGGGTTGCAGACCGTGTTCTTTCCCGCCTGCCCCGCCGACCGCCACGTCACGGCCACACTGGTGCGCC
>JANMMT010000035.1:0-1555 GCA_031373545.1 Hyphomicrobiales bacterium
GCGCACTTTTCATGTATCAGATCGCCGCATTGGCAAGGTGAGTCCCGACTGAGAACCTGAAAATCGAATGGACCGCTATGTCGTCCATGGACCATTACAGCGGCAGCATCCGAGCCCTGAGTAACGCCACACCAGCTTTGCCATACATCTGGCGTTTGAGCATTTTCAGGCGATTCACCTGGCCTTCTGTCTGGCCATTGCTCCACGGCATTTCGATAGCATTTGCCGTTGCTGGCAGATCGCGCGCGATTAGCCTCGCGTAGCGCACCATGGTGTGAAGCCGGGATGCTTTTGCATCACGCAGCCACTGCGGCAGCCCGGTGGCATCCTTCGACTTGAGCAGGCCGCGAAACCGCATTGCCAGCTGTCGCATGATGCTGAACTCATCTGACGCCGCCTTGAGCGCGGCCACCTTCAACCGCTGTGCCGGCATGAGCAGCCCCGACGGCTTGATGTACAAGGCAGCGGCCGTGATCGGTGAAATCAAATAACCTGTCAGCGGATCACGCGCTTGGGCGGTAGCGTTCAAGATAATTGGATGCGTGATGGCCTCTCCCATTTTCTGTGCCGGCTGCTTTTCCGCTTGTCGCCACTGGCTCAGCAGGCGCTCCAGATGGGATCGGCTCCCCGTGTAACCCCTGTGACGGATGTCTGAGAAAAGGCAGCGGCCACTTCTGTCACTGATCGCCCACCGCTCTTTCAGAAATGCCTCGAAATACAACGGCGATGACGGCTTGAGGGCCAAAGGACTCCGATAGATCGGCTCCTCTCTCGCCAGCCAGCGATAGACCGTCCGCCAGTTGAAGCCGATTTCCTGCGCTATATCGCGCGCCGCGACCCCGGCTGACGCCATGTGCTGGACCTGCCCGAAAAGCGCTTGCCGGGTTTCCAGCCTGCGCTGTCGCAGCAGATACTGATGCTGGACGGCGCGCGACGGCATAAGGTCATGGCCCCCACTTGAATTCGCATGAAGCGGATCGGCGCCACTGGGCGGCAGGCAGGACCGGCGGGAGACTGTGTATGAACGGCTCAGCTGCTCCTCGATGCTCTTGCGCAGATTTTCCAAAAGATGAAACCGGTCGGCGACTTGCTGGGCCTTGGGTGCGCCGAGCGTGGCGCCACGCGCATAAAGACCACATCTGATAGTCTCGACCTCCGGATGACGCTTGAGCCAGCGTTCAACGGCGTCTGCACTGCGATCTTCAAGAACATCGATCACTCGGCGGCGCTCCAGATCAATCAATATCGTGCCATAGCTTGTTCCCTTGAGCTGGCTCCAGTCGTCCATGCCCGCCACGCGAACCGGGCATTCGGGGGCGTGGCCTTGATCGCCACGCTTCAATGCGCGAATAATCGTATCGTCGCTGGTTGTCAGACCAAGACGCCCTAACAATCGCTCGCCGGGACGGCCACCGACGCTATGGCCAATCAGACGAACGATCTGCTCTGCGCGTCGTGCTCGACGGCCATGCGGCCGGAACAAGTCCGCATTCGGCGCAATGAATGTCTGACGCGCGCATGTCGCACTGCAGCAGCGCCAACGTGACACCTGCAG